>JAZNGP010000097.1:0-5021 GCA_045576475.1 Bacillus sp. (in: firmicutes) | reverse complement strand
TGAATCAGCCAATGCTGCAAGATGCGAAACTAGTCTGGCTGACTCCGTTAGTACAAAGGGAAGATGTATTTCATGCAATGTTGAATAGCGGTCATAAGGGAATCTGTTTTATCGGAAATAAAGATCACTATTTCGACGCCGGCCGCCTTGAGCGATTGAAGATGAATCGTAATCTTATTCTAAAAGTGATTGACGGCGGAAATCACAGTTTAGAGCTTGATGAAGAACCGATACAATCAATCGATCTATTAAAAAGTATCATTGTTGAAGTTAATGCGTTTTGACAGTTTTTATGGAAGAATACTTATTGACATACAAAAAGCGGATGGCTGGCATACAGCACATCCGCTTTTGTTTTAGCGCATCGTCAATTTTCCTTTGGATAGTGTTACAGTCACATCTGAAATCTGGGCGATTCCTTGGTCATGCGTGACGACGATGACACATTTATTGTTTTTATGGGCAAGATCCTGGAAGAGACGGACAATGTCTTTAGCCGTATCCTCATCCAGGTTGCCGGTTGGTTCATCCGCCACTATCAGCTCCGAATCGCAGCATAATGCCCGTGCGATCGACACCCTTTGCTGCTGTCCTCCACTGAGCGTCAATACTCTTTGTGTACTTTGCTTTCTGCTGATGCCGACTTTCTCCAGCATGTCCAAAGCGTATTCTTTTTTGTTTTCTTGCTTGGATCCCGTTATTTCCATGGCGGTCAAGACATTTTGCAATGCAGACATATACGGCAGAAGATTATACGACTGGAACACGATTGAGACATATTTGTTGCGGAACTTCGTCAATCCGATCTTGCGGATATCCTTTCCTTCATATAAAACTTCTCCTTCCTTCGGGATATCCAAAGGAAATGTGGAAGTATCCAGTGAAAAAGGAAAGGGAACAACTTTCACCATCCATATTCCATATGAAAAAAATCCGGATTTAAGGGGAGACTAAAGAATAGTCTCTTCTTTTTCTGTTATGTAAGCTTCTGGGAATGATTTCAATTAAGTACCATGGACAATGAAAGGTGTTCCATTTTACTATTTAATAGCATATTCATTGCTTGGTAACAGATTGTTCATCATTCAAGGTTACCATGTGGATATAAGGAAAGTGTTGAACAAACGACTGCTGGAGGGAATATACAAATTGGAAAAAATGAAAAATAAAAAAGTGCTGACAGCGATCGTTGCTGCTTTAATCATCATCATCGCAGCGGTAGGCATCTATTTTTACACGAACAATAAAGATGTGGTCGCCACTGTCGACGGTGAGAAAATCACCAAGGATGAATTGTATGATGTAATGGAAGGCCAATATGGCAAGACTGTATTGGATACATTGATCAACAATAAAATCATTCAGCTTGAAGGCGAAAAACAAAACATCAAAGTAACATCAAAAGAAGTGAATGAAGAACTTGATACATTCATTGAAGATTACGGCGGTGAAGAAACATTCAACGCTGCGCTTGAAGCAAGCGGCATTTCGTTGAAAAACTTCAAAACAGACATCGAGAACTTCTTGATCGTCGAGAAAATCCTCGGCAAAGATATCGATATCACAGAAGAGGATATGAAAGAGTACTTCGAGGAAAATAAAGAATCCTTCAATGAACCAGAGCAAGTGAAAGCGAGCCACATCTTGGTGGAAGACGAAAAAACCGCAAAAGAAGTACTTGAGAAAGTCAATGCTGGAGAAGACTTCGCGGAATTGGCGAAAGAATACTCAACCGATACAGCGACAGCTGAAAATGGCGGAGATCTTGGCTACTTCGGTGAAGGGGAAATGACGGAAGCATTCGAGGAAGCGGCATTCGCACTTGATGTGGAAGAAATCAGCGATATCGTGAAAACGGATTTTGGCTACCACATCATCAAAGTGACAGGCAAGAAAGAAGCAACGGAAGCCAAATATGAAGACGTTAAAAAAGAGATCAAAGAGATTCTGTTCGATGCAGAAATCAATGAAAGATATGCGGATTGGCTGACGGAGAAAAAAGAAGAGTATACAATCAAGAACAAATTGGAAGATTGATCTTCCAGTTGCGGACGAAAGGCATTCGGAATTTATTCCGGATGCCTTTTTGTTTCAGACGTTGGACGTAAGCATAGATTGAAAAATAGTTCCTCTTCATCATCACTTCCATAAATCAATCATCCTAGCATAATGCACCCATGACTTTCATCGGATTGACTATAAAGCATTCGAGAAGTAATCTGATTAGAGTACTTTATTTAAAGTTAAGAATATTGGAACTAGTCAAACGAGGAGGAAATAATTTGAAAACAGAGATTATATCTTTTGAAGATATCAAGCAATTTCAATCCAGATCAGAACAATTTCATCCGATAAATTGGTATAAGCATATGCTGCATAATGAGCCTGTAAGTTATAGTGAAACATCGAATACTTGGAATGTGTTTAAGTATGAGGATGTCAAAAGAGTATTAAGTGATTATGACTATTTTTCCGGAGAAGGGGATCGTACCACAACTTCCGTTAAAATTAGTGATACTGACCATAGTGATAATAAAGTATTTTCGATGAAGCTCGATCCGCCGAATAATAGAAAGGGACGGACATTACTTGCTGCTGCTTTTACGCCTAGGAGTCTGACAAGCTGGGAGCCGCGTATAAACGAGGTTGCAAAAAACCTGATAGATCAACTAAGTGACGAAGAAATAATCGACGTTGTCCAGGGGATATCCACTCCGATGCCCACCATTGTCATGTCGGATTTACTGGGAATCCCAGCGCCTGATATAGAATTATTCAAGAATTGGGTAGACATTTTATTCCTTCCTTATAAAAAAGAAGAAAAAGAATTAATCGATCAGAAGAAAAACATTGCTTTTCGAGAGTTTTTTACATACTTAATGCCTATCATCAGTGAAAAACGCACCGACTTAAGGGACGATATTATATCCGATTTAATCAGGGCAGAAGTGGACGGCGAAAGATTAGATGATAAGGAAATTATCGAAATGACGATGGCTATTTTGGGAGCAGGAATGGAAACGACCAGCCATATGATTTCCACTACTTTCTACTCACTTCTTTATGATGATCAAAGTCTGTATGCAGAACTATGCAGCCAGCCGGAGCTGATCCCGAATGCGGTTGAAGAGATGTTACGCTACCGTTTCCAGATGAGCAGAAGACACCGGACTGTGAAACAAGATAATGAGCTGTTCGGAGTGAAAATGAAAAAGGGAGATCTCGTGATTGCCTGGATGGGTGCAGCAAATGTGGATGAAAGCATGTTTGAGGACCCATTCACCCTTAATATTCACCGCCCGAATAATAAGCAGCATCTCACCTTTGGTAAAGGAGCTCACTTTTGTTTAGGAGCACCGTTGGCAAGGCTGGAATTA
This sequence comes from Bacillus sp. (in: firmicutes), assembly GCA_045576475.1. Classification (GTDB taxonomy): domain Bacteria; phylum Bacillota; class Bacilli; order Bacillales; family DSM-1321; genus Bacillus_AD. The sequence goes on along the minus strand of JAZNGP010000097.1, from coordinate 1,644 downwards.
AAGATCGTATTAGAAAATTTCGTAAGAAGATTCAATAAGATAGAAAAAGTGGAGTCATTTGATTTGGAAAGGAATTTAACCGATTCAGCTACTGGGCAAACATTAAGCTATCTTCCTTTAAAAGCATATAAGTAATCTTTGAGGCAAGTCCTTGTTTTAAGGAAAAAGCATTCAGAAAATCTTCTGAATGCTTTTTTTGCAGGGCATGAAGTGTTCATGCGGTAACTCCCTGATGCACCTGTCTTTTTTTATTCCTTGCATAAAGTAAGGAATAGAGAAGGATACAGAAAGCGGTGCTGGCAGCGGCGATCCAATACATCGTTTCATAGCCCCATGCCGCGGAAATGATGCCGTTGAAGAAAGCACCGATCCCGATTCCGCTGTCGAAGAAAATGAAGTAAGTTGCTGTCGCCATCCCGCGTTTCTGCGGAGAAGCAGATTGAATCGAAATCGTCTGGAAACTCGGTATGACCGCACCATATCCTAATCCTATAATTCCGCCGGCAATCAAATAGCCCAGTCCGTTCCCGGTAAAGCTTAAGATCACCAAACCGGCAAGGAAAATGACCAAAGCGGGATAGACAATCCGATTTTCCCCGTACAAATCAAACCACTTGCCCACGAAAGGTCTTGACAAGATGACCATCACCGCAAAAACAACGAAGAATAGCCCCGCAATCGATTCCAATCCGATTTCAGCCGCATACAAGGAAACGAAAGACAGTATACTGCTATAGGCAAATGCAAGGAATGCCGCCGTTATGGAAATAGGAAGGGCGGATTTCTCAAAGATAAGCTCCAACGTAAAGCGATTGTCTTCCTTTCGTACCGGTTTTGATGCTGCTGCCGGCAGCTTTATATTCAAACCGAGCAGGAAAGAAAGGACTGCGAACACAGTGCATAAAATGAATAAAACGGAGAAAGAGGACTGCTGGATAATGGTGAGCCCAAGATAAGGTCCGATGATCATCGCAAGACTCATGAATAACCCGTAATAACCCATCCCTTCGCCTTTTCTTTCATCCGGAATGATGTCGGCAGCTATCGCTCCAGTCGCAGTGGTGGCGAACCCGAATCCGATACCTTGCACAAAACGGACAAGTAATAAGATGGAATACGAGGTAACGAATGAATAAGCAGCTGTCGAAACCAGCAGTATGACAAGTGAAATGAACAAAATTTTCTTCCTGCCGTGTGTATCCAAAAGATTTCCGGCGAACGGACGGACCAAAACAGCCGCCAAAAGGAAAATGCTGATCACGAGTCCTACCGATTGCTGGGATTCCTTCAAGTCTTCAAGCACATAAAACGGAAGTGCCGTCAGAAGCGCATAGAAGGGAAGGAAAATAAAAAAACTGCTGAAACACAAACTTAAAAACCGGCTTGTCCATAATGGTTTCTTGTAATGCAAAATAATACCCCCTGATGATTTACTGCTTTAATTGATAAATGATTTTCTCAAGGCTTTTCGTCAACACCGCTATTTCTTCTTCGGTCAGAAGGTCATAAACGGGTTCACGGAAAGACTCGACTTGATTCAATAAATCAGGCATCTTTTCGATCGTTTCTTCAGTCAATGAAATGAGTTTCTCACGGCGGTCTGTACCTTCTTTCCTTTTGATCCATCCGCTGTTCTCGAGGCGC
>JAZNGP010000096.1:0-12195 GCA_045576475.1 Bacillus sp. (in: firmicutes) | reverse complement strand
GAAGTCCTGGAGAAGCTTAAGGTTAAGGACATCACTACTTATCAGAATCATTGCAAGAATCAACTCGGCAACAAACCCACTACCGTTGGACGAAAACTTGCATCACTTAAAAGCTGGTTTCATTACCTAAGCCAAATTGCTGAAGATGATGAATTGTATCCTTATCTTAAGCGCAATGTGATGGCCAAAGTGAAAATCTCAAAAGACAAAGTTTCTAAAAAGAAACAAGCAGAACGGATCGCAAACTCCCTTCTCACAGCTGAAGAATTCAGCCAGTTTCGTGAATTCCTCGCACATGATTATGGCCGGCTAATTAAGGACCAAAAGAGAAAATATGCTGGTTATGTCGCTAATGTAGAACGTGACTTGGCATTTGCCAGTCTATTACTTGGATCTGGATTGCGTGCTTCAGAAGCCTTATCTATTAATCTGACAGACATTGATTGGACTAAAAGCAAAGTTGAAGTCATCCGCAAGGGTGGCATTGAAGATGTAGTTTCCTTTTCAGACTTAGCGGCACTTGATTTGAGGGATTACATAGCCATTAGAGAGAAACGATATAAGCCGGAACCTTCTGAAAAAGCGTTATTCCTCTCTGCCCCTACAAACAATGGCAAGGCAACCAGGTTGCAACTCCGAAGCATCCAAAAGAGATTTGAAAACTATTTCAAGCTGTATGAGAAAAACACGCTCACGATCCATAAATTACGCCACTCTTTTGCGACCAGACACTTCCAGGAAAATAATAATTTACCTATGTTGCAAGACATTTTAAATCATTCAGACATCAATACAACGATGATCTATACGCACATACTGGACGAAGAACGTCATAAATCCATCAACAAAACAGATAAATAAAAAAAGTCTAGGCAGTAGCAATATGCTTCTTCCTAGACTTTTTCGGTGTGTTCTAAATGGTAATTAAAATGCTACAGAAAAACTTAGCTCATTTCAATGGAATCTGTTGGAAGGACCTCTTTATCTATTAATTGCTCCATATAATTAATATCTAATCGTCTAACTCTTATTCTTGTTCCTTTTGTTCCAAGTATTCCTCTATATTATCCGCATATACTTCCCCTGAAGATCCTACTTCATATACATATCCTTCATCAGTCTTGCTGTAGTACAGAGTGACATACCATTTTTGTTCCGGCTCATTACTAAAGTGTCCGTAAACTTTGATCGCTGACATTTGCTTGATGAATTCTACTTCTGAAGGTTCGAACTTCTTATTATCTTTCTCCATGAAATACTCAATAGCATTTCTTTTTGCTCCTTCGGATAACTGATTATCAATGTTATCTTTGTACATTTTGAATCCACCTGCCCCTATTAGTATTAGAGATAGTACAATAACAAAAAAAATAACCCAAAATTTTCCTTTCATATCCATCGCCTCTATATGGTAATTTATGTATAATAATCATTATACATGGACAATAGGGGTGTGGCTATGAAAAACATAAACGATAAAATTCTCCATGAAATAAGCACAGATGTATATTCCGATAGCATAAATCCAATTGTATTCAATGGTATCGAGGGAACGGTGCGCTATGAGCCGATTGTCGACAAATCTCTTTCATTGAACGATGACGATACAGGTTTTGATGCCCGTGTTTATCAAAATAGAGACAATCCTAACGAAATCATCATAGGATACAGGGGAACAGAAGGTGATGATCTTCGAGGTGAAGGGTGGCCGGATTTAAAAGCCGACGTAAAGCACTTTGTTACCGACAGGAATCCAATTGACCTTAATTCTGTTAATCAATTTACGCAAGGTGTAGACCTATATCTGGAAGTGAAGGAGAAATATCCTGACGCCAAAATAACTCTTACCGGACATTCATTGGGTGCTGCCATTGCCACCTATGTTGCTGCCCTACATGAACTGGATGCCTTAGGTTTTAGTACACCTTCTGCCCTTCATCTTCTTCCTGAAGATTTGCAGAACAAAGCGAAAGACGGACACTTTGATGATAAAATCGTAAACTACATAAATCCAGAGGACATGATTGGCGCAGGATTTATGAATGAATGGGAAAGACAAATCGGTTCCGCCTATTATATTGGAGAGCCTTATGTTGTCGCTCACAATGGAAAAAAACTTTTCGATCGAATAACCGGAACTATGCCTGCTCACGAGTTAAAAAGGTTTATTTTCAATGAACATGGGGATCTCAACAATCCTGAAATATTCGATGTTATAAATGGAATACGCATAACCGGTTCTCCCCGCTCTGTTGATTTAGGATCCGCCACCATCGAACTTACTCCGGAGGAATTAATGGCTGCTGCCGAAAGAATTAAGAACCTCATTACAAAGATAACGGATATTGCAGATGACAGCCATCGAGCTATGACCAGGCTGAACAATATTAAGATATATGCCAATACTCATAATGATGCGTTAAGAGCCACCAACAAATTCAGAAACTGGTTTGAAGAAAGAGCGTTGGAAGCTGTTTATGACATTGAAGAAGCAGCCAAACTTTTTGAAAAGGCGGACCAATTAAAATGACAGCCATTTTGGGAGCTTTGTTAAACGAACACTCAGACTTACAGCAGTTAAGAACCGAATTGATTAATGTTTTTAATAAGTTAGACGCTGAGTTAGAACCAATATTCAATACCCTTCAATTATCTAAGGAATGGAAACAGGGCTTAGCCGCTGATGCATACAGAGCGGCAATCGATAATTTCTACAGCTCATATGGTACTGAATTGGTAAAGTTGCAAACGTTACAAGCTGATGTATTGATTGCAGAAAAAGACATTAAAAGAAGGATGGATGCAGAAATAATGAGAGGACCTAAGTTTTAGACCTGTTAGAAAGCCCCTCTCCTGATATGGAGAGGGGCTTTAGATGTATCTCCGCTTTTCTTCATGAACTACTTCGTACCAACCTGTGAAAGCACCAGCCATTAAGAATTCATGACCTTTTTCGAATGTTCCGGTGATATTGACCATGTTTGTGGCTCTTTCTCTAATAACCGCTGTATCCGCTGTTACATGGACCAGTCCAGTAATGTAAATCCCTTTAACTACTTCTGGATATGTTTTGACCGGATTTTGATCTTCAAGAGGTTGATCTTCACGATATATGGCGATTCCTCGAGCTGTTCCAGCCAACATTCTGTCTATGATTGTTTTGCTGACATTAACCCAATTACCTTCTCCCCTAGCGAAAGAAGAAAACGGTCCCTGCACATAATTAAGCATGGGCATTCCGCTTGTTACACCTGTGTAATTATGGGTATACAAAGTGATTGGTTGTCCGGATGCATAACCGCCGCTATTGAGGCCGCTTAGATTAGCATGAACCATGCCCATGGAAAGCGCAGTTTGCAGCGCAAATCTATATTCCGTTTAAACATATATTCATTCATAAATGTCCTATTTTTGCAGAAGGTTTACCTATATAGCCCCTATGGGAATATATCGATATATCAAAATAATAATAGAGTGATTGAGTCACTTTTGACGAATGAGAGAGGGATGGCAGTTGGAAGGAATACTTTATGCATTGATGCCGGCCATCGCATGGGGAAGCCTGGTGCTTGTCAGTGAAAAGCTGGGCGGGGATTCATACTCGCAGACGCTCGGAATCACGGCTGGGTCATTTTTGTTTGCGGTGGTCATGTACTTCATTAATCAACCTGAGATGGGGGCGGTCGTTTGGATCATCGGTATCATTTCAGGAGCCGGCTGGGCGGTTGGCCAGTTATATCAATTTAATAGTGTCAAAGAAATCGGCGTATCGAAGACGGTACCGATATCGACCGGGCTTCAGCTTTTGGGTACAACATTCTTCGGGGTAGTGGTGTTCAAGGAATGGGAAGGTACTATGGCAATCGTGGCAGGGCTAATTGCACTTGCCTGTCTGATTGCCGGAATTATATTGACAAATATCGGGAACAAAACGGATGAAGATGGCGGCAATAAGAAAAAAGGTGCCCTTTATCTTGCTATATCAACAGCTGGTTTTGTGCTGTATGTGATTATTGTGCAGTGGTATGAGGTCGGCGGATGGGAAGCGATCCTGCCTCAAGCAGTCGGGATGCTGGCAGCAAGTCTGCTGCTGTCCATTAAGTCCAAACCATTCAATAAATATACCATCAGGAATATGTTGACCGGGGTCATGTGGGCAGTCGGGAATATCGGTTTGTTGCTGGCGAATAGGGAAGTCGGTGTCGCGACAGGCTTTTCCATCTCACAGACAGGAATCGTCATCAGTACATTAGGAGGCATTTTCCTTCTGGGGGAGAAGAAATCGAAGAAACAGATTTGGTTCATCACTGCAGGGCTGCTACTCGTCATCACGGGCGGTGTCATGCTCGGGTATACAAAAGGGTAAGACCTATATAAGATTCTTTACTGCGGAAAAAGCCTATAAGAAAGGGGATGGAATATGTATACATGTTTGAAGGACAAAGTCATTTTGATCACAGGAGGAGCCAGTGGAATCGGAAGTGCCATTGCAGAGAGGTTCGGTCAGGAACAGGCCAAAGTGGTCATCAATTATCATTCAGATAAACATGACTACAGTGAAATCATTCGAAAAATCAAAGCGTCAGGCGGTGAAGCTGCTGCTGTTCAAGGCGATGTATCGAATGAGGAAGATGTCAAAAAGATGGTAGCTTTCTCCATCGAAACGTTCGGAACCTTGGATGTATTGGTCAACAATGCAGGGATGGAGAATGAAGTCCCATCTCATCAGCTTTCTTATGAGGACTGGAAGAAGGTCATCGACGTCAATTTGAATGGTGTATTCCTAGGGTGCAGGGAAGCGCTCAGCTATTGGGTGGAGAATGATATGAAAGGCAATATCATAAATATGTCTTCTGTTCATGATAAGATTCCGTGGCCTCATTTCGCCCATTACACGGCGAGCAAGGGAGGAGTCAAGCTGTTGTCGGAAACACTTGCTCTTGAATTTGCGCCGCGTGGAATTCGTGTGAATGCCATTTCGCCTGGTGCAATCAAGACACCGATCAATGCCGAGAAGCTCGATGATCCCGTGAAGAAGAAAGAAGTGTTGAATTTGATTCCGATGGGATATATCGGAAATCCGGAGCAAATCGCCGCTTGTGCCGCCTGGCTCGCGTCTTCGGAATCAAGTTATGTGACAGGGCTGACCTTATACGCTGACGGAGGAATGACGAAATATCCTGGTTTCCAGGACGGGAAAGGGTAATTCCGCAAAATGGAAAAAATCCCGCCGGATCTTTGCATCCGGCGGGATTCTTTCGTTTGCTCATACGGATAAGGAATGTGGTTTGTTTTTCCTTTGTGTGCTCTCCTTGTTTCCATGCAGATACCAGTACAATACAGCGACGGCAATCACAAGTATTCCCATAATGGTGTACAGCCCGCGGTAGCCGCTGTAAGGGATAAGGAATCCAAGCAGATAAGGGCCGAATCCAAATCCGAAATCAAGAAAGATAAAGAATGTGGATGTGGCCAGACCCATCCGGTGCGGAGGCGTCAGCTTGATGGCGATGGCTTGAGTGCTGGATTGGAGATTCCCAAATCCAAAACCGATCAATGCCGCCGCAGCCAGTAAGAGAAATCCATTGTTCGCCGTGCTCAGCAGGAACATACCTGCCGCGAACAGGACAAAAGCCGGATACATAACCGGATTGGCTCCTTTGAGGTCCAGAAGCCTGCCTGTAAATGGTCTTGAAACTAAGATGGCGATCGCGTAGACAATGAAGAAAAAGCTTGAGGCTTCAACCAAGTCTACTTCGATTCCGTAGAAAGTGATGAATGACAGGACACTGGAATAGCAAAAAGAGCCGCAAAGGGTGATGAGTGCAATCGGAATCGCTTTCGGTTCAATGAAGCTTGAAAGCTTGAAGCCTTTCAGTTCCGCTCTTTCAGCCTGGGATAACTGGACAGGGGGCACCCTCAAAAAGAAGGATGTTAAAAGACTCAGTGCCCCGAGTGTAAGAGAAACATGGAATATTGTCTGGAAGCCGGCGTGCTGGTTTAAATAAATGCCCAGGAAAGGTCCAATCGCAGTCGCCAATGTGGCGCTCATACTGTAGTACCCTACGCCTTCCCCTTTCCGATGGGCCGGAAGGACTTGAGCCATGATTGTACCGGTGGCGGTACTTGCTACCCCGAGGGCAAAACCATGGATGAATCTATTCATGATCATGAAACCGAGGCTGTCGATTCCATAGTAAAGGAGTGTCGTCAAAGTGAAGGCGGTCAAGCCGATGTAAAGTGTCTTCATCCGCCCGATGATGTCAATGATACGTCCGATCAATAGGCGCCCGATCAATGTTCCGATAATGAAAATACCGGTGACCAGACCGGCTTCACTTGTCGTCGCATCAAATTCTTCTACAGCATAAACGGCCATCGTCACCATCAATAGGAAAAAGATGAGTGTGATGAAAAAATTGACTGATGCGACGATAATGAACTCTTTAGTCCATAATTTCTCTTTTTGCTGCATTATACTTCCATCCCTTTATTTCGTAGATTTCCATGAATCTTCTTCATGATGCGTACAGCGTTCTGGAGCTCTTCCTCACGGATGCCGGCGGTGATCTGTTCTTCGAAATGATCGATGGTTTTCCTTACATCTTTATACATGAGCTCTCCTTTAGTGGTCAGGCGCACTCTTTTCTCGCGTTTATCCATCCCTTGTGTCTGCTCCACAAAACCCAATTCTTCAAGGCGGTTGATGGTTCTTGTCACATTCGGTTTTTCGATTCCCTGATATTTCGATATTTCGACCAAAGTGGCTGTTTGATGATGATGCAGGTAGAATAGCACTGTCCATTGTGAGCGGTATAGACCATGATTGGTCAGCTGCTCGTTAAGCTCTCTTTCAAATGGGCGATATAAACGGACCAGTTGATGAAAAAAATCTCTGTAAACTGGAGTATTCAATAAATTCCCTCCGATTCCGTTAGTGTCGTTAATTGTTATCGATGCTAACTTATTATGGTAAAAAGTGGAGGGAGAAGTCCAGTGATATGCATAGACCATTTATCTATTTGTCATTAGATTGGCTTGCTAAACGCCCTTTCTTTAGCTGAAGACACTAAATTAAGGCAGATACCATAGTACTTTGACCTCCCATGATACATATAGATACAGGGAATATATAATTGGAGGTCAGCTATATGACGAATGGAATGATTGAATCCCTGCTGGGGAAAGTGGTCAAAGTGGAGAGAGGAGGACCGGAATCGAGAGAGGGACAAATTTTGGCGGTGAGAAAGGATTATTTTGCTCTCCTGACCGAAAAGGATGGCATCGTCTTCTATCAGCCGCATCATGTGAAGAGCCTGTCCCAGAACACCAAAAAAGAAATGCAGTTCAAGACCGACTTCTTTGACGATTATAAGTTCATCCCGCCTCAAAACTTTGCTTGTGTGCTGGAAAGCCTCGTTAACTTCAAGGTGAAGATCAACAGAGGAGGAGATATCGAGGGAGTCCTGATCGATGTTGATAAAGATTTCGTAACGGTGCTGAATAACGATGCGATCATACGGGTGGCTATCTTCCATATCCGGAACATCAGCCTTCATCCGAAAAAAGGAAAGAATGACAAGCAGGGGTCCTCAGGGGAAAATCAGAATGAGAAAGAAAACAGCAGAAATGGAAGGAACAGTGAAAGCGGAAACAGGAATGACGGCGATGAAAGCAGAGGAAGAAACGGAAGGAATCGTGAAAGCGGGAACAGGAACAACGGTGACGAAAGCAGAGGAAGAAACGGAAGGGATCGCGAAAGCGGGAACAGGAACGACGGCGATGAAGGCAGAGGAAGAAGCGGAAGGAACCATGGGGGAGACCGCGGGGAATCAAGTCAACGAAGAGGGAACAGACAAGGGAGCCGACATTTCAGAAGATGGTGAACCATTTTTCTTCCATATGCCGCCTGAACCATCAGCTGCATATGGAAGTCCTCTCCTGAGGGATTGTCTGTATGGGGACAAGATACAAGCCTTGGGCAGGGAGGATGATTCTCACAGCTGCGTTTAAGGGGAAAGAAAGGAGGGAGCCCTTTGATTATCTCACTATTTTATATCGGGACAGGCTTTCTGTTCTATACATTATTTTTGTCGCCGGAGCGTGGAACGCAAATGAATGAGGAAGAGGCATTACTGATCACATCAACTCAAAAGGCGGATGCAGCAAGTGTTTGATTCCGAGCTGCTCATTATGGTGGTGATATTCACCGCAACAATTCTTTTTATGCTGTGGAGGCCTTTTGGCTTGAACGAAACGGTTCCGACCTCCGTCGGAGCTGCAGCTGTCCTCTTGCTCGGCATTGTTCCTCTTATGGATGTGGTCCATATCTTCTCCATTGTTAGGGGAGCGTCTTTGACAATCTTATCTACTATTATGATGTCGCTCGTATTGGAAAGTATCGGTTTCTTTCGGTGGATTGCTTTGAACATTGTCCGGAAATCCAGGAATTCAGGAAGGCGCCTTTTTGTATACACAAATCTTCTCTGCTTCTTCATGACGATGTTCTTCAATAATGACGGCAGTATCTTGATAACGACCCCAATCATTATCCACATTATCACTATATTGAAACTGAAGCCTCATCAAAAGTTCCCCTATTTAATTTCAGGTGCATTGATTGCAACTGCCGCCAGCGCACCGATTGCGATCAGCAATATATCCAATCTGATTGCCTTGAAAATTGTGGATTTAAGTTTGAACAGCTATATCCAGATGCTGTTCGTACCTTCCATGATCGGAATCTTCTTCATCTCCTTGCTCTTGTATATGTATTTCAGGAAGGATCTTCCGAAAAAACTGCCAGTTGTCCAGCTTCAGTGGAATAGGGCAAATGCGAATTATGTCAAAAGCCACCCTTTGAAGGAAAGCCAAGAAGAAGTGGACTGGGGCTTATTCAGGACAAGCATCGCGATTGTGGTTGTCACAAGAGCCGCTTTCTTCGTCTTATCACCATTGGGCGTTCCATTGGAGTGGATCGGACTCTTCGGGGCGGTGGTTCTGATTTTCTATAGATGGTTGAAGACAGGAATCGGGCTGAAAGACATCTACAAGAAAACACCGTGGCATATCCTCTTGTTTGCTTTCAATATGTATGTGTTGGTGTATGGTTTAAAGAATGTCGGATTGAATGATCTGCTTGTGGACAATCTGAGCACTTTTGTTGCGGACGGACCTCTGCATGCGATATTCGGAATGGGCATCCTGCTGACCATCATGTCCAACTTATTCAACAATCTTCCGGCTGTCATGATCGGCACTCTATCCATATTGGATATGGGACTTGATCCATTACTGCTTCAGGTGGCATATTTGGCAAATGTGATTGGGAGCGATATCGGGTCATTATTGACACCGGTTGGAACACTTGCAACATTGATCTGGATGTTCCTGTTGAAGAAGAATGGCATCCAATTATCGTGGGGCCGTTACTTGAAGGTCACAATCCTTGTCATTCCGATTGGGTTGGTTGTCAGCCTGATCGCACTCTATGTCTGGGTGATGATCATTTATTATTAAGCCGGAAAGGGGGATTTTTTATATGAAAAGTATATTTTCAAAGTTTACCAATGAAATCATGGAACTGATGCTTCCGGGGAAAAGATGTATAAGAGGAACAGTCATTGAAACAGGGAATGATATTTTGGTACTGTTCAATGGTGAAGAATATGTCTATCTCCCACTACAGCATATCAAACAAGTCCGTGTAATGAATCCTGCTGAAATGGAAACAGAGATATCTGAACCAGCCGTCAGTCCTGCCCTTACCACTGAAGAAGAGCTTTCTTTCCGTAAAGTACTGATGCTGTCCAAAGGGACAATCTTGGAGCTTGGTATCGCAAACAGCCATTCACTATACGGTTATGTCCACTCTATCATGAATAACTATATTGTTTTCCATTCCTTTGTCCACAAGACGATGTATATCCCGATGCAGCACATCAAGTGGCTGATTCCTTGCATTTCGGAGAAAAAGCCATATGGATTGCCATTGAACGGTACCATGTTCCAGACATCAAGTTTGACATTGGCAAGGACATTCGATGTACAGCTCGAGAAATTGAAGGGCAGGCTGATTGTCTTGAATACTGGTAATGCCGACGATCTGACAGGGAGACTGAATGCCGTAGAAGGAAGCATTGCAGAAATAGAAACAGCAAGAAACAAGCTTATTTATTTCAATATCCAGCATCTCAAGTCCGTTCATGAAATATGACTCTATATAGTGCTCATCTTGTTCCAAGAAAGACAAAAAATGAACAACAAAACCGGCCCATGAGGCCGGCTTTTTGTCAGGCTGCATATTCCTTAACGATGATTCTGTTTGGAATGATGTCCTTTATGTCCTTTTCCTTTTTTCTTCTTTTTCTGCTTATGTTCGTCTTTCGTATAATCGTATACAGCAGTGCTGACGATGGATGCTACGTCAAGAAGCTTTTCTTTGCTGATTTTGTCGATTGTGTCTTCCGGAGAATGATACCATGGCTCCAAAGGACGATGGATGAAACTGATGGATGGAATGCCGGCGTCAAAGAAGGAAACATGGTCACTGCTGCCGCCTGCTTCGATTGGTGTGGCCAAACCATTCAAGCGAAGGCTGGCGGACTGTGAAAGCTGTGTCAGCAGATTTGTATTTCCGTCCACTGTATTCAGAACCAAGTCGCCTGCGTCTCTGCTGCCGACCATATCCAAGTTAAAATAGCCTGTCCAGCGGTCTTTTTCATCTTCTGTCAATGTACTTACATAATGCTCCGAACCCAGCAAGCCGTTTTCTTCAGCGCCGAAAGTGATGAAGCGAAGCTCTGTTTTAGTCGGGACGTTTTTTAGGATACGCGCAAGTTCAAGTGTGACGGCTGTACCGGATGCATTATCATTTGCTCCTGGGGCAACTTGTACGGAGTCATGATGCGCTCCGATCGCAACAATCTCCGTATTTTGTTTTCCTTTTGTCTTCTTATTGGAAGGAGCCTTCGTGGCAATCACATTTTGGGACGTGCGTTCCCCTGCTTCTGCACCTTCAACGACAAGCGATGCCTCAATTGTTTCTCCATTGGCCAGCGCCTCAGCAAGGGAATCGCCTTCCGCTTTGCTGATGGAGACAGAAGGGATGGAATCCTCGGTATAGTCACCTAAGGTCCCGTTCATAGTCCCTTCTTGGTTATTGTAGATGATGACCCCTTCGGCTCCCTTCTCGGCGGCATTCAATACTTTCTCACCGAATGTGATATCTCCTCTTTGAATCAACGCAATCTTCCCGGTCAAATCTTGATCTGCCAGTAATTCCTTCGTTCCTGTCCCTGCGTTTACCAGGCTGCCGGTAACATTGCCGTTCACACTGTAAGTGAAGGCACTTGGATTCAACTCGAAGCCAGGAATCGCAAGTTCCACTTTGTCCGGGTTGGAATAGCCGAAGAATGTGAATTCTTGCATTTCCGTTTTGTATCCATATGATTCGAATTGCTTTTTAATATATTGGGCGGCTTTCGCTTCTTGCTCAGTGCCTGCTTCCCGGGGCAGTTTGGATAGAAGTTCGATATTGTTGTAGATTTTATCTACGTTTATATAACTTGCGATGTTTTTCTCTTCACGCTGTTCATGCCGATTTTCTTTGTGCTTTGAAGGGGATGCGTAAGCAGGTGCCGCCACAGATGTCAAAGTAAGTCCCGCCGCTATGGCGATGGTCAATAAAGGCCTTTTTTTCATCATATTCCTCCTATAATTCACGTAATATTTACATAATAAGACAAAGGAGCTGTCGGAATGAGAGGAATATTTACTGAAAATTCACATAACTTTTGGCCTATTTACTGTAATTCAGGCTTAAGCATTACTTATGACTTATGTGAAAAAGCATATATGTTTTTTATGATAGTGGCGCTGTTATTAAATAATGAATACATGGTTTGTAAATCGCCTGCTTAAGGATGCCCGCTTTCCGCGGGGCGAGCGGCGAGCCTCCTCCCGCTGGAGTCTCACACCTTCCGCTAAATCCATTTAACATATTTTCACCCATTCCCCAAGAAGCTTCTGTACAGACCAAGGCCGATGTCAGGCATCAGACCGAGACCGATTGTTCCTGCTGCGCATATGACCAGTACGAGGAGCAGACTGACCGGGAGTTTGACCTTCTCCGAGGCAAATGGTAAGCTCGCCGGCCGGAAGAAGAGCTGGACACACACCCGGAAATAATACACA
>JAZNGP010000095.1:0-45363 GCA_045576475.1 Bacillus sp. (in: firmicutes) | reverse complement strand
ATCGAGCATATAAAGGGCATTGTTCTGTAATGAAATAAAAGAAGGATGTGGGTTCAGTTGATCAAGTGTATTGTGAGCGATATGGACGGTACTTTGCTGAATTGGAAAGAGGAAATCAGTAAGGCGAATAAGGAAGCAATTTTGGAAGCACAAAATAAAGGAGTGGAATTTGTCATCGCGACGGGCCGGTCTTATGTCGAAGCGAAGCACCTTCTGGATGAAGCCGGATTGGAATGTCCGGTTATATCAATTAATGGAGCGGTCATCTATGACCGGGAAGGAAAGATTGTCGATAGGAAACCAATGGATATGGCAGAATTCAAGTCCGTAAGAAAGAGATTGGATGAAGCAGGTCTTCAGTATGAGGTCTACACGAATAAAGGAACATTTACATTGGACAAGGAGTTTGCGATTGCATCCATTATGGATATCCTGATTTCGGCTATGCCGAATATCGACCCTTTATATATTGCCGAAAAGGCTAGGGAAAGATTTGAAAAAGGGGAAATAGAGGAAATAGAAGACTTCGATCTGCTATATGAAGTGGAAAGGATAGAATTCTATAAGATTTTCGTAATGTCCGCTGATTTGCAGAAGCTCGGACATGTCGGCGGCCAGATTAAGCAAGACACCAGCCTTGCGGTATCTTCTTCAGGGAGGGAAAATCTCGAAATTACATCTAAGGAGGCGCAAAAAGGGCTGGCCGTGGAAGCTTTTGTTGTAAGTAAAGGAATTGCATTGAGTGAAACAATGGCAATGGGCGACAGCTATAACGATGTCTCGATGTTAGAGAAAGCAGGAAGGCCAATTGCCATGGGAAATGCACCAAGCGACCTGAAGAAGCTTTGCGGGGAAGAGACGCTGACCAACAATGAAGATGGTGTTGCTCACTGTATCAGGAAAGCATTGAAGGAACTGTAAGAAGTTTAATTCAGTAACAAGGTTTGTGAAAACAGCCATGTAATAAAGGGGATGGGAAATTGGGAAAGGGAGCATGGATACTTTGTGCTGTGATATTCTTGTCGGCTTGCAGCGGCCGGGATCAAGCAGAAACGATGAATACTGGAAGTAATGAAAATAAGGCTGAAGGGAAACCGGAAGAGATTGCAGGAGATCTCCATGCACCTTGGTCCATCCAAAAGCACGGAGATGTTTTCTACATTAATGAAAGAAGCGGTTCCATCAAAGTGATAGAGGATGGAACAGTTAAAGAGGAGAAGGTCCATTTCTCGGAGAAATTGTCTTCCCGGCCTGAATCGGGTTTCCTTGGTTTCCTGCTGGCACCCGATTTTAAAGAATCCGCAAAGGCATACGCATATTATACGTATGATCGAAATGACCAGCCATATAACAGAATCGTTTTACTGAATAGGCAGGAAGAAGGCTGGAACGAGAAAGAGGTCTTATTGGATGATATACCAAGCGGCCAATTCCATCATGGAGGAAGGCTTGAGTTCGGGATGGATGGCAAGCTTTATGCTGCCACCGGTGATGCTTTACAGGAAGACCAGGCACAGAATAAGGAATCACTGAGCGGCAAGATATTGCGGATGAACCTCAATGGGACGGTGCCTGATGACAACCCTTCAAAGGAATCATATGTATACAGTTACGGGCATCGGAATCCACAGGGCCTTGCATGGGATGAGGACGGAAATATGTATAGCAGTGAACATGGTCCTTCCGGTCATGATGAAATCAATCAGATCCTTGCAGATGCTAATTATGGATGGCCTTCCATAAAAGGGAATGAAGAAAAGCAAGGGATGGAATTACCGCTGGTGCACAGCGGTGATGAAACGTGGGCGCCTTCCGGACTGATCCATCATGAGGGCTATCTTTATTTTGCGGCACTCAGGGGTGAAGCTGTCAAAAGATATCATATCGAGTCCGGCAATCTTGAAGATGCGGCAGCGGGTTATGGCCGGATCCGCGATGTGTTCGAAGAGGGAGGCATCATATACTTCATCAGTAACAATACGGATGGGAGGGGCGATGGGAGGGAAGATAAACTATATCAACTTATCCCATAGAGATGATCAGAGAAAGAAAAAGGGAACCGCATGTAACTGCGGATCCCTCTTAAGCCTGTCGGTCATCAATCGTTCCATTTATAGGACCAGAAGTATTCTGTTTGCAGGCGGTTCATCAATTCCGCATTATGCTCCGCATTTCCGTCTTCTGCAGCCTTTGTCATCAGCTGGGTCTGCGAGCGGTGAGCTTTGATTGCGGCAATTTTCACTTCTTTATAGGCACTGACATCGTGAGCGATGTCCGGTTTTCCGAGATCTTCCTCTGAATTATGGGCAAAAGCAACACAATAGAGCTTCGGCCGTTTTTCTTTCGGCATTCTCTCGAGTGCATGTATAACGGCACGTCCGGTCGCTTCGTGATCAGGGTGTACGCTGTATCCCGGGTAGAATGTAATGACAAGCGAGGGGTTCAACTCATTGATTGCTGATGAAACCATATTTGTCAAATACTCTTCGCTTTCGAACTCGATGGTTTTGTCACGCAACCCCATCATACGCAAATCCTGGATGCCCATCACCTTTGCGGCTTCCTGGAGCTCCTGCTTTCTGATGCCTGGAAGGCTTTCACGGGTTGCGAACGGAGGATTTCCAAGATTTCTCCCCATTTCTCCCAAGGTCAGGCACATATAAGTCACGGGAATCTGGTTATCTGTATAAGACGCTATCGTCCCTGATACCCCGAATGCTTCATCATCCGGATGAGGGAAAACAACAAGTACATGGCTTTCTTGAATCAAATGAATGCTCCTTTCAATAAGGGAAATGCTGCTTCTTCTGTTGAAGCGGCGGCAGGATTGATGGAATATGCAAGTCCTTTCCGCGGTTTACTCAAAAGGCTGTCTGCTGATCTGGAGGGCTACTGCCAATTTTCCATCCTGGTCAAGCCCTGCCGTCAGAAGGCGGCCATTTTCGTCTATTTCAAAATGTGTGACCCCCTCGGCGTAAATCCAGCCAATATCCAGTTTAAGGCCGATTCTGTACGGACCTTCGCCGACTATTTTCCCTTGTTCATAAACTACATGTGCATTTCGGATGTATGCACCGGCTGAATACGAACCTCCTCCAAAATGGGAAGCATATGCTCCATTCGTCACTTCCAAATGTATATAGACCTTCTCTTTCTTGAAAGAATCCACGGCCTTTTGGACTTCCAACGGGATGATTGGTTTCATCATATACCTCCTTCTTTAGACCAAATTATAGAATCTATTATATACCAGTGAAGCTTTAATTGATAATCGGACAACCCGAAAAGGCATATGCTGGGCGCGCATATGCCTTTTCGGTAATTTTATCTGATTGAGCCTTTGCCGTACTCATTGTATGCGCCATGCATTGTTGGACCCACATATTCATTCAGCTTCCAGCCGTGACGGATTGCTTCTGTCACGAAGTCTTTTGCGATGGTGATCGCTTCACGTACTTCCTTGCCCAGCGCCAATTCAGCGGTGATGGCAGCCGCAAATGTGCAGCCTGCTCCATGTGTATAGGAAGTGTCGATCAGTTCGTTCTCAAGAATGATATGCTCTTTGCCATCAAATAAGAGATCAATAGCATTTGGCATGCCATGCAGCTTGCTGCCGCCTTTGATGATGACATATTGAACACCCAATGCATGAATCTTTTCCGCGGCTTTCTTCATTTGGTCGACAGTAGTGATTGTTTGCATGCCGGCCAATTGTGAAGCCTCAAACAAATTCGGTGTCGCGACTGTAGCCAAAGGAAGCAGGGATTTCCTGTAGGCGACCGTATGCTCCGGGAATAATACTTCATCTTCGCCTTTGCAGACCATGACCGGGTCTATCACCACGTTCTTGATATTGTGTTCTTTAATTTTCTCCGCTGCAAGCTCGATAATCTCTACGGATCCCAGCATACCGGTTTTGACGGCATCGACATCCAATGAAAGAATCGTCTCTAATTGAGCTTCAACAGTTTCAATATTTTGAGGAAAAACTTTATGATGCCATTGATCCTTTGGATCCATTGCAACAATTGTGGTTAATGCTGTCATCCCATATACGCCGAGTTCCTGGAATGTCTTCAGGTCTGCTTGAATGCCGGCACCGCCACTGGAGTCGGAGCCTGCAATGGTTAAAGCTTTTTTCATACTCATACGAATCCTCCTATGGCTTAAAATAACGGTTCCATCTGTCCTAGTTTGACTGATGGTCTGAACCTACTGTTGTTAAGAATATAATAATTGTTTTTTGTTGTACAATGCAATTTTATATTATAACAGTCTGTTGGTAATTCACAGAATTTTTTAGAAGTTATGTCAGTGGTTTTTGTGGCTGGAAAAAAGTAGAATAAGTAAAAAGGCAGCCGTGCCGGACAGGGGGCGGAGAATGAGTTGTGAAATTACTGAAAAGCCGATTCGATTACAGGATTTAATTGATAAAGTGATTAGAAGGGAAGCCGGTGCCATCACCACATTCATTGGGACTGTCAGAGAGTGGACCGCAGGCAAGAGGACAGTATCCCTTATGTATGAAGCATATGAAGCGATGGCGGTGAAGAAGCTGGAACAAATCGTCCGGGAAGCGAAAGAAAGATGGCCCGGCACTGAAATGGCGATCACCCACCGAGTGGGGAAACTGGAAATCAGCGAAACGGCTGTGGTGATTGCTGTTTCTGCACCTCACCGCAGGGATGCTTATGAAGCGAATGAATATGCAATTGAACGTATTAAGGAAATCGTGCCGATTTGGAAGAAGGAAGTCTATGAAAATGAAGAAGTGTGGGTAGGCAACCAAAAGGGGACGGTTTCGTACCCGAAAGGAAAGCCCGGGGGAGGGATTCAAGAATGATCAAAATCCTATTGTTTGCGGGATTGAAGGAACAAGCAGGTACCGGGGAATTGGAATGGCCGGATGCAGGGATGACTGTTGCACAATTGAAGGAAAAGGCCGCTCGTGCATATCCTTTTGGTCCGGAGCTTCACACCTCCATGACGGCTGTGGATGAGGAATTCGTGGATGAACACTATATTGTGAAGGACGGAGATGTGGTCGCATTCATCCCTCCGGTGAGCGGAGGGTGACAAACGAAATGGAGCGTTACTCCAGGCAGATATTGTTCGGCCCGATCGGACCAAAAGGGCAAAAGCTCCTGGCCTCTAAGCATGTTCTTTTGGTCGGCGCCGGTGCCTTGGGTTCAGCTAATGCTGAAATGCTGGTGCGCGCAGGAGTCGGCAGACTGACCATCGTTGACCGGGATTATGTCGAAGTAAGCAATTTGCAGCGGCAGCAGCTTTATACGGAAGAGGATGCAAAGCGAAAGCTGCCGAAAGCAGCCGCTGCGAAGATACACCTCGAGAAAATCAGTTCCAATGCTGAAATAGAAGCTGTAATCAAGGATGGAGATGCTGAATCGCTGGCTGGATATGCAGAATCAGCAGATTTGGTCATAGATGCCACAGATAATTTCGAAATACGGATGATCCTGAACGACTTGACGCAAAAGCTGCGTAAGCCTTTCATTTATGGAGCCTGTGTCAGCAGTTACGGAATGAGTTATACCGTTTTACCGGGAAAGTCGCCATGTCTGAACTGCCTTCTCCGTGCCGTGCCTGTGCAAGGGATGACCTGTGACACGAATGGCATCATCGCACCGGCAGTCGGCATGGTCGTTGCCCATCAGCAGGCGGAAGCTTTAAAGATCTTGACCGAAAATCTGGAAGCGGTGAATCCGGGGATGGTCAGCTTTGATTTATGGGCCAATGAGTACAGAAATATTAAAGCGGGGCGCATGAAGAAGTCTGACTGTCCTTCTTGCGGGAATGTTCCGGCGTATCCGTATTTGGCCAGGGAGAATACCATGAAGACAGCAGTGCTTTGCGGAAGGGATACGGTGCAGATCAGACCGCCGGCAGCCTTAGAAATTGATTTGGCCCATCTCGCCGCAAAACTGGAGGCAGCAGGATATGCAGTAAAGTCAAACGCATTTCTGCTGGCGACGGAATATATGCAGGAACGATTTGTACTTTTCAAGGATGGCAGAGCCCTTATACATGGCACGAAAGATAAGGCGCAGGCAAGGAAGATATACCAACAAATATTGGGATAGATGAGAAAAGGACGCCCCGTTAGCCGGGACGTCCTTTGTTGATTAGTTCACTGCGACAAGAACAACTTTGCCGTAATCCAGCTCTTCTTCATACTTAGCCGCTTCTTCTTTGGTTAAGCCTACGTTCTCCATCTTGTTGCGGAGTTCGTCACCTCTGGAGCGGAACATATTTCCCAGTGAGTCCAGCATTCCTTGTTCTTTCATGCCGACTTCCTCTGTACGGGTAGCTTCTGTCAGATGCTCGGAACGGTCCTTATCATGAGCGAAAATATAAATATTCTCTTTTGTATAACCAGATGCAGATAACACATCGATTTTTTCTTTAGCTTGTATGCCGTTTTCTACAACGTGTACTTGATACATATTTCATTCCTCCTATTAAGATCATTTGGGATTTTTCTATTTTTTAGTGATGCCTGTCTCTGCTCTATATATAACCGTCTTCGTGCCATGTAAAACATTCCTCGGCAGAAAAAAACTTACTAAAATTCAATATGTTTCAAGGCGCAGCCACTCTTGGACTTGATATCCGGCGTATTTGATGAAGGGAGATTCATCTTGATAATCAGCATATGGAACAGTGTATTTGCCGTCTGTATTATTCCAGAGCTTCTCAAAATAGTGCTTCACTTCTTTTGATATCTTTGCATCCTGTGAAGCCGCAATTTTGAGGTTCGTTTCAAGATTATAGTCCTCCATGTTTCTCCGCGTGAAATTGGTGGAGCCGCCCATTATGATTGTTTCATCTTCCTTTTCTACTAAAGCGAGCTTAGAATGAAATTGTTCTTTATCGGTTTTATACCATCGGATGTCAATCAGTCCTTCCCCGCGCTCCACCAATTCGGCGGCCACGGGAAGATTAGGCAGGCCTATCTTTTCATTTCCGAATGCATTTTGGTTCGGATCAAGGATCAATCTTACTTCCACACCTCGTTTAGATGCCTTTGAAAGTGCTTGAACGGTATCCCTTTCCGCCAGATAAAACATCCCGATCCAGATTTCATCTCCCTTCTGAGCACCGTTAAGCGCCTTCAAGAGATGTTTTTTGACTTTTCCTTCCGTTAAAAGCTGGATTGCTATATCGCCGCTTTCTGTTTCTTCTTTTTCGTAAGTCGGGAAAGCAACATGCGAGTCGGAGAAGTGTCCGGCTGAGGCTTCCGATTCCACGATGTCTCCGATGATATTTCCGCTTACCTGAAAGGCAATGTTCGAGTGCAAGCCGCTCGCATCATGGGGATTGGCTGAAGAGATGATCGCAGTCTTGTCGGTGGCGACCACTTTTCGGTGGTTGGCTTTTACGTTGGCAAGCCGTAAATAAGAGCGGACCGTAACCTTAGGAGCTTCTTTGGCGAATGGATTGCTGACCCACCCGGTTCCGTCTTCTCCAAACCACTGAATGGCGGTTCGGTACACACCGGAATACAGCCAATTGGGGTCGCGCAGACGATCCAGGTCTGTAACGATCACAGGGATATCTGCTTCTTTCAGCCGTTCAAAATCTTTGGAGGGATGTGCATTATAAGTTGTATTGACTTCGTCGCTTATGACAATGATCTGCATGTCCGGACTTTCTTTTTTTCGCTTAATTAATGCGTCCGTTAAATCTCGGCTCAGTTCCGGATACTCTTTGTCTCCATCGTAATAACTGTTATAAAGAAACATATCAACGATGATGAAATTCTCCGCATCTTCTATGGCATCATGTATCCGGGGAAATATCTGCTGCTTATTTTGCCGGTTTTGCCCTGAATCTTCATAGGAGAGGTCATAAAGGAAATCCACATTTTCCACATGGTGTACATCCCCTTCATATGAAACGCCAGCCGGCAATGCCTTATGTGTATGATAAATACTGACACAAGCTGATAATGCTATAAAAAGAATGAAAGCGATGAATCTATAACTTTTGTACCAAATCTTCTTATCCCGATTCTTTTTCATTTACTCACTCCTATTTGTTCCTAAGTACCTATATCCAAAAACACTATACTTAGAAACCTGCAGGCCCCTAAATCCAAATGAAGCGGAAAGAATGATAAAATGGGACTTATAGTAAATTGTTTGTTTCAGGGCTTTTACATGAAGGCTCTTTTTGATGATTATAGAAAGGAAACTAGGTGAGAGAGAAAATGATGATTCCAAAAGATGTGCACCCGTCGTGGAAAGCGTTCTTGACAGACGATAGAATAAAAGAATTAGCAAAGATAGAAGAAGAAATCGGTGAGGCCTATAATCCTTCAGAAACCGACAGGATTTTAAGATTCTTGACGGTGGATCTTGATAACGTCAAAGTCGTATGGCTTGGGCAAGATGTATATCCGATGAAAGGCGCGGCAACAGGAAGGTCATTCGAGGTAGGCGGGCTGGACAGCTGGCAGAAGCCGTTCAGGCAGGTATCCATGAAGAATATTGTCCGGCTCCTTCATAAAGATTATAACAAAATCGACAAATATGAAGAAATAAAGCCCTTCTCGAAAATTAAAGAAGAAATCAAAAACGGTGCATTTCCGATTAAGCCGCCGAATAAATGGTTTGATGATTTGGAACAGCAGGGAGTCTTGTTCTTGAATACCTCGTTCACATGCAGGACAGGGAAGCCGAACAGCCATAAACATATTTGGGCCGATTTCTCACAGAAGGTCTTATTGTACATTTCTATGCAGGTTCCGGAAGCAGTATGGTTTCTCTGGGGGAAAGAAGCCCAAAGCAATAAACCATACATCGAGCAAGGAGTGTTCTTCGAAAGCAGGCATCCAATGATGTGCAGCGGAAAGTATGAAGATGATTTCTTGAAATTCACAGGATTCAGGGAAACAAAAGATTTGATTAAGTGGGTATAAGTTTGGTGAGAAACCGACAATGTTTCACATGAAACATTGTTTTCCGACAAATACCTTTGTTGCGAGGAATTAGATTTTTATCGATAATCTTGAAGAGTAATCCTTAGGATTCCGATTATTCATTATGTTAAAATAAAAGGTATCAGACAGTTTGAGGTGAGAGTATGGATGTCAGCAAAGAAAAAGTATTTACAAAAATAGAAGAGCTGGCGAAGCAAGCGAAGATGGCCGTATCCCCAAACAAACAGCAAAGCTGTATCACAGCGATTAAGGTATTATGTGAATTATTGGAGGATGAACAGAATCAGCTTCCTGTAATCCAGAAATATGAAGCAGGAAATCAGGCCTTGGACGTGAAGCAGCTGTCCACAACAGAAAAATCAATACAGTTGGATGATGCCAACGGTGCATCCTTGCTTGATTTCTGATGACTTCAAAGAAATAGAACTTCACAGTTAGCGGAGGAGAGATGACATGAAGGTGTTCTTGATATTAGGGGCAATAAATGCTTTTTTGGCAGTGGCTTTCGGGGCATTCGGCGCACATATGCTGGAAGGCAGAATACCGGCGAAATACATTGAAACATGGCAAACAGCTGTACAGTATCAAATGTTTCATGCAGCAGGATTGATGATTGTCGGGCTGCTTGCCGGAAAGATCGGGATGCATGCATCCGTGAACTGGGCAGGGTGGCTGATGTTTGCAGGAATCATTCTGTTTGCGGGAAGTCTCTATGTATTGAGCATCACACAGATCAGCGTTTTGGGAGCAATCACGCCGATCGGAGGCGTTGCATTCCTGACTGCTTGGGTGTTGATGATTGTAGCGGTATATAAATATATTTAAATAAGAGAAGGGGCAGCCGTTAATGGCAGCCCCTTTTTGAATATCGATCAATTGTCGTATCTGCGCTTTCCGTAAGTGATGACGGCAATGGCAAGTAATACAGCTATCCAAATCGTTAAAATGCCGAGATGATTCCATATATCTATCAAGCTTTCTCCATCCGCCAGCCCGACCCAGATGAAGGTTAATTGTTCACTAGGCAAATAATCGATGATGGTCAGCAAGAGATCGTTTTCGAGTATCATTTTAAGAAAGGATCCCATTCCGAAAATGATCAGAACGGGCATCCCAACCACGCTCGTCTCCATGACAGTCCGCGAAAGTAAGCCAAGAATGGTGCCGATTGTAATGAAGATGATCAATCCTAAAAGGATGCTTAGCAAGAATAAAGGAAAAGATGGCAGTTTGTACTCGGAAAGCCATATGGAGCCAGCAATTACAGCAGAAGTTGTCACAGCCGTCAAAGCACTTTTCCCAATAAGGATGTCAAGTGTACTTGCAGGAGACATAATCAATCCCCTTAACGTGTTTTTTTCTTTTTCTTCCGCGACCATTGCTGCCTGAACAAATGAGCCTGCAATCACAAGCGCAAGGGTGATCGGATAAGTAGCAAGAGCGGTGTCGTCAATCCCGTCTCTTCCTAACCATGCAGCCATCATAAGGGGAAGAGCTAAAGTGATGATGATATAGGAATTCTTCCATAGATCTTTCCAATCTTTAATCAATAATGCCGTTACATGTTTCAAAGATAATTGCATCATAATGTCCCTCCTGTAATCTCTACGAATAAATCGCCCAAAGTCGGTTCATCAGAATGAATCGTCACCAATTTTCCCTCGGACATGTAACGGCAGATGGTTTCCGCTCCTTCTTCGTTGTTTTGCACATGGACGACACGATCGTCGGCCAGCAGTAATGAGATGGCTGACACGGATTTTTGGACCTTCAGTTTCTGCGGCTCCCCGAGTTGTTTGATTTCTCCTTCATGAAGGAAGGCGACCCGGTCGCAAAGCTCGTCCGCTTCAGACATATCATGCGTCGTCAAAAAGATGGTCGTTCCTTCTTTGTTCAGTTTTCGTAATCCTTTATGTATGTGTTTCGTATTGACCGGATCCAAGGCGGAAGTCGGTTCATCCAGGAATAACAGCTCAGGTTTGTGGATAATGGCCCGGGCAAGCGTGACCCGCTGTTTCATTCCTTTCGACAACTTTTGTACAGGGGTTCTTTTTTTATCAACCAGATTGACTTCTTTCAGCACCTCTTCGATTCGTTCATATCCGATATCATACAGTTTGCAGTATAGCGCTAAATTATCTTCGATAGATAAACGATCATAAAGTCCGCTATTATCGGTCAAGATACCGATTTTTTTCAGGAAGGAAGGCTCTTTCTGTTTCATTAAAGGATTGCCGAATACACGTATTTTCCCTGCAGTCGGCTGCAGCTGCGAAGTCAGCAGCTTGATGGTAGTCGTTTTGCCTGAACCGCTCGGACCAAGGAGGCCGATGGTTTCCCCTTTCTTCACATTGAAACTCACATTTTTCAGAGCGGTCGTCTGACCAAAATTCATCTGTAGATCCGATACTTCAATCACATATTCCATTTCGCAGGCTCCTCACTGACTTATATAGGTATTTTTTCTATTATTTGTATATAATACCATCCATTAGCCCTAAATAGTATGTATATTCTAAAAAATCAAAGAAAAAAGGAATCCTATTTAGGATTCCTTCTCGATAGTGTTGCCTTTCCGAACTGAAACGCTCAAGAGGTAACGTTTCAGGATTGATTATTGAACGGATAATCATATTCGATCGGCTCTTCAAACGTCACATAATCCAGATAAACCATCAAGAGAAGATAGTTAATACCGGTTTGGGGATCGCTCAAGATAATATGATCCCGGCCGGCTGCTTCAATAATCCCTTTGAATATTTGCGCATTCCATTCCGTATTGTTCTCGAACGTCATGTAAACCGTGGCGAGCTTCCCTTTATTCAGCCGGAGGATATTCTCGATATAGGATTGCTCGATCGGAAGCATCCCAGGGAAAAACAGCCCTTGAGAAGGATTGCTTTTGGAGGTCTGAATCGGAACTAAATATCCTCCGGATGCCTCGAGCGGGCCTCCTTGATATTGAGTGCTGCTCGGCATATTATGCTGAGGCATCTGTTGGTACGAAGGATTATAGACTGGCTGCTGTCCTGGTCCGGTGGGAGCCATTCCTTGGCCGGTACCTTGCTGCGCCCCGCTGTAATAAGGCGTTTGTTGCTGTCCTTGGGAAGGACCATACCCATAATTCCCATATGGATTTTGATTGTTTTGATTCACGAAAGAACCTCCCATTCATTGCTTAATTGAAAACAGTGCCTAAATAAGATGGTTCAGCCGAATGTCTGATAGACACCAGGACATTCATCCCCTGTTGGTGCAAAGAAACAGTGGGATTTGTATCGTCCTTCATTCGGCTGGTTATACCAAGTATCCGGACAATCTCCCTCAGGCTTAAAGAACCAAAGGGCATACGTGGCCGGCCAGAAACGTTCCCCATTGAGAACCCTTCTTGCAAGATCGATTTCACTTTGTCTCGCACGCTGGTAGAAATATCCCTTTTGTGTTGCTTCGAAACCGCCTGGACTTTGAAAAACCATTTGTGAAATATTATCGATTGTTTTGAAATCAAGGCAATCTGACCGAACACGGTTCACCCCCACATTGCCGACCAGAAGCATCCCCAGCTGGCCTTCTCCTTCGGCTTCCGCCCTCATCAGGCGGGCAAGCAGCTTAACATCTTCTTCGTTATAAGAAATTACACCCATCCAATTCACCTCTTAAACATGTATGCTGGTAAGTTATTCGCGGATGGGTTATTGTGTGCATAAAAGGCAACTGTACAGTTCCATTTATATGAATGTATTAAAGATTTATGCACCAAAAAAAGAAGCCCTCATCATCTAAGATGAGGACTTCTAAATAGTATTGTCATTGTTATTAAACATTCAAATATGCGGCAAACTTCTCTTCTTCAAGCAGGTTACCGACGAAGAACGAGCCGAATTCCCCGTAGCGCGCACTTACTTCGTCAAAACGCATTTCGTAGACAAGCTTCTTGAATTGAAGGACATCATCCGCGAAAAGGGTCACACCCCACTCATAGTCGTCAAAGCCTACTGATCCGGTAATGATTTGTTTGACTTTACCTGCATATTGGCGGCCGATCATTCCGTGGGAACGCATCAGGCTCCGGCGTTCGTCCATCGGGAGCATGTACCAGTTGTCGCCATGCTGTCTGCGCTTATCCATCGGATAGAAGCACACATGCTTCGCCTTCGGCAGAATCGGGTACAAACGTGCACGGACATGCGGGTTTTGATAAGGGTCTTCTTCAGAAGGAAGATAGTTGCCCAATTCGACAACAGAAACATAAGAATGTGCTGGAATAGTATATTCAGCCAGCTTTGATTTATTGAATTCTGTTTCGATTTCGTTCAATTCTTCCATCGTCGGACGGAGCAGCATCATCATGAAGTCCGCTTTTTGTCCTACAATGGTATATAAGGCATGGCTGCCTTTCTCTTCTTCTTGCGTTTCATTCCACTTTTCTACCAAACCTAAAAATTCTGAAATGGCAGCTTGCCGCTCTTCTTCGGAAAGCATCTTCCAGATTGTCCAGTCGATGGTGCGGAAGTCGTGCAAGCAATACCATCCATCTAATGTTTGTGCCGGTTCACTCATAAATAATCACTCCCATATTTCCTTCTTGTTCTCTAAATCACTATATCACAATCGCTAATGAATGCAGATTGACAAGCCTCGGAGACAAAAAATTGTTGAAATTCGAATGCATATCCGTCTGTGTTCTGTTTTGAATGCTATAAAATAAGGAATAGATACATAAATAAGTGAACGCATCAGTTCGCTTGAAAAGAATATAACTTGTTTCCGGAACAATGAAGATACCCTGCCCATACATGCAATAAGGAGGCTTTTGAATTGAGTAATCTGTTGAAATTGATTAAAGATAAAATTGACGGCCACCAAATGAAAATTGTATTTCCTGAAGGTACAGATGAACGGATCATTAGAGCTGCCGCACGGCTTTCTGAAGAAAAGCTGCTTACTCCTATCCTGATCGGTAAAATCCAGACAATCGAAGAAAAAGCAAAAAATCTGGGGGTTTCAGTAGAAGGGGCGGAGATATACGACCCGCATCAGTATATTATGATGGAAGAACTTGTTGCTGCATTTGTCGAGAGACGCAAAGGGAAAGTGACGGTTGAAGAAGCGAGGGAGCTGCTTCTCGATGAGAATTATTTCGGAACGATGCTCGTTCATGTCAATAAAGCGGACGGCCTCGTCAGCGGAGCGACTCACTCGACAGCGGACACGGTTCGTCCAGCTCTGCAAATCATTAAAACAAAGGAAGGGGTCAAGAAGACTTCCGGCGTTTTCTTCATGGTGCGTGAAGAAGAGATTTACGTGTTTGGTGATTGTGCCATCAATATCTCTCCAAGCAGTGAGGATTTAGCGGAAATTGCGATAGAAAGCGCGAAAACAGCCAAAATGCTCAATGTCGAGCCGAGAGTGGCAATGCTCAGTTTTGCCACGAAAGGATCAGCGGTATCACCGGAAACGGAAAAAGTAATAAGAGCAACAGAAATCGTCAGGGAACGCGCTCCATTTTTGGTGGTAGACGGGGAAATCCAATTCGATGCGGCCGTCTCGCCTCAAGTGGCTGCAAAGAAAGCGCCTGATGCTTATATACAAGGGGATGCAAACGTATTCATATTCCCTGGGCTTGAATCAGGGAATATCGGCTACAAAATTGCCCAAAGGCTGGGAGGGTTCGAAGCGGTCGGACCGATTCTCCAAGGCTTAAGCCGTCCGGTGAATGATTTATCCAGAGGCTGTACGGAAGAAGATGCATACAAATTGGCCATCATCACAGCCGGACAAGCTGTTCAAGGAGATTTGCTCTAGAAAAAAGAGATAGATAGAGGGGATAGTTTATGGGGAATGAAGAATCTATATTGAATCAAGATCAATGGCGTGTCATCGATCAATCTTCTGTTGGCCGGAATGCATCGGCGCTGCAATCATTCGCAGCGGATGATGCATTGTGCCATTCAGTGGGTCAAGGACAGGGTCAGACGCCGCCGGTCGTCAGGACATGGGTGCATGCACCCACAGTGGTGCTTGGCATTCAGGACAGCCGTCTGCCGCATTTGGAGGCTGCTGTGGACTTCCTGGAGAAGGAAGGCTATCAGGTAGTGGTGCGGAACTCGGGCGGGCTTGCGGTTGTCTTGGATGAAGGAGTCCTGAACATTTCTTTGATTTTATCGGAGAAGGAAAACAGAATCGATATCAATAAGGGATATGATGCCATGGTGCAACTAATCTCCGGCATGTTCAGGGAATTTGGTGCAGAAATTCAAACTGGAGAAGTGATCGGTTCGTATTGTCCAGGTTCATATGATTTAAGTATACAAGGGAAAAAGTTCGCCGGTATTTCACAAAGGAGAATAAGGGGCGGCGTAGCCGTTCAGATCTATTTATGTATGGACGGAAGCGGCTCCGAAAGGGCCGAATTGATCAAGAAATTCTATACGATCGGTAAAGCCGGCGTGGAGACGAAATTTGCTTATCCGGACATCAAACCTGAAGTGATGGCATCCTTAAGCGAGCTATTGGAAATACCGATTTCAGCACAAGATGGAATGCTTCTTCTATTGAAGACACTGAAGAAACATACAGATTATTTGGATGCATCTCCATTTACAGCCGAAGAAGCTTCATTATTTGAATCCTATCTCTTAAGAATACAAGACAGAAGCAGGAAAGCCTTGGAGAAATAGGGAAAACGCTGCCGTGAAGGCAGCGTTTTTTTACAGTCACTCAGCTACTTTTTCCAGATTTCCATTACGGTCCATCTTGAACTTGGTGTTCTGCTGAATGTCTTCTTCCAGAAGAACCAGTTTGCGTGCACGGTTCATGATTTTCATAATGGTCTCGTAGTCTTCCTGGATTGTTTCGGAATTCTCTTCCATGTTGGATACTTTCAATGCCAGTGCTTCCTTCTCAGAATGAAGCTTTTGATAGTCGCTCTTCAGCATCAGCAATTCTGCTTTCAATCTTTCGTTCTCTGCCTTCAGCGTGTCATAATGCAAGCTTTGCGTATTCATAGAATTCAGGTATGCGATGACATCGTCAAGGGATGCTATTTCTGTTTGTTTCACGGTCGTCTTTTCGATCGGCTCGGCCGGGATATCGGATAGATCTGTCTCCTGGACTATTTTAAATGCTTCAGGTTCTTCCAGCATACCTGCTTCCGATACAGTCGGGACAGGCGGTTTGTAGAGGAGTTTCTTCTTTCCTCCCTGATCTTTGCCGAGAAGCCTGTTTCTTTGTTTCCTTTGCTTTTTGGCCAGTTGCAGCGCTTTCTCATAAGTATGGCGTACGACGGCATTCCATCTGAAACCGCATGCTGCCGAAGTCCGGTCGAGTTTATCGCCGACTTCCTCGAATGCATTTAATTGAGTGCTGCCTTCACGGACATGTCGAAGTACGGTTTCCGCAAGCAGCAGATCATCTTCTTCTGTCCAGGCATCTTGTCTAACCTTCATTATCTTCCTTCCTCTCTCTTTCCTTTAAAAGGAATTTCTGTATCAACATTCTGCTCAAATTGCAAAACTTTTATACATAGAACTTATAAGGATAGTAGTTTTATTCGAGCGGATCATTGCATTCCGGTACTTTTGACTTTCAGATGGAGAAAGAGTAAAATACGCTTAGCGCTTTTGAATACAATTGTAACGGTCGCTGCCATATGGCAGAGATCCTAAATAGATGAACTATTAGTGGAAGGAAGGATTGGAAGGAATGTCAAATGAATTTAGAGTGTGTGACGACTGCCAGGCAACGAACATCAAGACACTCATTCCGAAGCTGGAACAACTGGATCCGGATGCGAAGATTGATGTGGGTTGTCAATCCTATTGCGGACCAGGCCGCAAGAAATCTTTTGCCTTTGTGAATAACCGCCCGGTCGCTGCTCCGACAGAAGATGAACTGATCGAGAAAGTGAAGAGCAAAATCAAGAAGTGACGAAGAACATCTAAATCATTTAGATGTTTTTTTTAATGCTTTCGGAAGCAGGGATGATAAACTAGTAGATAAGTAAAATGAAAACCGATGAAACAAGGGACAGGGAAATGAAAATCAAGGAAGTGAGGGGGTTGCATATGCGTTATGCCGACGAGAAATTGAATGAAGAAAAGGTGTTTAAAGATCCTGTCCATCGTTATGTCCATGTCAGGGACAGGGCCGTCTGGGATTTGATCGGTACGAAGGAATTTCAGCGGCTGAGAAGGATTAAACAACTGGGAACAAGTTATCTTACATTCCATGGCGCCGAACACAGCCGTTTCAGCCATTCCCTTGGTGTTTATGAAATTGTGCGAAGAATCATCGACGATGTATTTAAAGGGCGTCCTGATTGGAATGAGGAGGAGAGACTGCTTTCCCTCTGTGCGGCCTTGCTTCATGACCTTGGGCATGGTCCATTTTCCCACAGCTTTGAGAAGGTGTTCGGACTGGACCATGAGGAATTCACAAAAGCCATCATCCTGGGCGAAACAGAAGTCAATGCAGTCCTTAGATGTGTGGATCCCGATTTTCCTGAGAAAGTGGCCGGGGTCATTAACAAAACGTACAAAGATGCACTGGTGGTCAGCTTGATTTCCAGCCAAATAGATGCGGACAGGATGGATTATCTGCAAAGGGACGCCTATTATACCGGTGTCAGCTACGGTCATTTCGATATGGAAAGATTAATGAGGGTAATGAGGCCGACTCCTGGTCAGGTCGTTTTCAAGAGCAGCGGGATGCATGCTGTGGAAGATTACATCATGAGCCGTTATCAGATGTATTGGCAAATCTATTTCCATCCGGTTACAGGCAGTGCGGAAGTGATCTTGAAGAAGGTACTCCACAGAGCGAATGAATTGTACCAGGAAGGATATGTCTTCAAACGTGAACCGGTTCACTTCCGGTCGATCTTCGAAGGAAATGTGACGCTGGATGAATATCTGGAATTGGATGAGAATGTGATTATGTTCTATTTTCAGGAATGGCAAAGGGAAGAAGATGCCATCCTTAGTGACCTGTGCAGCCGGTTCGTGAACAGAAGGCTGTTCAAATATGTTGATTTTCAGCCGAAGGAAGACGAACAGAGAATCAAGCAATTGGAAGAACTGTTCAAGAAAGCCGAGATTGATCCCGATTACTATTTGGTGATCGATCATACTTCAGATTTGCCTTACGACCTTTACCGGCCCGGTGAGGAAGATGAAAGACGGCCGATCCACTTGCTTTTGGTAGACGGAAGCATAAAAGAACTGTCGACGGAATCGCCTATAATCGATGCGATCACGGGGAAAAGAAAGACTGCATCCAAGCTTTATTTCCCTGCCGACTTCTTGTACGATACCTCCTCAAAAGGAAAGATAAAGAAGCAGATACGGGACTTGCTTGGCATTGAAGATTGACTTTTGCGAGGGCAATATGAAAAGCGAGCAACCTGAAGCTGGTGATTCACTTAAATTTTATTCCTTTTCACAAACAACAAACTTTGCGAAAACAGTCTTCACAAAAGAATAGCCGCACCGCTGTTCAGGGATCAGCAGAACAGCGGTGCGGCGAAACATTCAAACTTGTTATTCTGTTATTATTGGTCGCTTAGTCTTTTTCCTGCTACAGCATAATGGTTTTTGCTCATTTCTTCAATGAAGACAACGATGTTTTCTTTTGGTGCTCCAGCTGTTTCAGATACCGCTTCCGTCACTTTCTCCACAAGCGCTTTCTTTTGTTCTTCTGTACGGCCTTCCAACATTTTCACAGTTACATATGGCATAAGATCGTCTCCTTTGATTATATACTATAGGACCATTCTGCATGTCTATAGCATATTGTTTTATTCACTGATAGTAGTTTTCCATAAGTACTGTGGAAAATCAAGTGAGTGTTAAGACAACCTTCTGCATGAAATGGAAAAAGCCGGTTCCTTATGATGAAATGGAACTTCATGATAGGATATACTGTTAATACATATGAAATACGGAGAGTGATGTATGGATTTCTTTGGTTCGATATTCCGGTTTTCTTTAGAGGAGCTGCCTTTTGTCATCATCTCGGTAGTCATCGCATTCACCGTCCATGAGTTCGCACATGCGTACACAGCATGGAAATTCGGGGATCCTACCGCGAGAAATCAAGGAAGGCTGACCTTGAATCCAGTCAAACATATTGATCCGATAGGGATGCTGTTGATCGTCATAGCAGGATTCGGCTGGGCAAGACCTGTGCCGGTGAATCGGTATCATTTCAAAAATCCAAGATTGGCCGGGGTATTGGTATCGATTGCGGGGCCGGTCAGTAACCTCTTGCTTGCTGCAATCGGCGCATTCCTTTATTTCCTGCTGCTTTCCCTTGGGTTATTGGACGGTGCAGGTGATATCCTGATGCGGCTGCTGAATCAATTCGTTTACTTCAATGTCCTTTTGTTCGTATTCAATTTACTGCCTATCCCGCCGCTGGATGGATATCGGATCATCGAAGATTTGGTTCCTGTGCATACGAGGGCAAAGATGACACAATATGAGCAGTACGGAACCCTTATATTTCTGATTCTTGTGATTACGCCTTTAGGGCAATACACCATTTATCCATTGCTGAATACCTTTGTCCCAGGCATTATAAGCGGTTTGGGGCAGCTATTTGGCCCATTATTCCTGTGATTGATGAAGAAGGAGGAACTTCCATGACCGAAAAGAAAAAAATGCAATTCAATATCATAAAGGACGCGCCGACGGACGGCCATAAAGGCTTCGGTGTGGGCGCTCTTAGCCTTGAGAATATTTCTCCAGTCATTATTGATGTGGAGGAAGGGACCGCTGCTGTGGAGATAGGTGCGATGCATGCAAGAAGTCCAATCGAAAAAGGCATCAAATTCCTTCCCGATAAGGAACAGGTGCCGAACGGCAAACCGTATTGGATCATCTGGATCGCCATCGAAAGGAATGAGGAAGGTCCTTATTATGCTGGCGTGACGGCTTGCGAAATGACAGTGGACAGAAGCATCCGAAG
This sequence comes from Bacillus sp. (in: firmicutes), assembly GCA_045576475.1. GTDB lineage: Bacteria > Bacillota > Bacilli > Bacillales > DSM-1321 > Bacillus_AD. The sequence goes on along the minus strand of JAZNGP010000095.1, from coordinate 25,433 downwards.
AGGATACAAGCTGCTGCCGGAGCATGTGAACAACTTGGATAAAGCGATGAAGAGAAGAATCATCGTATCCCATATGGACAGCAGATCGAAGGGAATCTTGACGGATTTCCTGAAGAATCATGATGCCACAATGTGGGAGAGATCAAGTGAAGAATTGAGGCAGCAGCTGCAATCCTGAATGGACCGCACTATTTGTCCAATTTTGGCAAATTGACATAATATTACTTGTCGTTTTCTGTAAAAATGAGTAAACTTAAAATAGCGTGCAACGCTATAGAGCTAGGACAAGAAAAAAGGCTGCACTCCTGTTGACCGGGAGCCAGCCTTTTTTCCGTTCACCTCCAAAACGGGAGGATTTTTTTGTACCAAGGTTGTTCCTTCTCTTTGCCTTGGTTTTTTTTCTCAGAATGCGTCTCTCCTTCGTGGATGTGCAGCATACATACTTCCTTAGGTTCGGTCCCTTTCCGGAAATACATCTTGACTGCTTCAGGACAGCCTTCGACTGCGGTCTTTCCGCTTTCCGGATCAATCATGACTTCGACAATGTCCTTTGAGCGTGACTTGAATTGTTTGAAGGATGACTGCTTGAGACTTTCTTCCATGAAATCTGCCCAAATATTCTTGGCATACTGCTTCTCGGCAGGGCGATCGATTGTGGCGGAATGATCATATCCTGTCCAGACGCCTGCGGCGAGCTGGGGCGTAAAACCAATCATCCAGCTGTCCGCCTTGGTTGAACCGGATTTTCCTGCGTATTGCCTCGTCAATTTTGGAATGACCGTTGATCCGGTGACGGTCGCATAGCTGTTCAATTGTTCATTGAAGACCCCTGTCAGCATTCCGGTCATCACGAATGAATCCGCTGGATCCAGGATTTGTTCGGTATAAGAAGGCGCTTCATATAGGATATCTCCTTTGTAATTCTCTACCCGTTTGATGTACACAGGTTCCACTTCGAGACCGCCGTTGGCAAATCTGCTGTAAGCATTCACCATTTCGATCACTTTCACCCCGGAAGTTCCGAGTGCAGCTGCCGGAACGGCGTCGACTTCGCTTTTGATGCCGAACCTCCCTGCAGTCTTTTGAAGTTCTTTCTCTCCGAGGAATAAATGTGTCTTCACGGCGTATATATTGTCGGAAAGAGCGATTGCCTGGGCTAAAGTGATTTCCTTATCCGCATATCTGCTGTTGAAGTTGCTCGGCTGATAGGACGTCCCATCCCGGAAAGGGAAAGAGGTGGCCTCGCTCTTCAGCATCGTGGCAGGTGTGAAGCCGTTTTCGAGCGCTGCATAATATAGAATCGGCTTCATGGTGGAGCCTGGCTGGCGGACAGCTTGTGTAGCTCTGTTGAAAGAACTCGCTTGATAATCTCTTCCCCCGATTAACGCCTTCACTTCACCGCTCTTCGGCTGCATAGCGACCAACGCACCTTGAATGTCGCTTTGAGGGGGAAAATGACTTTCGAAAGCCTTTTCTGCTGCCTCTTGCGCATGCAGATCAAGTGTTGTATATACCTTCAAGCCGCCGAGGGTAATCGTTTGGTCATCGAGCTTAAGGTCATTCTTCAACGTCTGCATAACCGCTTGCAGGAAGTACGGAGCAACTTGCTCCTGTTCTTCATGATCACCGTTCAGGGAGAGTATATCTCTTTCATACAGCACTTTTTCTTTTTCATCTATATATCCGGACTCCTGCATGGAATGTAAAACAACTCTTTGTCTTTCCTTTGCTCTTTCCGGAGACTTGAACGGGGAATAGATAGACGGACCCTTCGGTATGCCGGCAAGCATGGAGGCTTCCGAAACAGTAAGATCGGCAGCATCTTTATCGAAATAGAACCGGCTGGCGGCCTGTACCCCGTAGGCACCATGGCCGAAGTAAATGGTATTTATATATCCTTCAAGAATCTCATCTTTGGAATAATTGTTTTCGATACGCATGGTATAGAAGGCTTCTTTTGCTTTCCTGTACCATGTCTTTTCATGGGTCAGAAACAGATTGCGTGCATACTGCTGCGTAATGGTGCTGGCACCCTGTACTTTTGCCCTTGCTTTCAGGTCGGCTGCCAGAGCACCGGCAATCCGTTTATAATCGAAGCCATTATGCTTGTAAAATCCTTTATCTTCTACTGAGAGCACCGCATCTAAATAATGGGGTGAGACATCGCTGATCGGCACCCAATATCTCTTTTGTCCATTAGCAGCTTCACCGAGGACAGATCCGTCATCACTGTAGAATATGGAAGACTGGGAGACAGCAAGCGGCGGAGCACCGAGTATTTTGGTGGATACCCATAAGCATCCATACACACTCAGAATACCGAGGAATATGAATGATAGGCTGAATGCACCGGCACGGATTATTTTGACTACAGAATGCAGACGTTTTCCTGCAGGCATCTCCATTCGGATTTCCCCCTTCCTTTATATGTGAAACAGAGCCGAAGGCGCAGCCTGGGCCCTTATAGTATCTAGTATGAAAAGAAAACAGTGTTTTTAAACATTTGGAAGAAAATGAATTATTTTCTTGAAAACTCAGAGAATTCCTTTATACTTTTCAATGCTGTGTCCATCAATCAAACGTTTGATTGAGTCCATTAAAAGGTAGAGTACATACAAATGTACTGCGAAGGGGAGATACGGAATGGGAATCTGGTTTACGGAAAAACAGACCGATCATTACGGAATTACGATGAAGATCAAGAAGAGTCTTCATACGGAGCAGACCGATTTCCAAAAGCTTGATATGGTCGAAACGGAAGAGTGGGGCAAAATGCTTCTGCTTGATGATATGGTTATGACGACGGAGAAGGATGAATTTGTCTATCATGAAATGGTTGCGCATATCCCTCTGTTCACACATCCTAAACCTGAACATGTACTGGTGGTCGGCGGCGGTGACGGAGGTGTAATCCGTGAAGTGCTGAAACATGAAAGTGTTAAGAAAGCGACACTTGTGGATATAGACGGGAAAGTGGTTGAGTATTCCAAGAAATATCTTCCTACGATTGCCGGCTTTCTTGATGACCCGCGCGTCGAAGTGAAGATTGGTGATGGATTCATGCATATCGCAGAGTCGGAAGAGATGTATGACGTCATAATGGTCGATTCCACAGAGCCTGTCGGACCTGCTGTGAACTTGTTCTCAAAAGGCTTCTATGCCGGCATCAGCAGAGCGTTGAAGAAGGATGGGTTGTTTGTCGCCCAATCCGATAATCCGTGGTTTAAGGCGGAACTGATTGCCGAGGTTCAGAAAGATGTGAAAGAAATCTTCCCGATTACCAAGTTGTATACAGCGAATATTCCCACGTATCCGAGCGGAATATGGGCTTTCACATTGGGATCGAAGAAATATGATCCGTTGGATGTGCAGGAGCAGCGGTTCCATGAAATAGAAACGAAATATTATACGAAAGAACTTCATAAGGCGGCGTTTGTGCTTCCTAAATTTGTATCTGATTTAACGGAATAAGGAGCTGGGAAGAATGAAACTGGATCAAACATATTCGGGTAATGTTTTCATAGGGATGAACAGTACCTATGAAGCATCCGATATCGTGCTCTACGGGATGCCGATGGACTGGACTGTCAGTTACCGTCCTGGATCACGGTTCGGGCCGGCAAGGATCCGAGAAGCATCGGTAGGGCTGGAGGAATACAGCCCGTATACAGATCGATCTTTGGAAGAAATAAAATACCATGATATCGGAGATCTGGCGCTTCCGTTCGGGAATGCGCAGAGAAGCCTTGATATGATTGAGGAGTTTGTCGGCAAATTGCTTGCTGACGGGAAGATTCCATTCGGGATCGGCGGGGAGCATCTTGTATCATGGCCGGTCATGAAAGCAGTATCGGAACGATATGATGACCTGGTTGTCATCCATATGGATGCCCACACGGATCTCAGGGAACAGTTTGAAGGGGAAAGTCTTTCCCATAGTACGCCCATCAGGAAAATAGCCGAAGCAATCGGACCTTCCAATGTATACTCCTTCGGAATCCGTTCCGGGATGAAGGAAGAGTTCGAATGGGCAAAAGAGAATGGAATGCATATCTCGAAGTTCGAGGTGCTTGAGCCGCTGAAGGACATCCTTCCGAGCTTGAAGGGGAGACCTGTTTATGTGACGATCGATATTGATGTGCTCGATCCTGCCCATGCACCGGGAACGGGAACAGTGGAATGCGGAGGAATCACCTCGAGGGAACTGCTTGCTTCCATCCATGCGATCGGACAGTCGGATGTGAAGGTGGTCGGCTGTGACCTAGTGGAAGTGGCGCCAATATATGATCATTCCGAACAGACGGTGAACACAGCGAGTAAGCTGATCAGGGAAATGATGCTGAGCTGGATGAAATAGAATAGTTTCGAGAAGATCGAAGGATAATCCGTATTTCTTTCTGCATTTTCTCGGTCAAATTTGGATGAGGGAAACACTTTCCCTCATCCTTTTTCCGTTCCGGGTTTCCAAAGAATCACGTTTTGTTTTCGGCACAGTTGAAAGCTTCCTCAAAACTCTTTATACTTATGGAAGCTTTAATGTATGAAACGGACTGAATGGCGGGCTTTCTAAAAGGAAAAGCCAGGAATAAGTCCCGGAGTGTAAAGGATGGGAACTATGCCGGAAACGAAGAAAGTGAGTATACATCTGCAGACGACCATCATGAATGGGCAGGAGGAAGAATCCTATGAACTGAGGACGATAGGTACTCTGCAGCATAAAGGTGAATCATTGTATCTTCGCTATGAAGAAGTGCAGGAAGATATGCAGAGGGTCAAAGCAATCGTCAAATGGTCGGAAGATGAAGTATTCATCATGCGCAGCGGCCATGTCAAGATGAGGCAGAAGTTCATAAAGGATGTCATGACGACAAGCGTGTTCGAAAGTCCTCATGGCAATATGCAAATGCTGACCACAGCTAAATCGATGAAACATCATTTCGATGAAAATGCATATGAGGGAATGATCGTACTTATATATGATTTGAATATGCAGGGGAACGATATCGGAGAATACAGAATGGAAATTACATACAAGGAGGCAGTTGAATAAATGAACATCGTACAACAGGTTCAGGAACAATTGAAGCAAGAAATCAAACAAGCGGTCATTAAAGCAGGACTTGCCGCTGAAGAGCAAATCCCTCAGCTTGTACTGGAAGTGCCTAAGGAAAAAGCGCATGGTGATTATTCCACCAATATGGCCATGCAATTGGCGCGGATCGCCAAGAAAGCACCGAGAGCAATCGCTGAAGAAATCATCGCGCATTTCGATAAATCAAAAGCTTCCATAGAGAAAATTGATATTGCCGGACCGGGATTCATCAATTTCTATCTGGATAATCAATATATTACCCAATTGGTGCCTGCCATCTTAGAGGCTGGAGATGAATACGGAAGAAGCGGTGCCGGTAAAGGTATGAAGGTACAGGTCGAATTCGTATCCGCGAATCCGACAGGGAATCTGCATCTTGGCCACGCGAGAGGAGCTGCAGTAGGCGATTCGCTTTGCAATATCCTTGATAAAGCAGGGTATGATGTGTCGAGAGAATATTACATCAACGATGCGGGGAACCAAATCAATAACTTGGCATATTCGGTTGAGGCCCGTTATTTCCAGGCACTCGGTTTGGAGAAGGAGATGCCGGAAGATGGGTATCATGGACAGGATATCATCGAAATCGGGAAGAAGCTGGCTGAAGAATTTGGCGATCGTTTCGTACATGAAGAGGAGAAAAGCCGTTTTGAATTCTTCCGTGAGTATGGACTTAAATTCGAATTGGGCAAGCTGAAGGAAGATCTTGAGAATTTCCGTGTGCCATTCGATGTCTGGTTCTCCGAAACATCTCTATATCAAAATGGAGCCATCGACGAGGCTCTTGCTGCCTTGAACGAAAGAGGGCATATTTACGAAGAGGACGGAGCTACTTGGTTCCGCTCGACGGAATACGGCGATGATAAAGACCGTGTACTTGTGAAAAAAGACGGATCTTACACCTATCTTCTTCCGGATATCGCATACCACCGCAATAAACTGGAGCGCGGCTTCGAACAGCTCATCAATATCTGGGGAGCGGACCATCACGGGTACATCCCGCGTATGAAAGCAGCGATTGAAGCGCTCGGCTTTAATCGTGAACAGCTTGAAGTGGAAATCATTCAGCTGGTTCACTTGTACAAAGACGGCGAAAAGATGAAGATGAGTAAGCGTACCGGTAAAGCAGTCACTATGCGTGATTTGGTGGAAGAAGTGGGTCTGGATGCAACCCGTTATTTCTTCGCCATGAGAAGCGCTGATACACATATGGATTTCGATCTTGATTTAGCTGTCAGCACTTCGAATGAAAACCCTGTCTATTATGCGCAATATGCACATGCACGTATTCACAGCATCCTTAGACAAGGTGCGGAAAACGGGTTCACATTGGATGGAAGCTATGATTTGAACCAGCTTGGCGCCGAGAAAGAAATCGATGTACTGAAGAAATTGGGAGAGTTCCCGCAAGCTGTTGCGGAAGCGGCTGAGAAGCGCCTGCCGCATCGTATCACGAACTATATTTACGATTTGGCTTCGGCTTTCCACAGTTTCTACAATGCGGAGAAAGTATTGGATCCGGAGCATCCGGAGAGAAGCAAAGCACGTTTAGCGCTGATCCAGTCCACAGGCATCACACTGAAGAATGCATTGCAGCTGATTGGTGTTTCTGCACCTGAAAAAATGTAAAACAAGCATGAATTCACGCTTTTAGGCTGCAGGCAAATTCGACATTCATCGAATTTGCCTGCAGCCTTTTATTATGCCGGATTCTATTATGCGAATAGGATCAGATTTCAATTGCGGCGCCGCTGATCCGTTTGATTCCCCGTACAGCAGTCAAATCCTCTATCAGTTGAAACATCGCTTGTTCCTTCGATTTTGCCTCAATCATGAAATCCACATTTTTGCCGATTTTTTTCAAGTCCAGTATGAGAGGCTGTATGAACGCAGCATCCACGAAATCTCCATGTGCACGATACGCCTCCATCGATCGAGGGGAGGACACATGTATTTTCGGCGGGATCCCGGTGTGTTCCCAAGTCCCGAACATCGCTTCCATGACAGCGAAAGGCGAATCTTCCCCGGGGTTCGCCAGATGGTGATGATAATCGAACACGAATGGGATGCGTTCCTTTATACACACGGTTAATGTTTCACCGGCTGTATAGGTTTTGTCGTCGTTCTCCAAAGTCATTTTCTCTTTTATAACTGCCGGCAGTTTCTTGATGTTGCTATGGAATCTCTCAAGCGATTCCTCCTTGTTCCCGTATGCTCCTCCGACATGAATATTCATATAGGACATATCTTCCACACCCATCGCTTCGAGCATGCTGTAATGGAATGCCATATCCTTGACGGCATTCTCTGTTATATCATCGCGCGGACTGGTGAATAAAGTAAATTGATTAGGATGGAAACTTACCCGCATACGATTGGCTTTGATGAACTGTCCTATATCCTGCCACTCTTTACGGAAAGGAGTGGTGAAATCCCAAAGAACCTCAGGATGGGTGGCGAGCGGAACAATGCTGCTGGATAAACGATAGCATTCGATATCATGTGCCGCATTGAAATAGAGCATTCTCATGGTGTTCCTAAGGTTTGCTGCCGTCACTTGAAGCAGTTTTTCTTTTCTTTCTGTTTCTGTAAGCTGTGAGTATCTTTTGAATGTCAGTGTTTTTGCTGGAGATGCATCCCAAAGCGATACAGCGGTTGAAACATAGCCGAAACGTATAATCAAAATCTAATCCTCCCTGCTGCGGTGCATTTACAGAAATGGTGAAAGGAGAGCCGCGGTGCTTTCTTTCAACTTTGTCCAAAGTCCGGCTGAATGCAGATCCTCGAGCTTCATAAGTGTACTGTTTCTCACATCTTTCTCCACTTCTTGTTTGAAAGCATCCACAATTTCTTTATCGTACAAATAACAATTGACTTCTGAATTCAAAAACAAACTTCTTTTGTCAAAATTGGCTGTTCCGATATCCATGAAAGCATCATCGATGAGGATATATTTTGCATGAAAGAAACCATTTTGGTATTGATGCACTTTTGCCCCAAGCGGTATAAGCCTCCGGAATGAAGGATACGAAGCTTCTTTCACAAGCGGGTGATCTGAAGCAGCGGGAACGATAATCTGGATGGAAACTTTCCTCTCCAAAGCTCTCTCCAATGCCTTAAGCAACGGGGGGGACGGAATGAAATAAGGTGTACCAACGATAATGGATGATTCAGCGGAATCCATCAAACGAATATATTCTTCTTCAAGAAAGGCGCCATCCGTCGGGAAAAATCGGACTTGATGATCTCCATTCAGATGCTCCTTCCGAAAAATATCCCTGTACTGCATTTTTTCTCCGTTCGCTTCTTCCCAATCCTTAAAAAACAATTGCTGTAAATCTTCCACAGCCGGACCTGTGATTTTAAGATGGTAATCCCTCCAAGGGCTGAGCATAGGATTTTGATCCACATATTCTTTGCCGACGTTGAAACCGCCCAGATAGCCTGCGGCTCCATCAATCACGGTTATTTTACGATGATTTCGCTGCTGTGACTTGAATAGAAAAGGGAATTTAGGTACGCGGCTTAAAGCGATCTTCACTCCGCTTAGCTTTAGATCCTCACGCATCGCTTTATTCATCTTGAATGCTCCCGCCCAGTCTACAAGCAGACGGACGTCCAGGCCTTCTTCTGCCTTTTTCTTAAGGAGTTTCATGAATCGGAAGCTGATCTGGTCTTTTTTCACATAATAAAAAACAATGTGAACATGATGCTTCGCTGATGAAATATCCTGAAATAATTGCTTGAATAAAGGCTCCCCGGATGTGAACAGCTTAATATTTGCTTTTTGGATAGAATAAGACTGTTTCTGTTGTCCGGACAAATGCTTCTTTTTTCCGTATAGGTAATCGATGACAGCCAGCACAACCAACACGGCAATGCTGCTGAACGTAATCAATAGTATTTTCAATTTTGGTTGCACTCCATTCTAAAATACAGCATTCGCTTTCATATAGGATTCTCTAAAGAGAAAGAAACGATGCCTCTAAATCGAAAGGCGGAAAGATTTTTTGAAACGCATCTATGTGAATGCATGTATAGGTATGAATCACTAAATATTAAGAATATTCAAGGTTTATAGTTGACTGAATGCTCATTCATATTTAGAATAAAGAGTAAGAATTTGATAATTTTGTCATAAGAGGCAATATGAGACATACATTTGTTTTCAGTTCTCTTTATGGGGAAGGGGATATTATGAACGGTCTATTGTGGGTGAATTTAATTGTTTTCCTCCTGGTTCTGGTGTATGCAATCGGTCTATTCGTCTATCTGGTCGCAACAAGAGTGAAATATGTAAAGCTCGGGAAGAAGGTTGAATTCGACAACCGCGTCAAGGAGCGTCTGCAGCTGGTCTGGGTGAATGTTTTCGGACAGAAGAAACTGCTGAAAGATAAGAAGAGCGGAATCATGCATGTCATGTTCTTCTATGGTTTCATTCTTGTTCAGTTCGGAGCGGTCGACATGATCATCAAAGGGATTTATCCTGGGGCGCATCTTCCGCTGGGACCTTTGTATCCAGCCTTTACGCTGTTCCAGGAAATCGTGACATTTATTATTTTGACGGCTGTTGTATGGGCCTTCTACAGGCGGTATATCGAGAAGCTTGTCAGGCTGAAAAGAGGATTCAAATCAGGACTTGTTCTTATTTTTATCGGGGGCCTCATGCTTTCAGTCCTTTTCGGGAACGGGATGGCGATGGTATGGCATGGACATGAGCCGACAGTATGGGAACCAGTCGCATCCTTATTCGCGCTCGCTCTTGGCTGGGTCGGTGAAACCGCTGCCATTGTGCTGTTTTATGCAGCGTGGTGGACGCACACACTGATTCTCTTTACCTTCCTTGTTTATGTACCGCAATCTAAACATTTCCATTTAATCGCCGGTCCGGCAAATGTATTCTTGCACCGACTGGATCATCCGGGGAAGCTTAAGAAAATCGATTTTGAAGATGAAACGCAAGAAACATTCGGTGTCGGCAAAATTGAAGATTTCACTCAATATCAGCTGACAGATTTATATGCTTGTGTGGAATGCGGGCGCTGTACAAATATGTGTCCTGCGTCCGGTACAGGGAAAATGCTGTCTCCGATGGATCTGCTGCTGAAGATGAGAGATCATCTGACGAATTACGGGGCAGCCGTTACACAAAAAGAACCTTGGGTTCCAGGATTCCTGTTCAGGAATACAAAAGGGAATCAGCTTGCCCTGGCCGCTCAAGGACAAGGTGTGCAAGAGCAAGCGGCTGCAGTGGATTTCTACAGCCCGAGCTTGATCGGAGAGGTCATCACGGAAGAGGAAATCTGGGCATGTACCACTTGCAGGAACTGTGAAGACCAATGTCCTGTGATGAATGAGCATGTTGATAAGATCATCGACCTCAGAAGATATCTTGTATTGACGGAAGGCAAGATGAATCCTGATGCCCAGAGGGCGATGCAGAATATCGAACGTCAAGGCAATCCATGGGGATTGAACAGGAAAGAACGAGAAGCGTGGCGTGAACTGCGGGAAGACGTTTCAATCCCGACAGTGAAAGAAATGAAGAAGGCAGGCGAGGAATTCGAGTACTTATTCTGGGTCGGTTCCATGGGATCTTATGATAATAGGAGCCAAAAGATAGCCTTGTCATTCGCCAAGTTATTGAATGAAGCGGGAGTCAAATTCGCGATTCTCGGTAATAAAGAGAAGAACTCCGGTGACACTGCAAGAAGACTGGGGAATGAATTCGTATTCCAGGAACTTGCGGCAAATAATGTCGCAGAATTCGAAAAGAATGAAGTGAAGAAAATCGTGACAATCGATCCTCATGCATACAATGTCTTCAAGAATGAGTATCCTGACTTCGGTTTGGAAGCAGAGGTGTATCACCACACAGAAGTCCTTGCTGAACTTGTCATGAACGGCAGGCTGAAACCAGTCCATGAGGTGAACGAGTCGATCACTTTCCATGATTCTTGTTACTTAGGAAGATATAACGAAGTCTATGATCCTCCTCGGGAAATCTTAAGGGCGATTCCAGGAGTCAAACTCATTGAAATGGAACGTAACCGCCAAAACGGAATGTGCTGTGGAGCAGGAGGCGGTCTGATGTGGATGGAGGAGGAAACCGGACATCGTGTGAATGTCGCCAGAACAGAGCAGGCACTCGTTGTCAACCCGTCTGTCATCAGTTCGGGATGTCCATACTGCTTGACGATGCTCTCTGACGGAACTAAAGCAAAAGAAGTGGAAGAGTCTGTATCCACATACGATGTTGCTGAAATATTGGAGAGGTCCGTAGTCGGTGATCAAAAGAACATCGCATAATAATATCAGCTATGAATGACATATGAGACAAATGATAACGGGGAAGCATTTTTTGCTCCCCGTTTTTCTGAAATGCGAAGGACAGCTTGTTTTTTACAAAGGAGTCGATTGAGCGTTCGCTCAGAATCCTTTTGATGCATGTATGGAATGACATCTTGAGGGTGCATGAATGCAGAGGCATGAAGTGGAAGAACTAAATCATATGGAGAAGGACGTGGGGATAATGGTTAAAACGGTGATCGTGAGTGGAGCAAGAACAGCATTCGGTAAATTTGGAGGTGCTTTAAGTACATTCACAGCAGCGGAGCTTGGGGGATTTGCGATCAAGGGGGCATTATCCAAAGCCGGCATCAAGCCGGAACAAGTCGGAGAAGTCATCATGGGCACCGTCCTTCAGGGAGGACAGGGGCAGCTTCCATCACGGCAGGCCTTAAGGAATGCGGGTCTTCCATGGAATGTGAAGACAGAAACGATCAATAAAGTCTGTGCATCCGGAATGAGAAGCATTGTACTGGGCGATCTTTTGATTCGTTCTGGCGAGGAGCAAGTCATTGTCGCAGGAGGAATGGAATCCATGAGCAATGCACCTTATTTCATGAGCGGCAGCCGTTTCGGAATGAGGATGGGAGATTCCATCGTCAAGGATATGATGATCCACGATGGTCTGAGCTGCAGTTTCAATGGAGTCCATATGGGTACATACGGAAACCGGACGGCGGATGAACTCGGCCTAAGCCGGGAAGCACAGGATGAATGGGCTTACCGCAGCCACCAAAGAGCAGTCGAAGCGGTTGAAGAAGGACGTTTCGCAGATGAGATCATAGCAGTGGAAGTGCCGCAAAGGAAAGGAGCTCCAATTGTTGTCGATCAAGATGAATCTCCTCGCAAGGATACAACAGTCGAAAAGCTTGCAGCATTGCGTCCGGCATTCGGTAAAGACGGTACGATAACAGCCGGTAATGCACCCGGAGTGAATGATGGTGCGGCTGCGGTGGTTTTGATGAGCGAAGAGAAAGCAAATTCGGAGGGGATTGCACCTTTAGCTTATATTACCGGTCATGCTGAAATCGCTATAGAAGCGGAAGATTTCCCGAAGACTCCTGGAATCGTTATTCAAGAACTGCTGGGCAGATGCAGGAAAACGATCAACGATATTGATTTATTCGAAATTAACGAAGCATTTGCAGCGGTTGCGCTTGCAGGAAATCAGCTGGCCGGCCTGCCGGAAGAAAAAGTGAATGTCAATGGAGGTGCCGTAGCCCTCGGACATCCGATTGGAGCGAGCGGAACAAGGGTCGTCCTCACGCTGATGAATGAATTGATCCGAAGAGGAGGAGGAGTCGGCGTGGCTGCCATCTGCAGCGGCGGAGGACAAGGGGACGCCATTATGATTGAAGTACCTAAGAAGCGCTCATGAGGAAAGGAGATCAAAAAGTGAAAATAGAACAAATCATGGTCATCGGAGCAGGACAAATGGGAAGCGGAATCGCACAAGTCTGTATGGAGGCAGGGTATCAGGTAATCTTGCATGATCTGAAACCGGAATTCACTGAAAAGGGTCTCGATGCTATCCGGAAGAATCTATCCCGGAAAATGGATAAAGGGAAGATGAGCGGGGAAGAAAAGGCTGCTGCCGAGGAAAGGCTGTCATTGTCGACCGATATCCAAAATGCTGCAAAGGCAGACGTGATTATTGAAGCCGCGGTGGAGAATATGGAAGTGAAACGCAGATTGTTTGCTGAACTGGATCAAATCGCCGGCGAACATGCGATTCTGGCCACGAATACATCCTCCCTTCCGATTACGGAAATCGCGGCTGCAACGAAGCGGCCGGGGCAAGTGATCGGGATGCATTTCATGAATCCGGTTCCTGTGATGAAACTGGTGGAAATCATAAAAGGCTTGGCGACAGAGGATGCGGTTTATTCAGCGATAGAAGGCTTGGCAAAAGATTTGGGCAAGACTCCGGTTGAAGTGAATGATTTCCCCGGCTTTGTGGCAAATAGGATCCTCATGCCGATGATCAATGAAGCAATTTACACATTGTATGAGGGAGTAGCGGATGTGAAAGCCATTGATGATGTGATGAAACTTGGGATGAATCATCCTATGGGTCCATTGACACTGGCGGACTTCATCGGACTCGATACATGCCTTTATATCATGGAAACATTACATGAAGGCTTCGGGGACGATAAATATAGACCTTGTCCGCTGCTGAGGAAGTATGTCAAGGCAGGCTGGCTCGGAAAGAAATCAGGCAGAGGCTTTTATACCTATAACGAGTAGAAGGTCTGCATCAGGAGGGAACTGGAGATGGAGCTGAAGTTCACGGCTGAACAGTCCATGATGAGGGAGATGGTCCGTCAATTCGCAAAAGAGGAAATCGAGCCTTTTGTGGAAAGGATGGAACAAGGTGAGTTTCCGAGGGCCATCCTTGATAAGATGGGCCCGCTTGGGCTGATGGGTGTGCCGATCCCCGCAAAATACGGCGGAGCGGACATGGATTTCGTGTCCTATATTATTGCCATAAATGAAATATCAAAGAAAAGCGCTGTATTGGGAGTGGTCTTGTCCGTCCACACCTCTGTCGGCACGAATCCAATCCTGTATTTCGGAACGGAAGCTCAGAAAGCGAAATATGTGACCAAACTGGCCCGGGGCGAATATCTTGGCGCATTCTGTCTGACGGAAGCTGGATCAGGCTCAGATGCGGCAAGTTTACGGACAAAAGCGACGCTTCAGGGCGATCACTATGTACTCGACGGATCGAAGGTTTTCATCACAAATGGGGGTGAAGCAGATGTCTATATTGTATTCGCCACCATGGACAGGGAAAAACGGACAAAAGGGATCACGGCTTTCATTGTTGAAAAAGGGACGGAAGGGCTCGTCATCGGTAAAGATGAACATAAAATGGGGCTTGCCGGTTCGAGGACAGTTCAGCTCACTTTTGATCAAATGAAAATCCCAAAGGAAAACCTGCTCGGGGAAGAAGGGGAAGGCTTCAAAATCGCAATGGCCAATCTGGATGCAGGCCGCATCGGAATTGCCGCCCAAGCGCTCGGCATCGCAGAAGGTGCCATGGAGCATGCTGTCGCCTATAGCAAAGAACGGGTGCAGTTCGGCAAAGCGATTGCCGGACACCAAGGAATCGCCTTCAAGTTATCGGAGATGGCGACAAACATCGAGGCTGCCAGATTGCTTGTCTATCAGGCGGCCAGTAAAAGGGCGAACGGTGAATATTGCTCGAAGGAAGCGGCAATGGCGAAGCTCCTCGCTTCAAGAACTGCTGTCGATGTCACTTCGGAAGCTGTCCAGATCTTCGGTGGATATGGATATACGAAAGACTATCCTGTGGAGCGTTACTTCCGGGATGCAAAAATCACGGAAATCTATGAAGGCACGAGTGAAATACAAAAAATAGTCATCCAGAAACATCTGTAGAAGCATCCGCATTCCATTCGGATGAGAATAACTAGGAAGCAAGGTGGGGGAGAAATGAACTTTAAATTGACTGAAGAACATGAAATGATCCGGAAAATGGTACGTGATTTCGCAAGGAAAGAGGTAGCGCCGACAGCAGCAGAACGGGATGAAGAAGAACGTTTCGATATGGACCTCTTCAAGAAAATGGCCGAACTCGGACTCACAGGGATTCCCTGGCCGGAAGAATACGGCGGAATCGGCAGCGACTATCTGGCGTATTGTATCGCTGTTGAAGAACTTTCCCGTGTCTGTGCAAGTATGGGGGTGACCCTTTCGGCACACACGTCACTTGCGGGATGGCCTGTCTATAAATTCGGTACAGAGGAGCAGAAACAAACCTATCTTCGTCCGATGGCAGCAGGGGAGAAGATCGGTGCTTACGGGCTCACGGAACCCGGTTCAGGTTCGGATGCAGGTGGGATGAGGACAACCGCGGTACGCGACGGGGACAATTATATCCTGAATGGTTCAAAGATATTCATCACAAACGGGGGCATCGCAGATATTTATATCGTATTCGCCTTGACGGATCCGCAATCGAAGCAGAAAGGGACAAGTGCCTTTATTGTGGAAAGCACAACAGAGGGTTTCAGTGTAGGTAAGAAAGAGAAGAAGATGGGAATACGCTCTTCTCCGACAACGGAAATCATCTTTGAGGATTGCAGAATCCCTAAAGAGAATCTGCTCGGCAAAGAAGGAGAAGGCTTCAAAATTGCGATGATGACACTTGATGGAGGCCGTAACGGAATTGCGGCACAAGCGGTCGGGATTGCTCAAGGCGCGCTTGATGCAGCGACTGAATATGCCAAAGGACGGGTGCAGTTCGGAAAACCGATTGCGGCCCAGCAAGGGATCGGCTTTAAGCTTGCCGAAATGGCGACAAATATTGAAGCTGCCCGCCTGTTGACGTACCAAGCTGCTTGGCTGGAATCCGAGGGGCTGCCATATGGGAAAGAATCGGCCATGTCCAAACTGTTCGCGGGAGATACGGCGATGAAAGTGACAACGGAAGCTGTCCAAGTTTTTGGCGGCTATGGCTATACAAAGGATTATCCGGTCGAGCGTTATATGAGGGATGCGAAAATCACTCAGATTTACGAAGGTACACAAGAAATTCAAAAGCTTGTTATTTCAAGAATGGTTACGAAGGATTAATATCCGTAACTAAACGTGCACAAAAGCAAAGGGGTGCCGGAGCATGAAGAAAAGGGAAGTATACGCATCGGTGAAGGATGAGCAGCTTGTGAAATTAAGAAGGAAACAGATGATCAAGGGTGCAGTCCATTTATTCATCGAGAAAGGCTACCACCGGACAACGACAAGGGAAATCGCAAAGTCATCCGGCTTCAGCATCGGTACTCTCTATGAATATATCCGTTCGAAAGAAGATGTGCTTTATCTGGTCTGTGACAGCATATATGATGAAGTGCAGGAACGGCTCGAGAAAGAACTGAAGGGTTCTGAAGGGACGATCGAGAGCCTGAAGATCGGGATTGCGAACTACTTTAAGGTCGTTGATGAAATGCAGGGAGAAGTACTCGTCATGTACCAGGAAGCGAAGTCGCTGTCCAAAGATGCACTGCCATATGTCCTGAAGAAAGAAATGCAGATGGTTGCCATGTTCGAGCGTCTTCTGATCACATGCAAAGAGAACGGGGAAATCCAAGCAAGCGAGCGTGTCATCCAGATGCTTGCCCATAATATCTTTGTGCAAGGTCAGATGTGGGGATTCAGAAGGTGGGCATTGCAAAAAATGTACACACTGGACGAATATATTGAGATTCAGACGAATCTGCTCATCATGAGTCTGCAAAAAGGCGCTGAATCAGATCAGACATCCGCAACTTTTGCCCCAGCGAGGAAAGAGGAAGAGATAGAATAAGGGGAGGTATTTTATGAGTACAGTAGAAATCTACAAACCCAAAAATCACATCCGGTTCATCACAGCTTCCAGTTTATTCGATGGACATGACGCTTCCGTTAATATTATGAGGCGCATTCTTCAAAACACAGGGGTTGAAGTGATCCATTTAGGACATAACCGTTCAGTCGGGGAGATTGTTCAGGCTGCGCTGCAGGAAGACGCGGATGGAATCGCAGTCTCTTCCTATCAAGGTGGTCATGTACAGTATTTCAAATATATGTACGATCTTCTGCAGGAAAAAGGAGCAGGGCATATCCGCATATTCGGGGGAGGGGGAGGAGTCATCATCCCTCGTGAAATCAAAGAACTTCACGACTATGGAATTTCCAGGCTCTTCTCTACGGATGACGGGCGTGAACTGGGTCTCCAAGGCATGATTAATGTGATGGTAAAGACATGTGATGAAGGCAAGGCAGTACTCAATGTGCCGAAAGAACTGGAGAATTTGCGGAAAGGAGAAATCGGTGCGGTCGCCAAATTGATCACAGCTGTCGAAAACCGAGTCGGTGCCGCAGAGGAAGCAGCAGGTTTGGAAGAAGCGGTCAAAGATTTGAAAGCGCTTCACAAAGCGGTTCCTGTGATCGGGATTACTGGAACAGGCGGTGCCGGGAAGAGTTCCCTGACGGATGAGCTCGTCCGCCGTTTTCTGAATGACAGCAAAGAACGTAAGCTGGCTATCCTATCCATCGATCCGACGAAGCAAAAAACGGGCGGTGCCCTGCTGGGTGATCGTATCCGAATGAATGCTATCTTCAATGAACGGGTTTATATGAGGAGCCTTGCCACCCGAGGCAGCGGAACAGAGATTTCGTTTGCCCTCAAAGATGCCATTGCTGTAGTCAAGGCTGCGGGCTTTGATGCAGTGATCATTGAAACTTCGGGAATCGGACAGGGTGACGCCGCAATCACGGATTTCTGTGATATCTCGATGTATGTGATGACAAGCGAATTCGGAGCGCCGTCACAATTGGAGAAGATCGATATGATCGACTATGCAGATTTGATTGTTATCAATAAATTCGAAAGAAAAGGCTCCGAAGATGCTATGCGTCAAGTACAGAAACAATACCAGCGAAGCAGGGAATTGTTTGACAGGGAGTATGAGGAGATGCCGGTATTCGGCACCATCGCCAGTCAATTCAATGACGAAGGCACGAATGTCCTCTTCGCCGCATTAATTGATGTGATCAATGAGAAGACCGGTTTGGGATGGACCACTTCCTATTCCAGAGAAGGGCGGACAGAAAAGCAAAATGTCATCATTTCGAATGACCGCCGTTATTATCTCCGTGACATCACCGGGACCATCAAGAACTACTATGCCAAAGCGGAAAGGGAGTCGGAGGCAGCACGGAAATTATACATGATCGAGGGCGCTATGGAAGCGGTTCTTGAGTCGCAAGGAAATGAACAAGCGGCAGAAGCTTTGAAAAACACATATGACCAAGTCAAATCAACCATGTCGGATACTTCCTTAGGCATCCTGGATGACTGGGAAAAACGGAAGGAGAGCTACCGTCAAGATGTACTGACAACAACCGTCCGCAACAAAGAAATAAAGTCTTCGCTGAAAACAAAAAGCTTATCGGGAACCATGATCCCGAAAGTCGCTCTGCCGAAGTACCGAGATTATGGGGAAATCCTTCAATGGGTATTCAAAGAAAATCTCCCCGGCTATTTCCCTTATACTGCAGGGGTCTTCCCCTTCAAAAGGGAAGGAGAAGACCCGAAGCGGCAATTCGCCGGAGAAGGCTCACCGGATAAAACGAACCGCAGATTCCACTACTTATCGAAAGACGACGACGCCAAAAGGCTCAGCACCGCTTTTGACTCGGTCACCCTCTATGGGGAAGATCCGGATTACCGCCCGGATATCTATGGGAAGGTAGGGGAAAGCGGGGTCAATGTTTGCACGCTGGATGATATGAAGAAGTTGTATGCAGGTTTCGATCTTTGCCATCCATCGACTTCTGTTTCAATGACTATTAATGGACCGGCTCCGATTATCCTGGCCATGTATCTAAATACGGCAATTGAGCAGCAGCTGGAGAAGAAAAAACAGGAGTTGGGAAGGAAGCTCACCGATACGGAACAGATGGAAGTGCGGGCCTGGACATTGAAAACGGTCAGAGGCACGGTCCAAGCGGACATCCTGAAGGAGGACCAAGGGCAGAACACCTGTATTTTCTCCACTGAATTCGCATTACGGATGATGGGGGATATACAGCAATATTTCATCGATAACGAAGTGCGCAATTATTATTCCGTCTCCATTTCCGGATACCATATTGCGGAAGCCGGAGCCAACCCGATTTCCCAGCTCGCTTTCACATTGGCGAATGGATTCACCTATGTGGAGTATTACTTGGGAAGAGGGATGCACATCGATGATTTTGCGCCGAATCTCAGTTTCTTTTTCTCCAATGGACTCGATCCCGAATATACAGTCATAGGGCGTGTCGCCCGCCGGATTTGGGCGATTGTCATGAGAGACAGATATGGTGCCAATGAAAGAAGCCAGAAACTGAAATATCATATCCAGACGTCCGGCCGCTCTCTGCATGCCCAGGAAATCGATTTCAATGATATACGTACAACCTTGCAGGCATTGATGGCACTTCAGGATAATTGTAATTCCTTACACACAAATGCCTATGACGAAGCAATCACTACTCCGACAGAAGGATCGGTCAGAAGGGCCATGGCCATTCAAATGATCATCACGAAGGAGCACGGTTTATCAAAAAACGAGAATCCGCTTCAAGGATCCTTCATCGTAGAGGAATTGACGGACCTGGTCGAGCAGGCCGTCCTGGAGGAATTTGAACGGATCGATGACCGCGGCGGGGTATTGGGAGCGATGGAGACGCAGTACCAGCGCGGGAAAATCCAGGATGAATCAATGTACTACGAAATGAGAAAGCATACAGGCGAATTACCGATCATCGGAGTGAATACGTATTTGAATCCGAATCCTCCTTCGGAAGATGAGCTGAATAATATAGAACTGGCAAGGGCGACCGAAGAAGAAAAAGAAGGACAAATCGCCAATTTGAGGAGTTTCCAGCAGAGAAATGAAGCACAAACCGGAATTGCATTGGAAAGATTGAAGGCTGCGGCTGTCAACGGAGAAAATATTTTTGCCGAGCTGATGGAATGTGTGAAGTCCGCAAGCCTTGGGCAGATCACCACGGCGTTGTATGAAGTAGGCGGGCAGTACCGGAGAAATATGTAACATTATATTGGACATGATCTTAGGGGCCGATTTCCGAATCGGCCCTTCGTCAGGAGATGTGACAGTTCGGCCATTTAACAAAAATCGATAAAAAATCAAAAATGCTTTATATTTATTGGGGTATAGGGTTAAAATGGTATTCTTAGAACTTGAAATATGTCACGATATTCTGATGGAGTGGAGACATGAGGCTGAAAACAGTTTTTTATATAGTGATCCTTGCTGCATGTTTGGTCGTATTCTTATTTCTATATCAGAAACAATTGGGGGCAATCAGTTTCTTGCTTATTTCATTCTTCTTTTTTTACAGGGCTTTCCGAGAGAGCAAGAGGCACCGGCGGCCGCCCTCCAAAAAGAACATAAAGAAGAATAAGATATAGCTGGCATAAACATAAAGTGATTGTTTATAATGTTGTATATGTCTGGAATAATATATTCGAAAATATGTGGAAAATAGGAAGTTATATCAAATAGAGAAAAAGCGCGATAATACGCGCTTTTTGTTACAGGAAGGGCGTGCTTATATTGAAATTGAATCAATATACAAAAGAAGAGATCAAAGAGATGTCATTAATTGAATTGACACATGCAATCTTGACGGAGAGTAAACAGGCAATCGCATTCGATGAACTGATCAACCAGATCACAAAGCTGCAAGGAGTCACTAAAGCTGAGATCATGGAGAGAATTCCGCAATTCTATACGGATCTTAATGTGGATGGCCGTTTCAACACAGCAGGAGAGAACAAATGGGGTCTTAAAGATTGGTACCCGATCGATCAAATCGAAGACGAAATGACAAATCCAGTCAAACCTAAGAAGAAGAAAACGAAGAAAGCCGTAGAAATCGATGATGATTTGGAAGAAGACGAATTGGATGACTTCGATGATCTGGATGATGTGGAAGATTTGAGTGACGATGATGACCTCTTAGAAGACGATGATGAAGATGACATTGTTGAAGATGATATTGTCGAAGATGACTTTGACATCGAAGAGGACGATGACGAAGATCTCGAAGATGAAGACGAAGATAAAATCTAAACGGCTTGACTTTTTATGTTTAAATTTGTAGAATCATTTTTGGGCTCCTTAAAAAGGACACGTTAATGAAATTATAACGCTCCCTTACATTTTTGTAAGAGGAGCGTTTTTGATTTTTATATATATTTCATATATGGAAACCATAAAAAACCCTTTCCGAATCCATGAGGCTTGCGATGAACGCAGCTTCATTTGTATTTTCCGGCAATACTCTTGTCGTCAACAACCAACCAAAAGAACGGGGGAAACAATATGACAAAATATATTTTTGTAACGGGCGGAGTCGTATCTTCACTAGGTAAAGGTATTACCGCAGCTTCACTTGGCCGTCTATTGAAAAACAGGGGACTGAATGTCACGATTCAGAAATTCGATCCATACATCAACGTCGATCCGGGAACAATGAGCCCGTATCAGCATGGTGAAGTATTCGTGACAGACGATGGTGCCGAGACAGATTTGGATCTCGGTCACTATGAGCGCTTCATCGATATTAATCTCAGCCAATACAGCAATGTCACTACCGGTAAAATCTACTCAACGGTCTTGCGTAAAGAGAGACGTGGAGATTATCTGGGAGGCACAGTTCAAGTCATCCCTCACATCACGAATGAGATCAAGGATCGAGTGTTCAGAGCAGGGCGCGAAACAAATGCCGACGTGGTTATTACAGAAATCGGCGGTACTGTAGGTGATATTGAATCCCTTCCATTCCTTGAGGCAATTCGCCAAATCAAGAGTGATATCGGTAGAGAAAATGTGCTTTATCTGCACTGCACATTGATTCCATATATTAAAGCTGCAGGCGAAATGAAAACAAAGCCGACTCAGCATAGTGTAAAAGAGTTGAGAAGTCTGGGTATCCAGCCAAATGTCATTGTTGTTCGTACTGAAATGCCTGTATCACAAGACATGAAGGACAAGATTGCCTTATTCTGTGACATCGATTCGAAGGCAGTAATCGAATGCCGCGATGCGGATACTTTGTATTCCGTGCCATTGGCTCTTCAAGAACAGAATTTGGATCAAATTGTTTGCGATCACTTGCAGCTTTCTTGCCCTGTTGCAGACATGGAAGACTGGAAGGGACTTGTTGATAAAGTCAAAAACCTATCCGGTAAAACAAGAATCGCACTTGTCGGTAAGTATGTTGAACTTCAAGATGCTTACATTTCAGTCGTTGAATCATTGAAACATGCAGGCTATGCATTCGACGCCGATGTGGAAATCGATTGGATCAATGCTGAAGAAGTGAACGGGGAAAATGTAGCCTCAATGCTTGGAAACGCGGATGGAATCTTGGTTCCGGGCGGATTCGGTGACAGAGGAATCGAAGGGAAGATCGCTGCTATCCAGTATGCACGCGAACATAAGAAGCCTTTCTTTGGTATCTGCCTTGGTATGCAGCTGGCGACTGTGGAATTTGCCCGTAACGTGCTTGGCTTAACGGGAGCTCATTCGGCTGAAATCAACCCGCTGACTCCGCATCCGATCATCGATCTACTGCCTGAGCAGAAAGATGTGGAAGATTTGGGCGGAACACTTCGTCTTGGATTGTACCCATGTAAACTTGGCGAAGAAACGAAAGCGATGGGGGCTTACGAAGATGAAGTCGTTTATGAAAGACATCGTCATCGTTACGAGTTCAACAACCATTACCGTCAAGACATGGAGAAGGAAGGCTTTGTCTTCTCCGGTACAAGCCTGGACGGACGTCTTGTGGAAATCGTGGAAATCAAAGATCATCCATGGTTCGTTGCATGCCAATTCCATCCGGAATTCAAATCAAGACCGCAAAGACCACAGCCTTTGTTCAGAGATTTTGTGAAGGCATCTATCCAATATTCAGATAAGCATTAATGAAAAAGGTTAATCCCGCCGCGGGATTAACCTTTTTTCATTCAAATCCGAGCTCATCAAGCAGTTCAGACAGCGTATTCTGGATAATGTGGATCACAAATAAAGCGGCCATTAAGGAAGGATAGCCGGAACGCGAACCATCATCGGCCGGAATAAGCCCCCTTTTCACCTTCAGATCGATATGTACATCTGCTTTGGACTCGATTCCTTGGCGGTCCGCATCGTGAATCGTCGACAAGGCAACAAAAGGGATATTTTTAGTATAAAGCTGTTCAGCTAAGGCGACTGCTTCCTCATCATCATGGAGTCTAGTCGCAAGGATGACCCGATCGACCGGTTTTGCCTGGATGGAAGAGCCGTCAAAGGATAATGGTTTTGCCTGCGGCAGCGGATCTTGACTTTCAAGAACCTGATTCACCAACCCGGCCATTTCGCGGCTTCCATAAATATAGATATTCCCTTGGCCGGCTGCTGCTTGCGCAAGCAGACGGGCGGCATCTTCAAAAGCAAATTCATCTTTGCTGATGGATTGGAATAATCCGGTCAGCTGTGTCGTGAAGATTTTCAATATAAAAACTCCTTTCCCTATCTTGAGCATTCTGTATAAAATAAATGGAAAATCAGTCACAAAAAGGGACATGAATCTTTCCAATAAGGACTAAAAGCATTATATAGGATAAGCGGCAGAGATGCGAGGATCGGTTAAAATGGCAAAAAAATTGCGTAAAAGGAAGAAAAATGAAGGTGATATCTGAAATGTATCGAATATGTTTTATTATCTAGATAAAGGGAATCGCATAGGAGAATATAAGCAATAACCATGGGAGTGAAAGTATGGCAATGAATATTATGATTGTCGATGATCAGTATGGAATACGGATTCTTTTGAATGAAGTATTACAGAAGGAGGGATATGAAACATTTCAGGCGGCAAATGGGGCGCAGGCATTGGAAATAGCGAAGAACAACAAGCTGGATCTCGTATTGCTTGATATGAAGATCCCCGGAATGGACGGAATCGAAATACTTAAGCGCCTGAAGGAGTACGACAGTTCCATAGCTGTCATCATCATGACGGCATACGGCGAACTGGATATGATTCAGAAGGCGAATGACTTAGGGGCACTTTCCCATTTTGCCAAACCGTTCGACATTGTAGATATACGGAATACAGTCAAAAAGTATCTTCCGCTGGATGCAAAGCAGTAAAATAAAGCGCTTATTTTCTTACTTTTCAATCAAAAGACAAACAAATGAAATAAAATGGTTGACAAATTATTCCTAGATGTTTGAACGTCTTG
The DNA here is from genome assembly GCA_045576475.1 of Bacillus sp. (in: firmicutes). Lineage (GTDB taxonomy): Bacteria > Bacillota > Bacilli > Bacillales > DSM-1321 > Bacillus_AD. Next base: position 1,179 of record JAZNGP010000095.1, on the reverse strand, counting down.
AGAAAATGAAAAACTATTGGTATGCTTAAACGTGGAGTATTACTGGTCCTTCGAGGGATTTCCTGCATACATACATATCAATGAGGGAAACTCTAATAGGAGCATTGCTTGCAATGTAACAGTTATAACATAAGGAGGAAATAAAATGCCTTTAGTTTCAATGACTGAAATGCTGAACAAAGCATTGGAAGGTAAATATGCAGTTGGACAATTCAACATCAACAACCTTGAGTGGACTCAAGGAATCTTGGCTGCTGCAGAAGAAGAAAAATCACCTGTTATCCTTGGGGTTTCTGAAGGTGCAGCTCGTCACATGGGCGGCTTCAAAACTGTCGTTATGATGGTTAAAGGATTATTGGAAGACATGAAAATCACTGTTCCTGTTGCGATCCACTTGGATCACGGTTCTTCTTTCGATAAATGTAAAGAAGCAATCGATGCAGGATTCACTTCTGTTATGATCGACGCTTCTCACCACCCATTCGAAGAGAACGTAGAAACAACAAAAGCTGTTGTTGAATACGCTCACTCAAAAGGTGTTTCTGTTGAAGCTGAGCTTGGAACAGTCGGCGGACAAGAAGACGACGTTATCGCTGACGGCGTAATCTATGCTGATGCTCAAGAATGTAAAGAGCTTGTTGAGAAAACAGGAATCGACTGCCTTGCTCCAGCTCTAGGATCTGTACACGGTCCTTACAAAGGTGAACCAAACCTTGGATTCGCTGAAATGGAAGAAATCAAAAACCTTACAAACATGCCGCTTGTACTTCACGGCGGAACTGGTATCCCAGAAGCGGACATCAAAAAGTCCATCTCTTTGGGAACTTCCAAAATCAACGTTAACACTGAAAACCAAATTGCATTCGCTGCAAAAGTACGTGAAGTGTTGGCTGCAGACGCTGAAGTTTATGATCCACGTAAATTCATCGGACCAGGACGTGACGCAATCAAAGCGACTGTCATCGGCAAAATCCGTGAATTCGGTTCAAGCAACAAAGCTTAATAAGGAGCTGTCATGGCTCTTCGAAGGATAGTTAGTCCATTCATTGGCTAACTATCCTTTTTTTATTTACGCTTTGAAAAGAAGATGCCGATGGTACGCTTCCAGATTTAAAAAAAACAATATTCTTTGTCTTAGGATTTAGTGTCACGATACCTAAAGAAATTACTTTAGATAGT
>JAZNGP010000094.1:0-2865 GCA_045576475.1 Bacillus sp. (in: firmicutes) | reverse complement strand
GACCAGATGACGCCTGAGGTGTATCGGTCTCAGGATGCTGGGGCATTAAGTTTCCAACAGGAAAGGGTAGATGTACATAAAGTGGAGGACCGAATCTTACCGTTAAAGGATCGGGACATACCAGTTCGGATTTATACCCCGAAGAGCGAAGGGCTTTTGCCAGCGTTAGTTTTTTATCATGGTGGAGGCTGGGTAGTGGGGAACTTAGATAGTCATGATGGTATTTGTCGATCACTCACCAATGCAGCACAGTGCGTGGTTATTTCAGTCGACTATCGCCTTGCACCTGAATATAAATTTCCGGCTGCTGTGGAAGATGCCTATGATTCTCTCCACTATATTGCGACGCATGCAGAGGAATTTGCGATTGATCGTAACCAAATTGCAGTCGGCGGGGATAGTGCAGGAGGGAATCTAGCAGCGGTAGCTTGTATTCTAGCTAAGGAAAAAAAGACACCGAGTATCTGCTATCAGCTCCTCCTCTATCCTTCTACCGGTTATGATCAAGAACCGTCTTCCATCCGTGAAAATGCAGAAGGCTATTTATTAACAGTAGACATGATGAAATGGTTTAGAAAACATTATGTTTCGCATGATGACGAAATGTTAAATCCATATGTCTCACCCATTCTCTACCCAGACTTGAGCGGCCTGCCGCCAGCTGCGATATTGACCGCACAATATGATCCACTGCGGGATGTCGGTAAAGCGTATGCGGAAAAGCTAGAAGATAACGGTGTTCCCGTTTTTTATAAAAATTATCATGATCTGATTCATGGCTTTGGAAACTTTATTTCCTTTGTGCCTGAAGCTCGTGAGGCACTAAATGAAGGGGCAGCTAGCTTGAGAGCTTCATTTTTAACTAGTTAAAGGAGGATCAATATGAGAAATCATGAGATAGACTTTGTCATTCATGGTGATGACATGCAATGTGTGGAAATTGAACTCGATCCGAATGAAACGGTCATTGCGGAAGCAGGTAGTTTAATGATGATGGATGATTCGATTGAGATGGAAACCATCTTTGGTGACGGTTCGAAAAACGACGAAGGTGTAATGGGAAAACTTTTTGGAGCTGGGAAACGGTTGGTGACAGGGGAAAGCTTATTTATGACGGCTTTCACCAATACGGGTGCTGGCAAAAAACAAGTTTCCTTCGCTGCACCTTATCCTGGAAAAATAATTGCCCTTGATTTACAAGAGTTAGGCGGCAAAATGATTTGTCAAAAAGACGCCTTTTTGGCAGCGGCAAAAGGTGTCCAGGTGGGCATTGAATTTCAGCGGAAGCTCGGTGCAGGCTTCTTTGGCGGCGAGGGATTTATTATGCAGAAGCTTGAAGGAGATGGGATGGCTTTCATTCATGCTGGGGGGACGCTTATTCAAAAAGAATTAAAAGCTGGCGAAAAACTGCGTGTCGATACAGGCTGCTTAGTCGCCTTTACACCAAGCATTAATTATTCCGTAGAGATGGTGAAAGGGATTAAAACGGCTCTCTTTGGAGGCGAAGGCTTATTCTTTGCGACACTTGAAGGTCCGGGGGACGTCTTAATCCAATCGCTGCCGTTCTCTCGTCTAGCCAGCCGTGTATTTTCAGCTGCACCGAGAGGATCAGGAAACTCAAAGGATGAAGGCAGTGTCCTTGGAGGAATGTTTAATTTGTTCGGAGGGAAATAAAAAAATGGGGGCGGTCAACGGATGTTGACCGCCTCAGTTTATATTATTTCTTTTTTACTTGAACGTGCTGTTATAATGAAATAGTATGAAAAATCAGTCTACTTAAATCGAAGGCGGCGACTAAAGATGAAGAAGTTGATTAACGATCCTAATCATGTGGTTGAAGAAATGATGAAAGGAATGGTTGCAGCACATCGTGATGTACTGAAGCATGTTCCGGATACGGCTGTATTAACACGTGTTGAACGTACTGCTGGGAAAGTTGGAATCGTCAGCGGAGGCGGCAGCGGGCATGAGCCTGCGCATGCTGGTTTTGTCGGAAAAGGGATGCTGGATGCGGCAGTTTGTGGTCCAGTCTTTACTTCGCCAGGTCCCGATCAAGTGCTTGAAGGCATTAAAGCCGCCGACAGTGGTGCAGGCGTGTTATTAGTCATTAAGAATTACTCAGGCGATGTGATGAATTTTGAAATGGCAATGGAACTAGCTGAGATGGAAACGATTGCAGTCGACAAAGTAATCGTCAATGATGATGTGGCCGTTGAAGACAGCACCTATACGACTGGAAGACGCGGAATTGCGGGAACGGTTTTTGTACATAAAATTGCCGGCGCAAAAGCAGAAACAGGCGCTCCTTTAGCAGAAGTAAAAGCAAGTGCTGAAAAAGTAATCCGAAATGTACGCTCGATGGGAATGGCCTTGTCAGCCTGCACAATCCCAGCAGCAGGCAAACCGGGATTTGAAATGGCTGAAAATGAAATGGAAATTGGCATGGGTATTCACGGTGAACCGGGAATTGAACGGACTCTCCTGAAAACGGCCGATGAAATTGCTGAAGAGCTTCTCTCAAAAATTTTGCAGGACGGTGTTCACAAATCTGGTGATGAAGTAGCTGTCATGATTAATGGACTGGGTTCGACGCCCTTAATGGAATTATATATATTGAATGGAAAAGTGAGTGACATTCTTGCGGAGAAAGGAATGACCGTCTATAAAACGTTTGTCGGTGAATATATGACAGCGATTGAAATGGCAGGCTGTTCGATTTCTTTATTAAAACTAGATGACGAACTAAAAGAATTATTAGATGCACCAGCACATACAGCAGCATTTCGGATGTAAATAGAGAAAGGATGATAAGGATGATAAGGATGGGACTGACAACAGAACATGTTCGTCTTTGGCTTCAAAAGA
>JAZNGP010000093.1:0-6326 GCA_045576475.1 Bacillus sp. (in: firmicutes) | reverse complement strand
ATCTGCTTGAGCGGGAAATTCACCACGAGCTACAGATCGGAGAATGAGTTCACGGTTCAGCGTGTCCCAAGAATCAAAAATTCCGATCCCCTCACCCATCTGCTGCAAAAAAGATCCTAGCCCCATGATGACTCGAAGCTTTTTCTCTCCTTCTTCAATCGATTGCGGCTTTAAAAGGGCAAGAAGATCACCACGTAAATTACCTGTATCAGGCAAATGCTCCAACTCAAGATGACTTCGGTTCATCCAGGTCAACGCTTCCTGGACTAGCTCTGCCTTGGAAGACCATCGCCGGTATACTGTTGCTTTCCCCGCCTTTGCTTGAGCTGCAACCATGTCCATTGTCATACCATCGAATCCCGCTTCTGCAAGAATGTCTATGGCCGCTTCTAGAATTTTCGCGTCCCGTGTATGATCGCGTTTTCGTCCTAATTTTTGTGCAGGCTTATCTGCCAATACCTCAGCTACTTCGCTTTGCTCGGATGTTTCTGTCTTTATTTTCTTCATACATTTAACTCCTTTTAAACATTTTAAAAAAACTTATTAGTTTCGGAACTTTACAGTTCCGTAATTATGTGGTTTACTATCATTATCCCACATTCGCTGGGAAAATTATAGATAGTATTCCATATACAAAGGAGATTAAAACCATGCAGACCATACCTGTAGCATTGATCACCGGAGCTAACAAAGGAATAGGATTACAAATCGCAAAGGATCTGGCAGCACACGGCTATACCGTGCTTATCGGATCACGCAGCCTAGAGAACGGAACATCGGCCTCTACTAACATTGTAACTGATGCACATGCTCTTCAGCTCGACGTTACAAATCAGGACTCCATTTTTGCAGCAGAAGAACGTATTCGGAACGAATTTGGTCGTCTCGACGTGCTCGTAAATAATGCAGGCATCTCACATGCAGGCAAACCTGGCGATCCCTTTCCGAGCAGTGGCGCTGCAAGTGGTCTTATGACGATTGCTTCACTCGAAGACATTCGTGCCGTTTATGAAACGAATGTTTTTGGAGTCATAGCTGTCACACAGGCCATGTTGCCACTTTTACGTGAAGCCCCAGCAGCTCGAATCGTTAACATGGGCAGCACCGGCGGCTCCCTTAGTTGGAATTCCCTTCCTGATAACGCGCACCGTTCGATGTTCGGAGCCTATTCGGCGTCAAAATCGGCTGTTCATGCGGTGACACTTGCCTTTGCCTTCGCACTTGAATCGACAAATATCAAGGTCAATGCTGCATGTCCTGGCCATACCTCGACTGCACTCAATAATTTTTCTGGCTCTCGCAGTGTCGAACAAGGAGCACGTGAAGCAGTCCGGCTTGCGATGCTTGATTCGGATGGTCCAACGGGGACATTCTCGGATGAGGATGGTGCCATTGCATGGTAATCAACGTATATACATCAACGGTTAACATGGTAAGGGGGAGAGCGTAATGCGTGTTTTCGTAACAGGAGCAACTGGGTACATCGGTTCTGCCGTCATCCAAGAACTTTTAAGCGCAGGTCATCAGGTCGTCGGTCTTGCGCGCTCAGACAATAGCGCAGCGAAGCTAAAAGAGGTTGGGGTCGATAGTCACCGCGGCGATATCGACGATCTTGACAGTCTTCGCAGTGGTGCAGCTGCTGCGGATGGCGTCATTCATCTAGCATTTAATCATGACTTTGCAAACTTTGACGGGGCACTCACAGCAGATCTGCGCGCCGTCGAAGCGATGGGATCAGCGTTGGAAGGGTCTGGTAAACCATTCGTGATCACCACCCATAACAACGGAGTGGCAGTAGAAAATGTAGTGTTGTCACTCGCTGAACGCGGTGTGCGAACATCGATAGTCGAGCTTTGTCCCTCAGTACATGGTGAGGGTGACACAGGATTTGTGCCAAGATTAATCCAAATTGCCAAAACAAAGGGCATCTCAGCCTATGTGGAAGCAGGAACCAATCGCTGGCCGGCTGTTCACCGGCTTGACGCCGCACAACTATATCGTCTCGCCTTAGAAAAAGCCCCTGCCGGTTCACGACTAAATGGAGTTGGAGATGAAGGGGTACCCTTTCGTGACATTGCAAGTGTTATTGGGCAACAACTGAACGTTCCAGTAGTCAGCATTTCAAGTGAAGAGGCAAAAGATCACTTTGGCTTCCTCAGCACACTTGCTGCTCTCGATATTCCAAAATCAAGTACTGAAACTCAGAAACTCTTGAAATGGAAGCCTGTGCAACTTGGACTAATCCCTGACCTCGAACAGGATCACTACTTCAATAACTGAATAGAAAAGCTCCCGTAGCTTTATCTAGAGTTTACGGGAGCTTTTTTTACTATCAAGCATCTATTGAGCTCTCCGACAATGGAAATCTAACACTTCATCCATCAGGTACTCAGTTATTAAACGAATTTTAAAATTTTTGGACTATAACTACCCATTCAATTTAAATTAGAGGAATATAATTTGAAGTCAATTATCTATTAATCAAGCAAGGGGAAGCTTAACTTCCATACTTACTCAAGACGACTGCTTACTGTCCGTTTGCATTATTTTTTAATTTTTTGATAATGTCTACGAATTTGTAAATATAAAAACAAACTAACTTTCTAGTCCACATCGGGAAGCAAGTTAGTTAAATTGACTATAAATATTCGAGTATACAGGGTCTCTATGATTTGAAAGTTTGTACCACAGTACCTTGACCATTTTCTGTATGAACTTCAGCGTATGCTCCATTGACAAACGTCATTTGTGGTGGAACATGACCGCAATCTATATCGTACAAAATAGGGATTTGAAGTTCTTTTGAAAGTTCACCATATACATCTTCAACTGTATAATTTGCAACTGGTGTATTAGCTGGACTTCTACCAAACATAATTCCACTGCAATTATCAAACCAACCAGCTAATTTCATTTGCACAAGGGACCTACGCAAATCAGTTGTTGATAAATCGCAATTTTCGAGATACCAAATGATAGCATCCCCTTTACTATACTTCTCTTTAAACTGTTGTACATTTCCATAAGGTGTACCAACTAAATGCCTAATTACGTCAATACATCCACCAAGTAACCGCCCTTTTATCTGAACTTTACGCGTTTCAGCAGTTGTTTTCCAATTAGTTTGTTCTGTTAGATTAAAAATACATGGGGTTGGTTTATCATGTTGCCAGTCTTTTTGGAATTTATCTGATGAATGTTGAAGATTTGATTCATTCATTTTCGTAGACAATACTGATTGCCACATTGCTGTCGTTTCGTCAGAATACGCTCCTCTTAAATCTACTAAATTCGTTCCGTGGGCTGTAGCAATACCTGTTTTCAATGTAATGGCTAACAATAACAAACTAATATCAGAATATCCTAATATCCACTTGCTTAATATATTTTCAAAGTCTATATATTCAAGTGTTTCAATAAGTAGTTCTCCACCCCAAGGAGGGATAATAAGTTGAATATCATCACGGAGCATCATTTTATTAAATTCTTCTGCACGCTTTTTAGCAGCTGCAGACTTTGCTTTATCCTGAGTCCAGGTAGTTTCTCCACTGATGATCTTAAACCCTTTCTGTTCTAAGCTACTGAATGCATCTTTCAACAAGTGATGTAATTCCCTTGGAACGCCAGATGATGGTGCAGTTACCCCTATCGTTGTACCTTTGTAAACGCTAAACTAGAGAGAGCAATTTATCACAATTAAGATAGAACAATTTTCAACAAATAAGATTGACCAATTTCCCTACAACTATGACACTTTTAATAGGCTAGCATTAGTTTATTGGAAGTGAGGAAATTGGAGTGAACAGATTCATGAAATATGTAGAAGTAAGAAAGCTGTACTCGGAAAGATTTTCGATCAATTCGATTGCGAAGAAGTTGAGCATGTCGAGAAATACCGTAAAAGAATATATAGGAATGATGCCAGAGGAGTTTGAAGACTTTCTCATATCGTTGCGAAACCGCACCAAGAAACTGGATCCCTTTCGGGATCATATCCTGCATTGGTTAACCGAACATCCGGATCTGACAGGCGCACAGGTACACGACTGGCTGGAGGATCGGATGGATTTCAGAGACGCTTCTGAAAATACAGTGCGCAATTACGTGAATGAGTTACGGGAGGTTTATCATATTCCGAAAAGTGCGCGCCACCGGGAATATTCAGCCATCCCCGAAAGTCTGGCAGGTCAGCAAGGGCAGGTGGATTTTGGACAAACAGTGGTGAAAATGAAGACCGGAGGAAACAAACGCCTCTATTTCATCGCATTTATTTTATCCCATTCCCGTTACAAATATGTCGAATGGCTGGACCGACCATTCAGAACAGCTGATGTGGTGAGGTGTCATGAAAATGCCATTGCCTACTTTGAAGGCATGCCAGTGGAGATGGTCTACGACCAAGATGCCTTACTCTCTGTGAGCGAAAATGCTGGGGACCTTATTCTAACTGCAGAATTCAGCAAATATCAAACAGCACGAGGGTTTAAAATTTTTCTTTGCCGGAAAAGTGATCCCGAATCAAAAGGAAAAATCAAACAAGTCGTGAAGTTCGTTAAATACAATTTCAGTAAAAATCGAGTCTTCGATAACCTGACCGACTGGAATGAGGCCGTCTGGGCCTGGTTGAAACGGACAGGCAATTACAAAATTCATCACAACATCAAAAAGAGACCTTTCGAAGTGCACGCCCTGGAAAAGCAACACTTACAAAAAGTCTCAGATACCTATTCGAGAATACTCTCACGTCCAGTATAACAAGAAAGATACAGAAGGACAATGTCATCCGCTACCTGCAAAATCGGTACAGCGTTCCTTCAGGAACGTACAAGGAAGGCTCATCGAATACAGCATATCTTCAGGTAGCAGAAGGCAAATCGCTCTTTATCCGCCTGAAGCCAACGGGTCCAATACTGGCAAAGCACCAACTTTCAGAAGAAAAAGGTTTGGTCATTTCAGATCCGGTACACCGGGAAAAAAAAGAATCGAAGCGCAGTCTGTTGGTTCATCAACTACTCGATGCTTTTTCGGACCAAGCCCGAATCCAATGGTTTATTGATGCCTTAGCTGAAAAGTATCCGAGGCATTTGATAGACCAATTGAAGGTCATTCAGAAGACAATCCGAAATCATCCGAAAAGCGCGGAAGTCGCCTTGAAGGAAGTGGAAAAGCTTCAGTTAATCAGCGGCAATGATTTCCGGGATATCGCTTATTCACTGGACCTGAAGATCAAGCAACCATCCGTGTCTCAAGTCCAATTGAATGAAAAGTACATGGAGTTGAAAGCGCCCGAACGATCCAGCGATACCTACCTGAAAGTGTTGAGTGGAGGGAGAATGAGATGACCAGTCCTTTCGACCAGTTACAGCAACAATGTCGAACCTTACGGTTGGCGGAAACGGCGAAAGAGCTGCCCAACCTTCTGCGAAAAGCAGAAGCAAAAGGATGGACTTATCATGAGTTTACCCATGAACTTTTGTCATACGAGTTGGATTGCCGGGAACAGAAGACTACAGAACGGCTCATGAAGTGGGCAGAATTCCCGGAACTGAAGACGCTGGATGTGTATGATTTGAAGGAACAGAATGCATTAGGCGAAAAGCAATTCAATGTGTTGAAAGAATTGAATTGGGTTGAAGACGATTTTACACTCATCCTTATGGGACCGACAGGTGCAGGCAAAACGCATCTGTCCGTCGCTTTAGGTGTGCACGCAGTCCAGAAAGGGTTTCAAGTCTCCTTCGTTTCCATGGCCCACCTGATGTATATCTTGAAGACTCGTGAACATATCAAAAAATCCATACCCGATATAAGCGGATTATTGGATCTGACCTAATCATCATCGATGACGTCATGTATATGACGTATGAACCGCATGAAGCCCATTTATTCTTCCAGTTCATCTATGACCTCTACGATAAGGCAGCTTTCATCTTGACGTCGAACAAGGGACCGAATGAATGGGGCAAATTCCTTGGCGATCCGACATTAACAACAGCAATATTAGATCGCCTGCTCCATCGGAGCGAAATCATTACTTTTGGTGAAGAGACAGATAGCATCCGCATGAAGTACCGAAAAACTTTGTTTCCCGAAACAACTGGCCTCTCTTAATTGGTGAAAGTTGATCTAGCTTATCTGTGGAAGACTGATCTATTCTACTTGACGGTTACACCCCCATAGTAGTGAAGTAAACATTGAACCCTTTGTATACTGCTTCGAGTCCCAACCCAATTGCGATATATGTTTTTCCGATGCTAGGAGGACCCAGAAGAATTAAATTGTACTGTTGCTCTAGCCAGCTTAATTCTCGAAGTTGAGAAAGTTTG
>JAZNGP010000092.1:0-5221 GCA_045576475.1 Bacillus sp. (in: firmicutes) | reverse complement strand
TTATGTAAAAGATGAAAAACACTACAAATTAGTTGAACCAGATATAGCTACAATCAAGTACATTGAAGATAATAAAATACACACCACTTATTATGATTTCGCGTCAGAGAAATACTCTGTCGACGATGAAACAAATATTGCTTATCAGTGGTCTAAGACCGATCTTGGCAATAAAATTCCTAAGCCGGAAGCAGAAGTAGTGGAAAGTGTAACAGACGATGAGAGCAGCTTTGATTTTGAAGCATATGGTATTTCTTCAGAACAATTTGATGCATATACAGAAGAGTGCATAGATCTTGGGTATACTGCTGAAGTAAACAGCTATGAAGGATTTTACTCCGCCAAAAATACAGAGGGATACTATGTTGACTTAAATTATGATAGTGATGATGACATGATGTATGTCACTGTCCAGGCACCCGAGGAATAATGAAAAGCTGACAGCCAATATAGCATTAGCGGTTATATGTGAAGCACTTTGCAAAAGCAAGGTGCTTTATGTATTATATTTAAACGTACTTTCAAAACTAGGAAAATAAGGTAATAAAATTTCCTCCTGAACATACAAAAAAGCCGACTCAAGATCGAGTCGACTGCTCCGCAAACACCATTCGGTCCTTGCCGTTTATGTCATTCACTACACTTACTTCCGCTTTCGGCAGCTTTTGCTTCAACAAGGCAGCAACTGCCTCGCCCTGGCCGGCGCCTACTTCCAGGCCGACAAGGAAAGTGTCTTTCAGGACAACAGGCAGATCCGCTGCGAGTCGTCTGTAAAGATCCAGCCCATCCACACCGGCAAACAATGCTATATGAGGCTCATGTTCTGTCACGACCTCTGACATGTCCACAGCATCACTTAGCGGAATATAAGGCGGATTGGAGAGCACCACATCGAATTTCCTGCTTTCTTCGATGAAAGGCTGGAGCAGATCTCCTTCCACAAAGGTGACTTCGGCCCCTAAACGTTCCGCATTAGTTGAAGCAACCGAAAGGGACTTATCCATAATATCACTTGCGACAACATGCAATGCAGGCTTCTCAAGCTTCATCGTCACTGCGATTGCACCGCTTCCCGTACCCACATCGAGCATCTGCACATCATCCGCTTGATTCCAAAGCTGCCCGATTTTAGCCAATGTATGATAGACAAGCTCCTCTGTCTCGGGACGGGGAATAAGCACATTTTCGTCCACATGGAATAACCTTCCGTAAAACGATTCATAACCCATAATATACTGAATGGGACGGCCTTTTATATGCTCTTCGACAGCGGAACGGAATTTATGCCAAATATCTTCTTCCAATGGATCATGAAGGCTTGCCAGCATCGAAGCCCGGGAGCATTGCAGATAATGCTGCAGCAGAAGTTCCCCGGCATTTTCATCACGTTGATTCTCTTTCAAAAAAGACGAAGCCCAGTTCAAGGCTTCGTATATTTTCTTAGACATCATCAATCCTCATCGCTTTGAAGCTTGCTTGCCTGATCTTCGATGATCAGCGCTTCTATCACTTCATCAAGCTTCCCTTCCATGATTTGATCGAGCTTTTGGATCGTCAAACCGATACGGTGATCCGTCACACGGTTCTGAGGGAAGTTATACGTACGGATACGCTCCGAGCGGTCTCCGGTCCCAACCGCAAGCTTCCGGTTTTGGTCATATTCCGCTTGTGCTTCCTGTTGGAATTTATCATATACACGCGCACGCAAAACTTTCATCGCTTTCTCTTTATTCTTGATCTGCGATTTCTCATCTTGGCAGGATACGACCGTATTGGTCGGAAGATGCGTTAAGCGGACAGCGGACATCGTCGTATTGACGCTTTGCCCCCCTGGACCGGATGATGCGAATGTATCGACACGGATATCTTTATCATGGATTTCGATTTCCACTTCCTCCGCTTCCGGCAGTACGGCAACCGTGGCAGTGGATGTATGGATGCGTCCGCCGGACTCCGTCTCAGGAACACGCTGTACGCGATGTGCTCCGTTTTCGAACTTCAGCCGGGAATAAGCGCCTTGTCCATTGATCATGAAGATGATTTCTTTGTAACCGCCGAGACCTGTCGGATTCGCATCAATCACTTCGGTTTTCCAGCCTTGGACTTCCGCATAGCGGTTGTACATCCTGTAAAGGCTTCCTGCGAATAGAGCCGCTTCATCTCCGCCCGCTGCCCCGCGGATTTCCATGATGACGTTCTTGTCATCATTCGGATCTTTCGGGATCAGCAAGATTCTCAGCTTTTCTTCCAGCTGGCTCATCGTACCTTCCAGCTCACTGACTTCTTCCTTCACCATATCGCGCATGTCCGCATCCAATTTTTCATCCAGCATGGCTTTTGCATCTTGCAATTGCGATCTGATATCCTTGTATTCTCTGTATGTTTCTACTGTTTCCTGTATTCCTGATTGCTCTTTGGAATACTCCCTCAACTTCTTGGGATCATTCACGATATCCGGATCGCTCAACAGTTCATTTAGTCTGTCATAACGGTCCTCAACAGCCTGTAATCTATCTATCACACTGATTCACCTCAAGTTTTCCGTTCTATATTTATAAACATCCCGTTTCTTCCATCGCGGCTTATGCCGTTGCTAAGAAACATCCTTTTATCTATTACCATAACATGTTCATTATAGTACAGCGGACATCAAAATTCCATGTAAGCCCAGTATTCCAATTTTGAAAAAAACCCTGTCATTTCAACAGGGTTCTGAATCATTTATGATAAATTGCGGTTCACATTCAAATCCGGGGAGGCAATACTTGCTTCCTTACCGGGCACCTCATGATGGTGGCGGCATCTCGGCTCGTAAGATTCAGAAGCACCGACAAGAATAATGGCATCATGGTAATTGGCAGGCTTCTCATTGATCAATCGCTGTGTTCTGCTGGCCGGCTGGCCGCACACAGCACAAACTGCCTGAAGCTTCGTCACGGTCTCCGCCAATGACATCAGCATCGGCACCGGTCCGAATGGTTCGCCCCGGAAATCTTGATCAAGTCCGGCCAAAATTACCCTGTATCCGCTGTCGGCAAGATGCTGCGCCACTTCGACAATTTCCATATCGAAGAACTGCACTTCGTCGATGGCTATGACATCATACTCCTCTTTGAGATGCATGAAGATATCTGTTGATTTTTGGATAGGCTTGGCCCAGACGGAAGTGCCATTATGGGACACGACAGCCTCTTCCGCATATCTATTGTCCAGTGCAGGCTTGAATACGACAGTCTTTTGCTGCGCAAATTGTGTACGTCTGACCCTGCGGATCAGCTCTTCGGATTTACCCGAAAACATACTCCCACAAATTAACTCCATCCAACCTGCTTGCTTCTTTTCGTACACGTATATACCTCTCCCTTCTATGTATGGGCAACCTCCGACATAGGAGGTTTGACCCATTAATAGGCGAATCTATCAAGAAAAAAAACAGGCAAGAAAAAGAACTTGCCTGTCTTAAACATTTCGGAACAATTATTGTTGGTTTGACTTGATGCCGTATTTCTTGTTGAAGCGATCAACACGACCACCAGCCTCAGCGAATTTCTGACGGCCTGTGTAGAATGGATGACATTCAGAACAAGTCTCAACTTTGATTTCGTCTCTTACTGAACCAGTTTCAAATTCGTTACCGCAAGCGCACTTAACAGTGATCTTGTTGTACTTTGGATGAATTCCTGCTTTCATTCTTTTCATCTCCTTCCGCCCTGAATCATTTCCTGAAACAGAGTTATATCATGAAAGATGGAAAAAGATTCTCCATCTAACTTTGTTAAACATGCTTTTTCATTATAACAAGCTGTTGTTTGAAATGCAACTCAATATCTACTCCGAATGCTCTCAGCTTTCAGTCCGTGTACGGCGGACATTTCCGCCTTTCATCTCGGCATCAAGCATATTGAAGAACTCCTCATTACTCTTAGTCTGTCTTAACTTACGCAGGAGGCGCTCTGTAAAATCTGGAGTGTCCGACATTGTTTTCCGGATAGCCCAAAGTTTGTCCAGCTTATCTTTAGGCAGCAGTAATTCTTCTTTCCTTGTGCCTGAGCGGCGGATATCGATTGCAGGGAAAATTCTTCTCTCCGCCAATGAGCGGTCAAGATGAAGTTCCATATTACCAGTTCCTTTAAACTCTTCATAAATGACATCGTCCATACGCGAACCTGTATCAATCAGTGCGGTAGCCAATATCGTCAGGCTGCCGCCTTCTTCAATATTCCTTGCAGCCCCGAAGAATCTCTTTGGACGGTGGAATGCCGCAGGGTCGATTCCGCCTGATAAAGTTCTGCCGCTTGGCGGAATATATAGGTTGTATGCTCTTGCCAAACGGGTGATACTGTCCATCAGAATGATAACATCGCGTTTATGTTCAACGAGACGCATCGCTCTTTCAAGAACAAGCTCAGCTACTTTGATATGGTTCTCTGGCAATTCATCGAATGTCGAGCTGACAACATCCCCTGCAACGGAACGTTCAATATCTGTCACTTCTTCCGGACGTTCATCGATCAGAAGAACGATAAGTTCCGCTTCCGGATGATTTGTCGTGATCGCATTGGCTACTTCTTTAATCAGCATAGTCTTACCAGCTTTCGGCGGCGCGACAATCAGCCCGCGCTGTCCGAAACCTACCGGTGCAAGCACATCCATGATCCTCGTCGATAAGTTGCGTTGTGTCGTCTCCAGCATGATCTGACGGTTCGGATACAGAGGTGTCAGTCCAGGGAAATGAACACGTTCCTTCGCTGATTCCGGATCATCGCCATTGACGGCCTCCACATGCAGCAGCCCGTAATATCTTTCATTTTCTTTAGGCGGTCTCACCTTGCCGGAAACCTTATCTCCGTTCCGAAGATCAAAACGTCTGATTTGGGATGCTGAAATGTAGATATCTTCCGAACTCGGGGAATAATTGATCGGCCTTAAAAATCCGAAGCCCTCGGAAGGAATAATCTCGAGTACGCCTTCCATGAACAGAAGACCATCCTGTTCAGCCTGCGCCTTAAGGATCGCAAAAATCAACTCTTTCTTGCTCAGCTTGCTGTAATAGGAAACTTTATATTCTTTCGCTAATTCATAAAGCTCTTTCAGCTTCATATCCTCTAAATGGGAAATCGTCAAATTCATATGTACACCACTCTTTTTTGTAATAACAAGCTTAGAAACGGCTTATTTATGTTACTGTATATTCTTTTTTTAAAGGTAAGGATTTTGTTTC
>JAZNGP010000091.1:0-48615 GCA_045576475.1 Bacillus sp. (in: firmicutes) | reverse complement strand
CCCTCCCTTTCTTCCCACCAGTCCCCATGGCCATATGGTACATTCATTCCGCTCCAAGATCTTAATAGAACCTGAACACAGGAAAAGGAGATGCCTCCGCTAAGAATGATAAGCAGATGCATCTCCGTTGTTGTTATGGGACAAGATAGTCCGTTTGATTTCATCCTTATTTTACCAAATAAAGGAATAAGAGTAAATCATTGTGCTCCGTTATTCTTAAGATCCTGCAATCTTTGATTGATCAGGAACAATTTCTTCTCTTCTCCTGATTGTTTAGGCTTATAGTAAATCGTGTCTTCCAGTTCTTTCGGCATGTACTGCTGATGAACCCATGAATTGGGGTAATCATGCGGATATTTATAGCCTTTTCCGTGACCGAGCACTTTCGCACCGTCGTAGTGGGCATCCTTCAAATGATCCGGAATATCTCCCGTTCGGCCTCTCCTCACATCCGCGATCGCTTCATCGAGCGCTTTATAAGCCGTATTCGACTTGGCAGATAGACACATTTCGATGGTGATATTGGCGAGCGGGATGCGGGCTTCCGGGAAGCCGAGCCTTTCCACCGATTGGATGGCCGGGAGGAGACGTGCACAAAGCTCCGGATTCGCAAGTCCTATGTCTTCGTAGCCGATGACAAGCAGCCTCCTGCCGATGGCGGTCTCATCGCCGCCTTCTATCAATCTTGCCAAATAATGCAACGCAGCATTCACATCGCTTCCGCGAATGCTTTTCTGCAATCCGGATAGAAGTGAATAATGCATATCTCCATTTCTGTCATGAGAGAAGCCTTTATTCTCGATGCTTTCCTTCACTGTTTCTTCATCGACCACAATACTTCCGTCATCTGCGCGATCCGATGCCATAACGATGTCTTCCAAGAGATTCAGCGCTGTCCGTCCGTCTGTTGTCGTATCCGCTATCAGATCAAGAAGCGCTTCGTCCATCCGGATATTCATTTTGCCGAGTCCTTTTTGTTCATCCGTGATTGCCTTCGTAAGCAGATCTTTGATGTTTTGATGGGTCAACGGCTTCAGCTGCTTGATCTGCCCGCATCGGGAGCGGATGGCGCCGTTCACACTATGAAACGGATTTTCCGTAGTAGCGCCGATCAGAACGAATACACCTTCTTCCAGAGCCTTCAGCAATGAATCTTGCTGGCTTTTATTGAAGCGGTGGATTTCGTCCAGGAAGAGCAATGCATTCCGTGTGAGTCTCGCTTCCTCGATCACCGCTTCCACATCTTTCTTTCCGGCTGTGGTCGCATTCAGTGCGTAGAAATCTTTTTTTGTGCTTCCTGCGATCGCATATGCAAGCGACGTTTTGCCCGTACCCGGTTCCCCATATAACAGCATGGATGGGACATGTCCGTTTTGAATCATTTTGTAGAGTGCCGAACGGGGACCTATGATATGCTCCTGTCCAACCATTTCTTCAATTGTGGATGGTCTTAACCGATGTGATAATGGTTCGTGGTACATGCTATGGACGCTTCCTTTCCTTAATCGTTTAGGCGGTGGATCTTAATATCCTTCACTATTTCCTGTACAACCCAGCTCGCTGCGATCAACCCCGCGACGGAAGGGACGAATGCATTGGAGGATGGCGGCATTTTAGCCTTGCGGATGACCGCTTCGTCATTCCCGACTTCTTTCCTCACATCTTCCCTGATGATGATCGGGCTTTCATCGGAGAATACGACTGTGACGCCTTTATGGATGCCGTCCTTCCGCAGTCTCGTACGGATGACCTTCGCCAATGGATCTGTATGGGTTTTGCTGATATCCGCGATTTGGAAACGTGTCGGATCCATTTTATTCGCGGCTCCCATGCTGCTGATAACCGGGATATTTCTTTTCAGGCATTCTTTCATCAAATGGATCTTGTAGGAAACTGTATCGGAAGCATCAATCACATAATCCAAACCATAACTGAAGAATTCTTCGTACGTCTCTTCTGTATAGAACATCTGTAATGAAATGACTTCACATTCAGGATTGATGTCAGCGATTCTTTCTTTCATCAATTCCGCTTTCCCTTTCCCTACTGTAGAAAGCAAGGCATGCAGCTGCCGATTCACATTCGTGATATCTACGACGTCCTTGTCCACCAGGATCAATCTTCCGACTCCCGATCGAGCCAATGCTTCTGCAGAAAACGATCCAACTCCCCCTATTCCGAGGACGGCCACCGTCGCATTTTGTAAAAGTTGTAACCCTTCCTTACCTATAGCCAATTCGTTTCTTGAAAATTGATGCAGCATTTCACTCAACTCCATTATTCATCTATTCTTGTTATATCCTAAACCGGCGCAGCCGTTCAAGTGCCAATACCCGGGCTGTTCTTCCATCATATTGTACAGGTCTGATATTGTCACGCACATAACAAAAGGAGCGCTTCGGCAAAAGCGCTCCATTATATGTCGTTTTATAACGTAAGAGTCCCGATCGTGCCGTTTAATCGCCTTCGTTTTGAACCCGCTCTCCGCAGGTGGGTGCTCTGCCCGCCGTCTTTGTAAGTCCACATGGAAGAGGCATTTACGCAACAGCGGAACTCGGGCTCCCGTAACTATAAGTGTTCGGTCAAAACTTATAGGTGTAAGCAACGTACACATCAGGACTCTCACTTCTTATTTAAATCATAGCACTTTCATTTATGGTTTTCAAGGTAACCGATCTAGTGCTTTATTCCTTTTTTTCACCCGTTAGTGCCAAACGTAGTTCAGCCAGCTGATCTGCGCTGACACGGCTTGGCGCGTCTGTCATCAGACAGCTTGCACTTGCTGTTTTCGGGAATGCGATAGTATCACGCAGATTGGTTTTGCCTGCAAGCAGCATGACAAGACGATCCAATCCAAGGGCGATTCCTCCATGCGGAGGTGTACCATATTCGAATGCCTCAAGAAGGAATCCGAATTGCTCTTGCGCCTCTTCCTGACTGAAGCCAAGTACGGAGAGCATTTTCTCCTGGATATCCCTTTCGAAGATACGAAGAGATCCGCCGCCCAATTCGTATCCATTCAAGACGAGGTCATAGGCTTGCGCACGAACATTTTGCGGTTCGCTATCAAGCAGCTCCAAGTCTTCACGGAAAGGCATTGTGAACGGATGATGCGCCGCAAAATAACGTTTCGCTTCCGTGTCATACTCAAGCAGCGGCCAGTCTGTAACCCAAAGGAAGTTGAACACATTTTCGTCGATCAGACCGCGTTCTTTTCCGAGTTTCAGACGAAGTGCCCCAAGAGCATCCGCAACAACCGTCTTATTATCGGCAACGAACAGAAGCAAGTCTCCTTCTTCAGCACCAAGCGTTTCCGTCAAGCTTACTGCCTCTTCCCCTTCAAAGAACTTGCTGATCGGTCCTTTCAAGCCGTCGCTTTCAACCTTCATCCAAGCAAGTCCTTTCGCTCCGTAAACGGCAGCGAATGCGCCTAAAGCGTCGATATCTTTCCTTGAGTAGCTGGATGCCGCTCCTTTGACATTGATCGCTTTCACCTGTCCTCCGTTGCCGACCGCACTTGCGAATACTTTAAAGCTGGAGTCCTTCACGATTTCCGAAACATCGATCAGTTCCATCCCGAAGCGTGTATCAGGCTTATCCGAACCGTAACGGCTCATTGCTTCATTGTATGTCATGCGGGGAAGCGGCAGCGAAATCTCGATGCCTTTCACATCCTGCATCACTTTCTTCATCATTTGTTCCGTCATCGCCATGATATCATCCTGGCTCATAAAGCTGGTTTCGATATCGACTTGTGTGAATTCCGGCTGGCGGTCTGCACGCAGATCTTCATCCCTGAAGCAGCGCACGACTTGATAATAACGTTCGAATCCAGACACCATCAGCAGCTGTTTGAACAGTTGAGGGCTTTGAGGAAGCGCATAGAATTCACCATCATGCACACGGCTTGGGACCAAATAATCCCTTGCCCCTTCAGGTGTGCTCTTCGTGAGCATCGGTGTCTCCACATCAAGGAATCCTTCACCATCCAAGAAGTTGCGGATCGACTTAGTTGTTTCATGACGCATCTTGAACGTCTCGAACATGCTCGGACGACGCAGGTCCATGTAGCGGTATTTCAAGCGGGTCTCTTCTGCCGCGTCAACTTTATCGGCAATCACGAACGGCGGTGTCTTCGCTTCATTGATGATTTTGACGCCTTCTGCCGCAATTTCGATTTTACCCGTTTTCAAGTTCTTATTGATGGTGCCTTCCTGCCTTGCAATGACTGTTCCTTCCACGCTGAGCACGAACTCGTTGCGGACCTTTTCGGCTGTCGCCAAAGCATCTTTTGAAACATCAGGATTGAATACGACTTGAACGAGACCGGAACGGTCACGAAGGTCGATGAAGATCAACCCTCCAAGGTCACGGCGCTTCTGCACCCATCCTTTTAATGTAACTTTCTCACCTATTGCACTTTCTGGTACTTCTCCACAAAAATACGTTCTGCCAAACATCCCAATTTCCTCCCTTATTGCTGCTGTTTAAATTCTTCGATGAAAGTCTGTAATGTTAATTCACTTTGTTCGCCTGTTTCCATGTTCTTGAGTGTGACCTTGTTGTTCGCAAGCTCATCATCCCCCAATACGGCAACGAAGCGTGCATTCGCACGGTCTGCCGCTTTGAACTGCGCCTTGATCTTCCTGTCCATATAATCCTTCTCGGCTGAAAAACCGTTTGCTCTAAGATCGTTCACAAACTTTACACTATAATCCTTCGCGTCTTCACCAAGTGCTGCTACATAAATGTCCGTCTTCTTCTCGATCGGCAAGCTGATGTTCTCAGCGGCCAATGCGGCAATCAGCCTTTCGATGCTGAGTGCGAATCCGATTCCCGGTGTTTCCGGTCCTCCGAATTGCTCCACAAGCCCATTGTATCGGCCGCCTCCGCATAATGTCGTGATGGCTCCGAATCCTTCGGCGTTGCTCATAATCTCGAATGCGGTATGGTTATAATAATCTAATCCGCGGACAAGCGTTTCGTCAACAGTATAGTCAATACCCATACTATCAAGATGTTTCAGTACCTTTTCGAAATATGCCTTCGAATCGCTGTTCAAGTAATCAAGTATGCTTGGAGCACTGCTCATCAATTCATGTTCCCGGTCCTTCTTGCAATCAAGGATCCGAAGCGGATTTTTCTCCAGACGGTTTTGACAGTCCGGGCAAAATTCCCCGATATGCGGCTTGAAGTGGGAAATCAGCGCTTCCCGATGGTTCGTTCTGCTCTCCTGATCACCCAAGGAGTTGATGACAAGTTTCAATTCTTTCAACCCGAGGCTTTTGTACAGATTCATTGCCAGACTGAGCACTTCCGCATCCACTGCCGGATCCGCGCTTCCCAATGCCTCGACACCGAATTGGACGAACTGACGGAACCTGCCGGCCTGCGGGCGCTCATAGCGGAACATCGGTCCGAAATAAAATAACTTGACTGGTTGAGCGGCTAATCCGAACATCTTATTCTCAACGAAGGAACGAACAACCGCTGCGGTCCCTTCCGGGCGGAGTGTCAAACTTCTGTCGCCCCGGTCCGTGAACGTGTACATTTCCTTTTGAACAATATCCGTCGTTTCCCCGACTCCCCGGGAAAACACTTCTGTATGTTCAAAGATTGGTGTCCGGATTTCATCATATTGATATCGGCTGCATAATTCTTTTGCCGCATTTTCGATATACTGCCAGATGGCAGTCTGTTCAGGCAAAATATCCTGAGTACCCCTAGGGATTTGCATTCTCATTTTTGTTCCTCCTATTAAACGCGATAAAACAGCTATGAACCGTAGTCCAAATATAAAAAGCTCTCGTCCCTTGTATATAAATACAAGGGACGAGAGCTTTGATTCCCGTGGTGCCACCCTAATTCGAAAAACCTCAAAATGTCAAGGTCTTTCCTCAAGCAGTTAACGCCTGCCTACGTTCATCTCCTACTAAAGGACATATGTCCTCTTTCAAAGCGAAACCTACGGAGTGTTCCTTCATTAAGGTTCGATGCAGGAAAGCTTTCAGCCCGACGGCCTTCCCTCTCTTTGTCACGAGATCCTTGACTACTTTTCTCCCTCATTGGTTTTCGCATTTGTATGTATTATTATTTTACTAATAATAATTCCCTCGCATCATATTGTCAAGCCGGATCCTCCCAAAAGAATGGATACATAAGCAAATGCTTCGGATTCCTGCTATATTCCACCAGCTTCATGTATAATAAGTCACGAGCGCTCAATCCGGCGTTTCAATTGTTTCACATCATTGACCGAAATTCCAAAGTCACTGGCGAGTTCGACCATATTATTCGTTTGTTCACGCTGTATGAAATCATGGAAGTCCACTCCGAACAACTGGCTGCTTCCATCGTGGGTTACACTGTTCTTTTCGTTCCGTTTCATTGCAGTTCCTCCAGGGGCTGGTATTTGATACAATATAGCTTTTCCTTATTCAGTTAAGAACTTACATAAGAATTTATTCCATCTATTCAAGTAGGAGGTATCGAGGGTGAAAAGAAAGATTTTTATTCCCTTGCTCGCTTTCCTGTTCATTCTGCCCTGTATAGCATTTAACAACAAGCCGCCGGCGGTGAATGCGGAAGAAGCAATTTCCGGGGAAGGCATTGTGAACGTTGAGGATCTGAAGCTCCGTAATGATCCGGATACGTCTTCTGAAATAAAGAAGGTCCTTTCAAAAGGGGACAAGATAACCATCAAAGGCAAGGAAGGAGAATGGCTGAAAGTGAAAGCCGGTTCGGAAACAGGCTGGGTATTCGGCTCATATGTGGATGTTCCAAAAACGGAAAAGAAGACAGACGTCCCTTACGTCACACTAACCGCTTCATTGACAGCAAAGGATTCTCCTTCCTCATCAGGGAAGTCAGCGGCCGATTTGAACAAAGGGGAAACGTATGAAATAACCGGCGAAGAAAATGCGTGGATAAAAATCCGGCTGTCAAAAGATAAGCAAGCGTGGATTCCTTCCTGGTTCACCCAGCGCACCGAAAAAGAATTATCGAAAGTTCCCGAAGACAGCCGCATCGTCATCTTATACGACGATGCACCGCTGCGCGAAGCCGCATCATTGGATGCCCCGATCAAGAAAGAAGCGGACAGCGGAGATGAGTTCAAGGTTACCGGCATTGTAAATGGGATGTATGAAGTGAAGCGTTCCTTCGGAAGAAAAGCCTATATAGCCGGATGGCTTGCGGAACCTATAGGAGAGAACCCCGTACAGTTATATGATAACCAGGCATTCGATCTCAAGAATAAGACAATCATCATAGACCCTGGACACGGAGGCAATGACAGCGGCACAATCGGGGAGAATGGGACACTAGAGAAGGATTTGACGTTTTATACAGCCCGGCTCTTGGCCAGAAAGCTTGAAGCATCCGGTGCAACCGTCATCGTCACCCGGAGTGATGATACATATATATCATTGACCGATCGCGTGAAGCTTTCCCATCTGAACAGAGCGGACGCTTTCATTTCCCTCCACTATGACAGTGCAGAACAAGCAACCGTAAAAGGAATCACAACCTATTACTATCATAATTATCAAATACCATTGGCGAAAGCACTTTCCGGAGCTTTTGAAGATACTAAAGAACTCCAAATCAGGGCAGCAAGATTCGGAGATTATCACGTGCTCCGTTCCAACAGTATGCCGGCCATCCTGCTCGAGCTCGGCTACTTAAGCAATGCAGAGGAAGAAGAATTAATCACTTCACTGGAATATCAAGCAACCATTGTCCAAGCCATATATAACGGACTTGGCGGATACTTCAATCCGTAACAAAAAAGGGAGGAGAAAAAGATAATCTTTTTCTCCTCCCTTTTATCATCTCTTACATGAAGTTGTCTACTTCGTCAAGATGAGTGTGACTGGACCATCGTTCACCAAGCTGACATCCATCATCGCACCGAATATTCCGGTCTCGACCTTCACGCCCTTATCTGCCAATACTTCATTGAATCGGTCATACAGCATTCTGGCATGATCCGGCTTCGCCGCTTCCGTGAAACTCGGCCTTCTCCCTTTCGAAGCATCACCGTACAAAGTGAATTGGGATATCGATAAGATTTCCCCGCCGATGTCCATCAGGGATTTATTCATTTTGCCTTGTTCATCCTCAAAGACCCGAAGATGGACAATCTTTTCGGCTAAATACTCCACTTCAGTCGACGTATCTTCATGCGTTATGCCGACTAAGAGCATATAACCCTTCCCTATTTCACCGACCGTCGCATGATCCACTTTGACATTCGCTTCTTTCACACGCTGTAATACAATTTTCATGGATGGACTCCTTAATTCATTATTCTTCGGACAGAATACACATCGGAAATTTGCTTGATCCGATCAACGACTTTCTGCAGGTGGCTGACATTCGTGATAGAGATGGACATGTGGATGACAGCCATTTTGTTCCGGTCGGTCTTGCCCGAAACGGCAGAAATATTCGTTTTTGTTTCGTTCACTGCCTGAAGCACTTCATTAAGCAGCCCTCTTCTGTCGAAACCGTTGATCTCGATGTCGACATTATATTCTTTCCGTTCATTATAGCCTGTTTCCCATTCGACAGGAACGAGCCTTGCTTCCGCATCCTCGCCGGAGATGTTCGGGCAATCACTCCTGTGTACGGAAACTCCACGGCCTTTCGTGATGAAACCGACAATTTCGTCACCCGGAACAGGGTTGCAGCAGCGGGACAAGCGGATGAGCAGATTATCGATCCCTTTCACACGCACCCCGGATTCCCTTTTCTTCGGAGCCGAGATGGTTTTAAGCTCCTGGGTCGCTTCCTTAAGGTTTGACAGCTGTTCTTGCTGCTCTTTTTCTTTTCTCCACTTCTCGGTCAGACGATTGACGATCTGCAGAGCTGTTATGCCATTGTATCCGATCGCTGCATACATATCATCCAAATTGGAGAAGTTAAATTTCTCTGCGACCCTTTTGATGTTCTCGTTCGTCAAGACATCCTTCAGATCCAGATCCATCAGCTTGATTTCCTTCTCTACAAGCTCGCGGCCTTTTTCCACATTCTCTTCGCGCCGCTGCTTCTTGAAGAATTGCCTGATTTTATTTTTCGCCTGGGAGGTCTGTGTGATCTTCAACCAGTCCTGGCTGGGTCCGTAAGAATGCTTGGATGTAAGGATTTCAATGATATCCCCTGTTTTCAGTTTATAATCCAGCGGCACCATTTTGCCGTTCACTTTGGCGCCGATTGTTTTATTGCCGATTTCCGAGTGGATGCGGTATGCAAAATCAATTGGAATTGAGCCGGCAGGGAGTTCAATGACATCCCCTTTCGGTGTGAAAATGAACACCATATCCGAAAACAGGTCGATTTTGAGCGATTCCATGAATTCCTCGGCATTGGAAGCATCATCTTGGAACTGTAAGATCTCCCTGAACCAACCAAGCTTCTCTTCAAGAGGCATCGACGTGTTTTCTTTTCCTTCTTTGTAAGCCCAGTGGGCGGCGATTCCATATTCCGCTATTCGATGCATTTCGAAGGTGCGGATTTGAACTTCAAGCGGGTCACCCTTCGGACCGATGACTGTCGTGTGTAAAGATTGATACATATTCGTCTTCGGCATTGCGATGTAATCCTTGAAACGTCCCGGCATCGGTTTCCAGCATGTGTGGATGATCCCAAGTACAGCATAGCAGTCTTTAATGCTGTTGACTTGTATCCGAACCGCAAGCAAATCATAAATCTCGCTGAATTGCTTATTCTGAAGGGCCATTTTCCGGTAAATGCTGTATATATGCTTAGGCCGGCCGGAAATCTCCGCCTTGATCTGGACTTCAGCGAGTTTGTCGGTTACTTCTTTGACCACATCGTCCAAATATTCTTCCCTTTCGTTCCGCTTCTTCTTCATCAGGTTCACAATACGGTAATATTGCTGCGGATTCAGATAGCGCAGGGCGATATCCTCAAGTTCCCATTTGATGGTACTGATTCCGAGACGATGAGCCAAGGGTGCGAAAATCTCAAGTGTTTCGTTCGAAATCCTTCTTTGTTTCTCGAAAGGAAGATGCTTCAATGTCCTCATATTATGAAGCCGATCGGCAAGCTTGATCAGGATGACACGAATATCCTGCGCCATCGCCACGAACATCTTTCTGTGATTCTCTGCTTGCTGCTCTTCATGTGATTTATACTTTATTTTCCCGAGCTTCGTGACACCATCGACCAGCATCGCCACTTCTTCATTGAAACTAATCTC
Organism: Bacillus sp. (in: firmicutes); assembly: GCA_045576475.1. Lineage (GTDB taxonomy): Bacteria > Bacillota > Bacilli > Bacillales > DSM-1321 > Bacillus_AD. Next base: position 38,390 of record JAZNGP010000091.1, on the reverse strand, counting down.
GATTTCTTTCAAGGTGATGTCCGTATCTTCGACAACATCATGAAGAAAACCGGCAGCAACTGTCGAAGCATCAAGTTCCAGGTTGGCAAGAATGCCGGCTACCTGCACCGGATGGATAATATAAGGTTCTCCGGATTTGCGGTATTGGTCCTTATGGGCATTCTCGGCAAACAAAAATGCTTTCTCGACCAACGCCACATCTTCGGCCCCCAAATAGGCCTGTGTTCGTTCTATCACTTGTTTTGAAGTTAATAATTGTTCGTTCGCCATGAGACCACCTTAATTGTGTAATAGAAAGCTATGTCGTTCTCCGATGAAGGTATAACCTGTACAAATAAATTCCATATGACATTTGTTTCGTTCATTTTAATAGATATTATTACTATTATCGAAAAAAAAAGAGGAAATGTAAAGTGGTTATTCCTTCTTCCTCTTGAAAACGATGAAAAAGCATCTTGTTTTCCCAGACCGGATGGTGACATACATATAAAGAAAAACCTTGTCATACCTGACAAGGCTCAATGATTTCTGTTTAGAAATCCATTAATGTCAATACATCGTAGCCATCCAATTTAGAAAGGCCGTCCAAGTACGATAGATTGATCAGGAACGCGATTCCCGCAACAATACCCCCAAGCTCTTCAACAAGCTTGATTGTGGCTTCGATTGTACCTCCGGTCGCAAGAAGATCGTCCGTGATCAATACACGCTGTCCTGGTTTGATCGCATCTTTGTGGATCGTCAAAGTATCGCTGCCGTATTCAAGACCATATTGTACTTTGATCGTTTCACGCGGAAGTTTCCCTTCCTTACGAACTGGTGCGAAACCGACTCCAAGAGCATATGCGACAGGACAGCCGATAATGAATCCGCGTGCTTCAGGTCCGACCACAAGGTCAATCTTTTGCTTCTTGGCATATTCCACGATTTGATCCGTTGCATAACGGTACGCATCTCCATTGTCCATCAATGTCGTAATATCCTTGAACTGGATTCCTGGTTTCGGCCAATCCTCAACGATCGTAATATATTGTCTTAAATCCATGACGTTGTTTCCTCCTTGAGCTTTCGCTCTGTATCCGACACATAGCTTTCGATTTTTTTATAAAGCTGATGATAATTCGAGTAGAGCAGCTCGTTTTCCAATTTAATTTGTTTTTGCTTGCTCACATATGAAGGAGCTTCGCTTATGTCTCTCTTCTGAGCTTGTTTGTTGACGGTGATAATACCATTGTCTATTGTAACAAATTCCAGCTCAAAAAACACCTTACAGATAAAATCAACCGTATCATAGGACCAGCCTTTAAGCTTGGCGATTTCACGGCCATAGCGGTTTAAGTCAAGTGGTCCTTTCTTCAGGAGCAGAGCGTAGAACCATTTGAAGTGGTCTCTGTTAGGTACGGTGCTGAAATAATGCTGTTGCTGCTGATGGAAATGCACATACAGCCGATGCAGTTGTTTCCCTTGGAGCAAGCTCTTCAGGATGGCTTCATCCGTCGGCATATCCACCAAAACGACGTTTCGTCCATGCAGATCCTCGGCAAGTGCGGATGCTTCATCCGTGATGACGGAGACCGTCCCTTTCTTGATGGCGCGCATACGATCGGCAAGTTCCTGATTGAAGAAGATCAACTTCAGCTCTTCTGACGGTAAGCTGGAAAGCAGCTGATCCAGTTTCTTGCTTCCGCGGATATCGAACAATTGCCAATGCTCCACCGACAAATCCTGCAGGAATAACTGCGGCTTTCTGATATTATTCCACTCATTGACGGATAATTCACCGATGACACTGATCTTCGCATTCTGTGAAACTTGTTCACTGTACTCTCCGAATCCGAATCCTACAGCATCCAGGGTGAAATCCCCATCTTTCAGCGATGCTTTCAGATGGCTGCCATCCGCCCCGATTTTCCTCAGGGCCGATGCGGATATATCCGGTATCAGCACCTTCGGCTTCGGATTGCCCATCCCGAAAGGCGACAGTTTCTCCATCTCTTGGATCGTCTCGATTGTCGCTTCCTGAAGTCCGATGACAGCGTCCACCTTTGTGATCGGAATATAATCTTCCGGCGTCATACATTCTGCCGCAAGCATATTGAGCCGCTTCCTCAAATCAGCGACATCATCCAGTTTCAAAGTCATCCCCGCTGCCATCGGATGTCCGCCGAAATGCGGGAGGATATCACGGCATTTATAGAGATTGCCGTACAGGTCGAAACCGGCGATGCTGCGGGCAGATCCTTTAGCAAGTCCTTTTTCTTTATCATAGCTGAGCACAATTGTCGGGCGATAGTACTTCTCCACAAGTTTTGAAGCGACAATGCCGATGACTCCGGCATTCCAGCCTTCCGCTCCGACGATGAGCACTTTATTATCCTCCGATGTGTAGAAAGCTTCCACTTGGGCAATCGCTTCCTTGGAGATATCGGACACGATCGTCTGACGTTCTTTATTGAGTGAATCAATCTCTTCCGCGATGGAAGACGCTTCATCAAGATGGCGGGTCATCATCAGGTCGACTGCCGGATCCGCATCTCCGAGCCGGCCTGCCGCATTGATCCTTGGAGCAATCGAGAATCCGATGCTTTCTTCCGTCAGTGTATGAAGCTCCACACCTGCCTGTTTAAATAAGGCCCGTATTCCCGGACGGCTGGTTCTCCTCATCCGTTCAATCCCCAAGGAAGCGATCAGCCTGTTCTCTCCCTGAAGCGGCACTAGATCGGCAATCGTCCCGATCGCGGCAATTTCAAGAAGATCGTCAGGCAGCTCGCCGAGGAGGGCATGTGCAAGCTTGAAAGCAACACCGACACCCGCAAGTTCCTGAAATGGGTATTCACTGTCATGCCTTTTCGGGTGAATTACCGCAAGGGCATAGGGAAGCTCAGGACCAGGCTCATGATGATCGGTAACGATATAATCCATTCCAAGATCTCTTGCGACTATAGCTTCGTTCAAAGCAGAAATCCCTGTATCCACGGTGATGATCAGATGGATACCTCTGTCTTTCGCCTGCCTGAATGCCTGTTCATTCGGTCCGTACCCTTCTGAGAAACGATTCGGGATATAATAGTCCACATTCGCCCCCAGTTTCGCCAGCGTCTCCATCAGTACAGTGGTGCTGCTGACTCCGTCTGCATCGTAATCTCCGAATATAAGTATATTTTCATTGTTTTGTATCGCTTTTCGAATCCGTTCTACAGCTTTGTCCATGTCTTTCAAAAGATAAGGGTCATGGAATTCCTGGTCAGGAAATAAAAAGGACCGTGCAGATTCCACTGTATCCAATCCACGGTTCACTAATAGCTGTGCAACTAGCGGTGTAATCTTTAATTGGGTAATCAGCTCCATTACTGCCTGCTGGTCTGCTTGCTGCACTTTCCAGCGTGTCTTTGACTGTAACATAAATTCACCCCTCAACCTTCCCCATTATACAGGAGTGGCTGAAGGGTTTCAATTTATTTAAGACTTACAATAGCTGATCCGCGGAATCAGACTGGGCTGATTCCCCTTTTTCTTTTTCAAGAGCTCGGACACGCTTCTTCAGCGCCGTTGTCTTCCACATACTCAAGAGGCCTGTAATGATACTTCCGATCAATGCAGACCCGATGATGATGAAAATAAGCGGCCACTCTGCGGTTCCGAATAGATAATTCACCCTTACAGCTTCCACATTCAGGACCGCAAAAATGGCGATAATGAAAGTGATCGCGATACCTGTAATGAACATCCATTGTGATTTCATTCAACATCCTCCTCCCCCAGCGGATTGATATGGACGAACACATCCTGTATTTTTCGTTCTTTCAAGAGTCCTGCCTTCACCTTTTTCCCGATTTTATGCCCTTCTTCAACGGTCAAATGCGGAAGGACCGCTATCTTAAGATCAATGATGACATATCTGCCATGTTCCCTCGCATGCATCGAATTGATTTTCTCGACACCTTCACAGCGGGAAACAATATCTTTATAGGGTTTGACTTCATCTTCCGGCAGGACACGGTCCATCGTCATGACGATCGCTTCTTTTCCGAGTGAAAATGCCATCTTCAAGACGAATAATGAAACAATCAGTCCGGCTGCCGGATCTCCGTATGCGAGAAAACCCAAGCCTGTTCTTACACTCAAAAGCGAAGCAGCCACCCCGATTAAGGCGGCGATGGATGAGAATACATCCGACCGATGCTCGTAGGCGTTCACAATCAGTGCCTTGCTCCCGATTCTTTTTCCCAAATTGTACTTGTATCGAAACATCGCTTCTTTCACAATAATGGAGAATACGATGACATATAATGCCGCTTGTCCAGGAATTTCTGTCGGAGCATAGAAGGCTTCGAAGGAGGAAAGACCGATTTTCAAACCGACAATGGCAAGCAGAACGGACACAATGATGGCAGCAATGGATTCCGCTTTTCCATGACCATATGGATGCTCTTCATCCGGCGGTTGTTTGGCAGCCTTGAGGCCTATGTATATGGCGAAGGAACCGACAACATCCGATCCGGAATGGACGGCATCCGCGATCAAAGCCCTGCTGTCGGCTGCGATACCTGCGACTATCTTCAGCAAAGCAAGCAATATATTGACGACCACACCCAGCATGGCAGCCGTTTCCGCCTGCTTGTCTTCCCGTTTCCTCATTCCTCATGCCTCCCCTGTCACTTCAAGATAAGGCTAGTTTCCCCAAACCATTGGAAAACTTGCAGCAAGACAAACCTGCCGGCAAAGAAGCGAAGTACGCTTTTTGAATCTGTTACCGAAACATTGGAAACAAAAAAAGGCGGAGAAAAATGTTTCTTTTTCTCCGCCTTTTTTGTTTTGAGCCTCTGCAGATCGGCCTTCGGCCTTTATTACACTTGAGCTTCTCCCGTGTTCTTTTTCTTCTCCACGTAAGTGATCAGCTCTCCTTTTTTCTTCAGTTCTTTGATCTTCAGATCCATCCATAGCTGAGTGGCGATCAATACGGAAGAATAAGCTCCGCAGATCAAACCGAACAGCAATGCAATCGAGAATGTGAAGATGGAACTGCTGCCGAACAGTGTCAAGGCGACAACCGTCACCAAGACGGTCAATATGGTGTTTACTGTCCGCACAAGCGTTTGACGGGTGGATATATTGACGATTTCATGCAATTCCTCCACCTTTGTGATGCGCCGTTTCTTTCTCATATTCTCACGGACCCGGTCGAATGTGACGATTGTATCATTGATTGAATAACCAATGATCGTCAGGATGGCCGCAATGAAAGTCAGATCGACTTCCATACGCAGTACGCTGAACAGAGTGATGATGAAGAATGCATCATGCAGAAGAGCGATGACAGCAGGGACACCCATTCTCCATTCGAAGCGGACGGTCACATACAAAATGATTCCGATTGAAGCGATCAATACAGATATCAGCGCATTCTTCGCCAGTTCCTTTCCGATGGTCGGCGATACGGAACTGATGTTAGGATCATGTCCGTATTTCTCATTGAAGTAATCTTTGACCTTGATGACTTCATCTTTTTCCATTGATCCTATCGTCCGGACTGTGGCGATTTCGTTTTTATCGCCGCCGATGGTGATGTCATCGTTGTCGATGCCGAGTTTATTCGCATCTTCGGCGATTTGTTCTGTCGTCAAAGCATTGTCTGATGTGATATCAATCCTTGTTCCGCTCGTGAAGTCGATGCTGAGGTTCAACTTGAAGATCAACAAGAATACGATTCCCAGCACGGTAAGCACCGTCGAGATTGTATAGAAGATTTTACGCTTCGTGACAAAATCAAAACGGTCGAATTTAGTAGGAAGCGACAGTATATCGACTTCCGATTTATTGATATCATGGATATCTTTCTTCTTGACACCGAGCCAGCCAGGGCGTTTATCAAGGAAACCGCTGGAGACGACAAGGGACAGCAGTATCCTTGTGAAGAATACATTTGTCACAATCCCCATGATGATGCTCACAATCAACATCGTCGCAAATCCTTTGACCGAGCTTGTCCCGAAGTAGAACATCACACCGGCCGCAAGAAGCGTCGTCAAGTTGGCATCGATGATGGTGATGAACGAGGTCTTGTTTCCGTTCTTTGTTGCGGCTCGGATACTTCTGCCGACTTTGATCTCTTCTTTGATCCGTTCATACGTGATGACGTTGGCGTCAACCGCCATCCCCACCCCGAGGATCAATGCGGCAATCCCGGGAAGTGTAAGTGTGGCGTTCATCCAATCGAACACCAATAAAGTCAAATATAAATAAGCAGTCAACGTCACTGTCGCAATTAAACCCGGGAACCGATAGACGCACAACATGAACAGGAATACGGCAGCAACACCGATGATACCTGCGAATATCGTCTCATTAAGTGCTTCCTCACCGAATTTGGCTCCGACCGAAGTTGAATAAATCTCTTTGAGGTCGACCGGCAGGGCACCGGCATTCAGCATATCAGCCAGATTCTGCGCTTCATCAACCTTAAAGTCGCCTGTGATCATGACCGTGTTCTGTGAGAAAACCTCTGACACAGTCGGTGCGGATATAAGATTATCTTGTGTTTCCGGATTCTGAAGGGAATCTTTCCCTTCTTCGAAATCAAGCCAAATCGCAAGTACATTCGTCGGATAAGGCATCGCTGAAATCTGTGTTGTGACCTCACGGAACTGATCCGCATCTTTCAGCGTGACCTGGACGACAGGTCTATTATTTTCGTCGAAGGTTTGTGACGCTCCGCCTTCCTTCAAGTCTTTCCCTGTCATCATTTCTTTGTCGTTATAGTCCCTGAACGATAGTTTTGCCGACGTGGAGAGCATCTCGCGCGCTTCGCTTTGGTCCTTGACACCGGCCAATTGCACACGGATACGATTATCACCTTCTATCGTGATATTGGGTTCGTTCACCCCAAGGACGTCCACGCGGCGAGTCAATGCAGTGACAGTACTTGTCAGTACATCATCTGTCACTTCGCTCCCGTCAAGCGTCTCTACCTCATACAGGACTTCAAAACCGCCCTGCAGATCCAATCCGAGATTGATATTCTTAAGTATTCCCTCGGACGTCGCTCCCATTAAAGAAAAGGCAGTCAGGATGAGCAGAAGAAAAGCGACAACCCTTGATCTTTTTACCATTATGTAAAAGCCTCCTTACAACTTTCAGGCCTGTTTTCTCGGTGAATGATGGTCGATTGGCACGGCAATAGCACTCGCTGATCGACATCATTTGGCAAGAAAGGCACAGGTGGTAATGAATTTACCGAAGGAGCCGGAATTTCCAGACTCCCCCATTATTATGATTTAATTTAGAATCTCTGTCAATTTTTGATTTTTCTTACATTACTTCTTATTCAGACAAACAAATCCTTGAATGAGCCAAGATCAGGGGCATCTTTTTTCTGGGAATCCTTAAAGGTTTCCATTCTTTCGAAGTGCATATAATCGCTTATATTGACGGACATGATGTCATTTACCAATTCATGCAGCATCTTGTTTTCTTTCTTCTTCCATTTCTTCGCAAGCAAATAGTTCCAAAGCTCGGATGGACTCACCTCTTTGAAACCGAGCAATATGAATTCTTCACACTTGCTCTGCAGTGCAGGGGCAAGTTTCGTACGATATGGTTCAAAGGAATGAATCTTCTTTTTCATCTGTTCAACTCCCTCTTTTAAAAAGATATACAGATCCCTTGTCATGCTTTGTCCACTATGCCGCATATAGATAATTGTAGAGTATCCGATCACTTTTGAGAAGGCAGGGAATTATAAATGTCAAAGTTTTTTCAGGGAACGCTCATACTGCTTGCAGCAGGTTTCATCACGAGAATGCTGGGATTCATCAACAGGATTGTGGTGGCGCGTGTGATCGGCGGTGAAGGGGTCGGACTATATGTGATGGCTCTCCCCTCCCTCTTTCTTGTCATTACCGTCACACAGCTCGGGCTGCCTGTTGCCATTGCCAAATATGTAGCCGAAGCGAACGCCGCTGGCGATGAAAAGAAAATAAAGACGATCTTGGTCGTTTCCTTATCGGTGACTCTCGGGTTGTCCTGTATCTTCACTCCGTCCTTGATGCTTGCCGCACCATGGCTCTCACAAGTATTGTTCACGGATGAACGCGTCTATTGGCCCCTGATGGCCATCGCACCCATCATTCCCATCGTTGCTGTATCCGCCGTTGTAAGGGGGTATTTCCAAGGGAAGCAGAATATGAAGCCATCCGCTTATTCGCAAATATTTGAGCAGATTGTCCGCATCGCATTTATATTGCTCTTCACGAAAATGTTTCTCCCATATGGCATCGAATATGCCGCAGCGGCAGCCATGTTCGCATCCGTGCTTGGTGAGCTGGCATCTTTGCTGTATTTATTGACCTTATTCAAATTAAAGAAACACTTTCCATTAAGAAAGCGTTTCTTCCAATCGGCCGCAAAGGGAAAAGCAACTTTGAAGGAATTGTTCGGAATTGCCATCCCATCTACAGGAAGCAGATTGATCAGCAATATTTCCTGGTTTTTCGAGCCAATCATCGTTTCTCAAAGCTTGGCGATCGCCGGGATTTCCACCGCATTGGCGACAAAACAATATGGAGAATTGATCGGGTATGCCTGGCCGCTTTTGATGCTTCCTTCCTTCATCACCGCAGCCCTCTCCACTTCTCTTGTTCCGGCAGTCAGTGAAGCAGCCGCTACAGGCAACACCAAACTCATCGTCCACCGGCTCCAGCAGTCGCTCAGGATCACTTTCATCACAGGCTGCCTTGCTGTAGTCGTACTGTTTGTCTTCGCTGAGCCGATCATGAAAGCGATGTATGGAAATGGGAATGCGGCCGTTTATATCACATTTCTTGCCCCGATATTCATCTTTGCATACTATCAGATGCCGCTTCAGTCCGTCCTTCAAGCCCTTAATCTGGCAAGGGCCGCAATGATGAACAGTGTTTTCGGCGCAGCCGCGAAACTGGCGCTCATATTCATCCTGTCTTCCCAGCCCCAGTTCGGTATAATGGGTACTGCCATCGGCATTGGAGCAGGAATTGTGCTCGTAACCTTCCTCCATTTCTTGACGATCGCCAAAAGAATTCCGTTCACATTGGAAGCCCGGAGTTATATCCTCACACTTGGAGCCGCTTTATTCGCCGGATGGACAGGACATCTTTTCTACGTGTTGATCGATATTCCATATGTACTGTATGTCTCCATCGCATTAACCGCTTTCACTTATTATTTTGTGCTGCGGGCATTGAAGGTCATCACAAAAGAAGAGATCAGAAATTTGATTCCTTTCGGAAGGACACGCTGATATCAGCGGTTCTTCCCTTTTTTTTGAATATGGAACTTTCCTTTTTCAAGACTGCAATACAGGATCTCCTTCACATTATTGCAGCCATGCTCCGCTAATCGATCGTACAGCCATTCCGGGCTGCGTTTCAGGATCCGGAGATTCTCGTATTGAATGACGCCGTCCATCACGAAAGGGATCGGCAGAGTGGCCCTTTCGACCTCCTCTCCCCTTTCTTTCGTCATGACCGAAAGAGAACCTGAGGTTTCAAGGATTGCAAACTCCACATCCGTGATATGAAAAACATCTTTGTCATGAAGCTGCATCAGTAAATCATTCAGATTATACCTCAGCTTCCTCATTTCGTTCTCAAGGATTTTTCCGTTTGCGATAATGATTGTCGGCGTTCCGTCAATCAGACTCCTGAATTTCTGGTATTTCAAAGAGATATAGGCGAGAGTGATCTGCAGAACCAGAAGGAGCAGCATCGGTACCAAGGCCTGAGCCATGCTTGCTTCCGTATCATCGATTGAAATGACCGCTATCTCAGCAAGCATGATGAAAATCACCAAATCCAGCACACTCAATTCACCGATTTCCCGTTTTCCCATCACCCTGAATATTGTGAATATGACGATATACATAATGACGGTCCTTAAACTGATAGTCAAAATGACTTCCACGCAGCTCACCCCTTTTAACTGTTATCATTTCCAGTGCAAAGGGATTTATCCTGTTCTGATTCGCCGTTTAGCCGCATATGCTTGTACTAAAGCTCGGCGAAGGGGGTATTTATATATGGAAACAAGAAAAATTGGTTCTGCAATATTGATCGGTACAATGTCCATCTTCGTACTGGCCATCGTTTTCAGTTTGTTTTTTTCCTTATTGCTTAGGTTTACTGCCCTGACGGAGTCTTCCCTTTCCGTCTTCATGCTCATCTTCTCCTTCATCACCATTTTCATCGGGGGACTCATATCCGGGGGGAAAGGAAAGAAACAGGGCTGGCTGTTGGGCGGGGGCACCGGATTACTGTATACATGCATCCTGCTTTCTTTTCAATATTTAGGGAATGACAGTCTGTTCAGCAGCAGGGAATGGATCCAGTCGATCTGCTACATTATCGTCTGTATGATGGGCGGCGTTCTCGGAGTCAATCTGTCGGGCGGGCCGGCAAATAAATAAAAGCTGACACCATAGGTGCCAGCTTTTATTTTTCAAAGGATATTATACTGCAGGAGTACCTTTCTCAAGCACTTCACGGATTGCTCCGCGATCGTACGTCAAGCGGCTTCCATCTCCACATTTAATGACGATTTTGTTCTCGTCGATTGCATCAACTACGCCATGAAGGCCGCCGATTGTGACGATTCTATCCCCTTTTTGCAGTTCGCTTTGCATTGTTGCTACTGCTTTCTGTCTCTTTTGCTGCGGACGGATCAGCAGGAAGTAAAACAATACGAACATGATCAATAAAGGTGCCAATGTTACTAAAGTTTCCATTTTATTCACTCCTTTCGGGAAATATTCTTATTTCTGCTGCTGCTCTAATGAACAGTGTTTGTTTTAGAAGTTCTTCGCGTTCGGTTTATTGAAACCATATTGTTCGAAAAATTCTTCTCTGAAGTCTCCCAGCCTATCTTCCATGATGGCTTGTCTGACCTCTTTCATTAAGTTTAACAGAAAATACAGGTTATGATAAGTAGTTAGTCTAATTCCAAAGGTTTCTTCACATCGTATCAGATGACGAATATATGCTCTGCTGTAGTTTCTGCAGACATGACACTTGCAATTCTCGTCCAACGGTCCGAAATCACGGGCATATTTAGCGTTTTTGACGGTCAATCTTCCGTTGCTTGTCATCAATGTTCCATTGCGGGCAATCCGGGTAGGAAGCACACAGTCGAACATATCCACTCCGCGAATCGCTCCGTCAATCAAGGAATCCGGAGATCCCACACCCATCAGATAACGGGGTTTATCCATAGGAAGCAGCGGAGTCGTGAATTCAAGGACACGGTTCATGATATCCTTCGGCTCCCCTACGGAAAGTCCGCCGATCGCATAGCCGGGGAAGTCCATAGACACAAGATCATTTGCGCTGAGCTTGCGGAGATCTTCGTATTCCCCTCCTTGCACGATGCCGAACAATCCTTGGTCGGAAGGCCTGTTATGCGCTTTGAGACAGCGCTCTGCCCAGCGGGAAGTTCTTTCCACCGATTTCTTCATATATTCGAAAGTAGCCGGATATGGAGGACATTCATCGAATGCCATCATAATATCAGAACCGAGTGAGTTCTGGATCTGCATGGCTTTTTCCGGAGAAAGGAAAAGCTTGTCGCCATTCAGATGATTTCTGAAATGGACGCCTTCTTCCTCGATCTTCCGGAATTCGCTCAGGCTGAAGACCTGGAAGCCGCCGGAATCCGTCAGAATCGCACGGTCCCAGTTCATGAATTTATGAAGGCCGCCCGCTTCTTCCACAATCTCATGCCCCGGGCGAAGCCAAAGATGATAGGTGTTGCTCAGGATGATACCTGCCCCAAGTTCTTTCAGATCCTCGGGAGACATCGTCTTGACCGTCGCTAATGTTCCTACCGGCATGAAGACCGGCGTCTCGAAAGACCCGTGAGGTGTATGAACACGGCCCAGTCTTGCCCCTGTCTGTTTACATGTTTTGATTAATTCATAGCGTATTGCTGTCACTATCTATACGTCCTTTCGTCGTTCACTATATAATCAGCATAGCATCGCCGAAGCTGAAGAATCGGTATTCTTTCTTAACAGCCTGATCATATGCATTCAATACATTTTCCCTGCCTGCTAGAGCACTGATGAGCATCATGAGCGTGGATTTCGGCAAATGGAAATTGGTGATCATCGCGTCAATTGCCTTGAATTCATACCCCGGAAAAATAAAGATGCTCGTCCAGCCGCTTTCCGCCTTGAATCGCCCGTCATGTCTGCCGGCAATCGTCTCAAGTGTCCTCGTGGAGGTGGTGCCGACGGTGATGATCCTTCCGTTCCTGTCCTTCGTCTCATTCAACAGATCGGCCGTTTCTTCACTCATATGATAATATTCCGCGTGCATATCATGGTTTTCAACCGTTTCCGCACTGACAGGCCGGAACGTCCCAAGTCCGACATGCAAAGTGATGAAAGCGATGGAAACGCCTTTATTCCGCAGCTGCTCCAGTATTTCATTCGTGAAATGCAATCCAGCAGTCGGCGCTGCGGCAGAGCCTCTTTCTTTTGCATACACAGTTTGATAACGGTCTTTTTCTTCCAGCTGCTCTTTGATATAAGGAGGCAGAGGCATGCTGCCGAGGCGGTCAAGCACTTCATAGAAAATACCGCTGTATTCGAACTTGACGATTCTTCCGCCCTGTTCAAGTTCCTCTTGACAGACTGCTTTCAACTCCCCATCCCCGAATGAGACGACCGTTCCTTGCTTCACTCGTTTGGCTGGTTTCACAAGCACTTCCCACACATCTTCTTCTTCCTGCTTAAGAAGAAGCATCTCGACCTTCGCACCAGTATCTTCCTTCACTCCATACAAGCGTGCAGGAAGCACTTTCGTATCATTCAATACAAGGCAGTCGCCTGGTTTGAAGTGTTCCGCTATATCCTTGAATATTTCATCTTTTGTTTCGCCGGTCTGTTTATCCAATACCATCAGACGGCTTTCTTCTCTATTTTTCAGAGGAGTTTGAGCAATCAGCTCCTCCGGCAAATCGAAGTCAAATAAATCGACTTTCACTTCTAGTCACATCCTGTTTCGGTTAAATATAAAATGATTATACAATGGGTCCATTTTCCGCTGGGTTCTTGCCTGTCATTATCTGAATCGGCCGAGCAAATAAAGGATGGCCGACAAAAGCACGCTTACTATTATACTTGTTGCAACCGGAAAATAAAAAGTCGCATGCTCTTTCTTAATAACGATATCCCCAGGCAGGCGTCCAAGCTTGATGAATTGCATCAAAAACCCAACAGCCAGCAAAACCGCCCCTGCCGCCATCAGTATCTTGGGAAGTGAATTCATGCCGTCGGCTCCTCAATGCCGAAATGTGCATAGGCGGCAGCTGTTGCGATCCTTCCCCTCGGCGTCCTTTGAAGAAAACCGATCTGAAGCAGATAAGGTTCATATACGTCCTCAATTGTAGCAGATTCTTCACCGATGCTGGCGGCAATCGTTTCGACACCTACCGGGCCTCCTCTGAATCTTTCGATGATGCCTTTCAGCAGCTTATGGTCAATATGGTCGAGTCCTAGACGGTCCACCTGCATCAGTTCCAGAGAATATTGGGCCAATGATAAGGTAATATCACCAGTTCCTTTTACTTGAGCGAAGTCACGCACTCTCCGCAAAAGCCGGTTGGCGATCCTCGGTGTCCCTCTCGAGCGTCTTGCCAGTTCCATAGCAGCATGGCTTTCGAGCGTCGTCCCCAAGATCAGCGCAGTCCGTTCGATGATGCTCATCAATTGCTCTTCCGTATAATACTCAAGGCGGCTGAGGACCCCGAACCGATCCCTGAGCGGTGCTGATAACGCACCTGCCCTTGTGGTCGCCCCAACCAATGTGAAAGGAGGAAGATCGAGACGGACGCTCCTCGCTTCCGGACCTTTGCCGAGTACGATGTCAATGCAATAATCCTCCATGGCAGGATACAAGACTTCTTCAACCGTCCTCGGCAGACGATGGATTTCATCAATGAATAAGACATCTCCAGGTTCAAGCGCCATAAGGACAGCCGCCAAATCACCCGGGCGTTCGATGGCTGGTCCGGATGTGGTGCGGATATTGACACCCATTTCATTCGCGATGACAGTGGCCAATGTTGTCTTGCCCAAACCCGGCGGTCCGTAAAGCAGAACATGGTCGAGCGTCTCCTGGCGCATCAATGCGGCTTCAATGAAAACCTGCAGATTCTCCTTCACTTTGCTTTGCCCTATATATTCCTTTAATGCTTGCGGCCTCAATGATTGTTCAAAGTTTGTTTCCTCCGTCAGCTCTTCCGATTGGATAATCCGCTCTTCCACTTTCCTGACCTCCTATTTCAAAAGCAATTTCAATGCCATTTTGATATATTCTTCCGTTGTCTTATGTTCCTTCTCCAGCTTTTTGCCGACACGCTGTATTTCTTTATCGGAATAGCCCAGCGCCTTCAATGCTTCCATGGCTTCCGACAGTTCCTCATGTGCAGGAAGTTCCGTATGCGCACCCTCGTTGAACAGATTCGGGAAATAATCTGGAACTATATTTTCCAATTTTCCTTTAAGATCTAATATCATCTGTCTCGCTGTTTTCTTGCCGACTCCCGGAAATTTAACAAGGAACTTCTCATCTTCCTGCTCAATCGCCTGAACAACCTGCCCGACCTGACCGGAACCGATGATGGCAAGCGCCCCTTTCGGCCCTATTCCAGTCACATTCAACAGCTTCTCAAACAAATTCTTCTCTTCCAGCTTGCTGAAACCGTACAACGCGACGAGATCTTCCCTCACATGATGATATGTATATATTTGGATCGTATTGCCGTCTTTAGAAAAAATAAAAGGATTAGGCGTCATAATCCGATACCCGATCCCGCTGTTCTCTATCACGATATAATGCGGTCCCACAAATTCAACCGTTCCTTTAATATAATCGTACAAATCTATTCGCTCCTATCTTTTGCTGTACATCATTGTATCACAGTTTCCGATAGAAGTTGAGTAAAACATGACCCTGCTTCCAGTCCTCCCATACAGCCCCAAGAAAAGACATTTAACCCGGCTTCTATCAACAAAAGCCGGGTGCGTCATTCATTCCATATATCTTTCGAATCCACCCAGAACTTCTTCATACTGCTCTTTATTCTTCACTCTGATCCCTCTGACCAGTTCATTATGCTTCTTCGTTTCAAGTCTCTCCACATCAATCTGGAAAAAGCTTTGGATCACGTCTTCCTCTATCGGTTTTCCGTTAAAGATCGATAACGTCCCATCATTCGTGATTCCGAAATAGCCATTCACCTTCATCAAAGGGGAGATATCATTTATATGTTTCTGGAAGACCAGTTCCTTATCATTCTTTAACACCAGATGCCAGCCGTCATACTGTTTCACGATCTCTTTCACCGTGTTTGCTTCTTTGATGCTGACCTCTTCACTCATTTCACCGTCGACATACAATCTTTGCAAAGTCACTTTCCGGATATGTGCCGCATGGCCAGTGTTGTTGAATGCAAGGAGACATAATGCGCAAACGAACATGGCGCAGGCTGCGGCGTTTATTCCTGCGGCTTTCTTCATGCTTTCACCTCTTCTAATTCTGTCTGCCGTATACGGCTATAGCATACCCAGACGCAAAAAAACCATGCACAAGTGCATGGATTTATTTCCCTGTTCTCTATTCATAGCATTCTTGAGATATCTTCATACAGATTCTCTCGATCCTTCCACCGATCTACCGAAAGCTTCCAAACAGAACGAAGTTCCGATTTGTCGACACCGAGTCTCATCAGCCTGTTCCATTCCCTGAATATATCGGTAGGGAATACGAGTGCATACAAGAAAGCCTTGTTGCCCCTATATCTGTTTAATTGTTTATAACTGAACAGCTCTTCCGTTCCATTGATATGGGGCATGATCCGATTTGCATATTGAAGGAAATCAATGACCGGCGGCCCTTTGCTGATCAGATCGAAATCAATCAAATACAGAGAACCGCTTCTTTTCCGAAAAAAATTATGATGCGCCACGTCCCCGTGGACAATACAAGAACGTTCATCGTAAAAGCGGTTTTCATATTTCTTTAACCCATCCAAGCCCCTTCTGCCCCATGACAGCCATTCTTCGATATAGTTATCCGGTACATAGCGGGATATCTCATCGGCATAACTGCTGAATTCCTTGATCCGTTCCTCCCATTTCTTCACTTGATCAAATTCAGAGATGAACAAGTCTTTGCTGAACGTTCCGGTCGCCCGGTGGAAATCATCCAAGAGGTCCATCCCTTCCTCCCGATTGGATCGAGAATGATAGGTGAATTCATGATTCGAACCGTTCAAGAATTCGATAAACTCATAGATTTCCCCTCTATAAGAAAAGGAGGGGATATCATCGATGAATCTATATGTCTTCTTGAAACCATTCTTCCTGAGTTTCTTGGTTAAGTTTTTTTGCGCCTGCAATTTCCTTTCACTGCCGAAACCTTTCAATACGTATCTGCGGCTGGATGTATAGACAAAAAATACATTGTCCCGAACTTGGTCCAATCCTTGCAGATCTTTGCCCGCTTCCCTTAATGATTGACGCACTTGTGCATCAAACGAGCCATTTCCTCTTTTGTCCCCGCTTCTATTCATGGCCTGCATCCGGAACATCCGGAATATCGAACGCTCCTGCAGCATTGTCTTTCTGCGTTGTATCGACATATTCGACGCTTTGTCCGCTGCTGCGCATTCCCATATTCGACTGCTGCCCGTTCATCGCACCGCTTTGGAATTGTGCTTGATTCTGGCTGCCCATAAAATCCGTTCCGCTGCTTGAGGAAGTCTGCATCCCCGGCATCATTCCCATATTCCCGTACTGTGTCTGCTGACCGTAGTTCTGCATATAAGGATTTCCTTGAGGATACATTTGCTGTTGCTGATGGAATGGATAGCCATATTGTGTGTTGGACATCATTGAATGAGTTTGCGGCTGCTGGTAATGGGGCATCTGCTGAGTTTGGTGAGTTTGGTGAGTTTGGTGCATCTGCTGTTGTTGCTCCATTGGCTGCGTTTGCTGCGTTCCCCATCCTCCCGACTGGAAAGCATGCGGCTGCTTGCCATGATCCTGCGGCATGAATGATTGCTGCATTTGCGGCTGCTGATACGGCACGAACTGATAGGCTGTCGGTTCGGTCTTCCCGCCATCGCATCCGCAATCCTCCTCTTTTCCGGCTGTTTGCTGTTGATAAGCAGGCTGCTGCTGTGGTTGATTCGGCATCCAGCTGCCTTTCATCCCCTTATCGGATGGCGATTCGAAATGCTGATGCATCCCGTGCGGCGACATCGGCATCTGCTGTGCACCTGCTTGAGGATAACCTCCCGCAAAGCCGTAATAAGGTTGGGGGACACCCGGATATGGATGGAAATGCTTCTTATGCATATGGGATGATTCCATGCAGGAACTTTCATCGTAGTATGGGTAGCTCATTTGGTGTTTTGTTGTTCCGAAATGGCCTGGATGATGATGCATCGGCATGGTGTATGGCTGATATACCGGAGGAGGACAAAATCCCGGCCCGGGCATAAGCGGCGACACCGGCACACAATCCTGAGGAGGACATTCCGGCTGCACATAAGGCTGAATATAAGGCTGCTTCATCACCGGCATCTCTTTGGCCTCTTTTTGGACCATCATCTGCTGCTGTGGCATCTTTTTGACCTCTTTCTGAGCCATCTGCTGCTGCGGCATCTTTGGAGGCTGCTGTACATTCATCTTCTCCATATTGACCATATAATAGTTATGGATATCCACTTCCGGGACGACCGGTGCCGGCTGCGGCATGGAAATCGGCATCGGCTGCGGCATTGGCGCTGGCTGTACAACCTGCATTTCTTTCTGTTTCATCCCTTCTTTTGTCTGCATCGGCGCCGGCTGCATTTGCTGTTGCATAACCTGTTCTTTCATCGGTTTCATCGGTTTCATCGGTGCCTCTTTAGGCGTACCTCCTGAATGTCCTTTTGCCGTTCCGGGAATTTTGATTTTCATGCCTGGCATAATCATATCCGGATTGCTGAGCTGGGAATTCATTTTTTTGATTTCTTCAAAAGGGACCCCATATTTCTTTGCCAAGTTCCAAAGCGTATCTCCCTTTTGTACGATGTGTATTTTCAAGTTGCTTCCCTCCTATGCGAATGTCCATATATACTATGAAAGGATAGGCAAATTGCTAATGTTTTTTCTTGAAAACTTATGCACACCCAAAAGGGAATATGTATGGCCCAAACAGAAAAAGGCTGATTACTCAGCCATTTCCCTGTTTTGCTGCTGCGTTTCTTTTTCTGTAAAACAAGACCCATGACGCATTCAGGAAAAGCAATCCGCAAGCAACCAGGAAGACGCTTGGGATGCTGTACGCACTCGCGATCTGTCCTCCCCAGAGCGGTCCCGTGACACTTCCTATATGCTGCGCAGTCTGGTTATATCCGAATGCAGCCCCGGTGAATTGCGGAGGAACAACTTTCTTCAGAAACGTATTGATCGCCGGAAGCAAACCGCCCAGCCCGAAGCCCAGGAAGAAACGGACGACCAACAGCTGCCCCACATCATCCACAAACGCATGCGCCGCAAACATCAGTCCGACAAATACCAGACTCATCACCAATACACGCTGCGGACCGATCTTATCGCTCAGCTTACCGAGGAACGGGGCTGAAAAGATATTTGAAAAACCGGAAACCGCCGTGACGATGCCTGCGAGAAGAGAAAGATATGAAATCTGTCCCGATAATTCCCCTACATATAACGTCAATAAAGGCTGAATGCTCATCAACGCCGACTGCAGGAGGAAAGTGGTCACAAAGATACTGAAAGTCAGACGAAGCATCACTTTCTTATCTCCCTTAGCCATCGGTTTCGTCCGCTTCATCTTCTCCTTATCCGTCTTGAAGTCTTCCTTCACGAACAAGACAATGAAGAATGTGATCAGGAGCATCCCTCCCGTAATCCAAAAGACTTCCCTGAATCCGATCAGGTCTCCAAGCAGCCCTCCGATTACCGGGCCGACCAACGTTCCGCCGACCCCTCCGGTCGACAGGATGCCCAGTGCTTTCCCGCTTTGTTTTCCGGGGGCCTGAGAGGCGACCATGATGATCGCGGCGGGTATGAAACCGGAGACAGCCCCCATTGCGAGCCGCAAAGCGACAAGCTGATGCACATCTTGAACAAATCCGATGAGCACCATGATGACCGCCATCCCAAGACTTGCCCGGATGAGCATTGGTTTACGCCCATACTTATCCGCAAGCTTTCCCCAGATAGGGGAGAAAACCGCTGCCGTCAAAAAAGTACAGCCGAAAGCGATGGAAGACCACATCTCCACATTGTCATGCTCCCCGAGCTGCTGTATAAACAGCGGCAGGAACGGAATGACGAGATTCATCCCCGCTGCCGTAAAAAAAGAACCTACCCAGCAAATATATAAATTCCTTCTCCATACTGTCACAATGATGCCTTCTTTCTCTTATATGCTTATATCCTTATTCATACGAATACCCGCATCTTTCGACATAAAACAAAATATCCCTGAAACAAATTGTTTCAGGGGAAATACTCAATTAACCGATTTCCGAAATTTCAAGTCCTTTGATGGAATAGCTCGGATAACTTCCCAATATACTGACCCGGCATCCAAGTGCTTCCAATTCCTTCGCTGCCCCCGGGATCATGACTTCATCCATTGCCATCTCAATATCGACAATAAAGAAATAATTTCCGAGTCCGGTCTTCATCGGACGCGATTCAATTTTGGAGAGATCGAGCTTCCTCCATGCGAACGCCGATAACACCTGATGAAGCAATCCCGGATGATTATCCGGCAGTTCGATCATCAATGTTGTTTTTCTGCCGTTTTCTTTTGCCTCACAGCTGTCCATCACTATTTCCTTCTTACTGACCACAATGAACCTAGTCGTGTTGTAAGGATAGTCATGTACATTCTCCCTTGCGACTGCAAGTCCATATTCTTCGGCTGCAGCTTCACTTGCGATCGCCGCAATCTTATATTCAGGATGATCCTTGACGTAAGCGGCTGCAGCTGCCGTCGATGTCATATTTTCACTCGGCACGCCTTTTAACTCTTTATGGAGGAATTTATGGCATTGCGCGATGGCATGCGAATGGGAATACACGCATGACACACCCCTCCATCCCTCCAAATGGTCAGGATGCACAAGGAAGTGCTGCTGGATAGGGGTGTTCACTTCTCCATGAATCGGCAGCTGCGCTTCATGCACGAGATAATCCAATGTAATTGTGACAGATCCCTCAAGCGCATTTTCAAGCGGCACAAGCGCTGCATCTGCTTTCCCTTCCATCACTGCATCCATGCATTCCGGGATGGTCATCTTCGGTTCATGCACAGCATCCGGAAAAGTCTTCATCACCGTATAGTGATTAAAGGTTGCTTTCGGTCCCAAGTAAACGATTTTCATCCTTAAACAGCTCCCCGCCGAAATAGTATCTATTTGTACTATGTTAAATTATATTAACAATTTTGACAATTACTGAAATCGCTGCAGACAAAAAAAAGAAGACAGCATTGCTGTCTTCCGATGTTGAACCGTATAATCAGGCACCCGAACCGAGCACCTCAACCGAGTCGACGAATTCCAGCTTTTTCAGGTCAGAAAGAAGACCATCCAAATCCTTATTCATCGAGCTGACATTTAGGGAAAGTGTGACGTTCGCCCTTCCCTGAATCGGAATCGTCTGATGAATCGTAAGCACATTACATCCCGATTCAGCAACAATCGCAAGCAGTTTGGACAATGTTCCCGAGCGATCTTCCAGATAGAAGAACAAAGTGATGATCTTCTCCTTCACAATTGTATGAAAAGGAAATACTGTATCTCTGTATTTGTAGAAGGCACTCCGGCTCAAATTCACTTTCTGTGCCGCATCCCATACAGATTCCGCTTTCCCTCGCTGAATCAGCTCCTTGGCATCAAGTGTTTTCTGCATCGCTTCCGGCAGCACATCTTCACGCACCAAGAAAAATTTGTGGTCACTTCTCTTCACATTCCCCACCCCGGCAAATTACTCTACAAATTCAAACTCAAAGTCACAAATCTTGACGGTATCTCCGTCTTTTGCACCGCGCTCCCTCAATGCATCATCTACACCATAAGAACGAAGCTGTCTCGCAAATCGGTTGATGGATGCATCTCTGTTGAAGTCCGTCATTACGAACAAGCGCTCAATCTTATCTCCCGTGACGACAAATCTGCCTTCAGGATCTCTTGAAATCTCGAATTCCTTAGAATCGTCCTCGAATTTGTACATCACTCGGTGAACGCCTGTATTCTCTTCCACTTCATGCTCAAGCGGGAACTCAGGTGTCTGCTCGAGAGTATCTGCCACAGCAAACAGCAATTCGCGGATTCCTTCACGTGTGAAAGAGGAAATCGGGAAAATCTGCATATCTTCTCCGACTTTTTCCTTGAATGCCTTAAGGTTTTCTTCAGAATCAGGCATGTCCATTTTGTTTGCCGCGATGATTTGCGGACGTTCGGTCAATCGAAGATTATACTCCTTCAATTCGTTATTGATCGTCACATAATCTTCATATGGGTCTCTGCCTTCGAGACCGGACATATCGATCACATGGACAATAACTCGAGTCCTTTCAATATGACGAAGGAATTGATGTCCAAGTCCGACTCCTTCGGATGCGCCTTCTATCAAGCCTGGCAGATCTGCCATGACAAAGCTTCGATTGTCATCCGTGGCTACAACCCCTAAATTAGGCGTGATTGTCGTGAAATGATACTCCGCTATCTTCGGTTTAGCTGCCGATACGACAGATAGAAGCGTGGATTTCCCTACACTTGGGAAACCGACAAGCCCGACATCGGCAAGAAGCTTCAATTCAAGGACAACATTCCGCTCTTGTCCCGGTTCGCCATTCTCGGCGATTTCAGGTGCCGGATTCGATGGTGTCGCGAAGCGGTTATTTCCTCGTCCGCCGCGGCCTCCCTTTGCGATGACAGCCGTCTGTCCATGCTCAGTCAAATCGGCGATGACTTCATTCGTCGTTTCATCGCGGACGACTGTGCCCGGCGGAACTTTGACCACTAGATCGGATGCATTCTTTCCATGCATGCTTTTTGACATTCCATGCTCCCCGCGGTCTGCCTTGAAATGCTTCTTGAATCGGAAATCGACCAGTGTACGCAAGCCTTCTTCCACTTCAAAGACAACATTCGCGCCTTTCCCTCCATCGCCGCCGGCAGGACCGCCGTTCGGTACGTATTTCTCTCTTCGGAATGCAACCATCCCATTACCGCCGTCGCCGGCTTTTACAAATATCTTCACTTGATCGACGAACATTGTAATCACTTCCTCTTTTGTTTCAGGCTATTGCTGAAGTTTCTTAAATTAACCCATTCAATTCTATTTCAACGACAAGCTCTTCTTCCGTGAAAGTCACGATTTCCACTTCCGAAACCCCTTGTCCAGATTGCAGAAATGTTTCAACAGTATCCCTATCTTCTATCTTTCCCTGCAAATCGAACGTGAACCTAATATGCTCACCCGATTCATATACTGCTATGCCAAGTTCATTCTCCCATAGGAGGTTGACCGAGGCGCTCAAAGCGTCGAAGAAGGCCTCTGTCCAATTATACATACTTTGATCCATCTGCGGGCAGCCTTTTCTAATCAGCAGCACTTCATAATCCACCGTAAAAGGATAACCCATCCATTTGCTCGTGATCAGAAGTTCGGCAGTCTTCGGCATTTTAAGGAGCGAAAGCTCTGCTTCATTCTTTGCTTCCCTGATGATCTCATCAATGATGCCCTCGGCATCCTCCGTTTTCTTCAGTTCAAGATTCCACTTGATCAGCTGTATTTTATTGAGCCAATCATGCCGATTGAAAGCAAGCAGCTCCATCGTCTCCCACTTCTTACTCATTCTACAATCTCCCATTTCATACATCGAATTTTCATGAGAACAGATCAAATGAATGATCAATAGTTATATACAGTATATCAGAAATAAACAATTTTCATGAGTTATATGTTAAATGCGGTTGATTTTGAGGCTTTTTTTCCACAGCGGCGCGGGACCTTCACCCATCCTTTCCATTAAAGGACGATTCCTCTTCCAGCCCAACGATCCTTATTCAGAGGATTGCGAAGAATGAACATGCAGACAATATTCTAAAATCCCTATTGAAAAAGAAAGCTCTAACCTTAGGAGGTTAGAGCTTTCTCATAAGCATTATGCTTCTTGTGCAACTGGATGTACGCTTACTTTCTTGCGGTCGCGTCCGAAACGTTCGAAACGAACAACTCCGTCCACTTTCGCGAATAAAGTATCATCTCCGCCGCGGCCTACGTTTTCACCTGGATAAATCTTTGTACCGCGTTGACGGTAAAGGATTGAACCACCAGATACGAATTCGCCGTCTCCTGCTTTAGCGCCAAGGCGTTTAGAGATAGAGTCACGGCCGTTCTTTGTAGAACCTACTCCCTTTTTGGAAGCGAAGAACTGAAGATCTAATCTTAACATATGTTCCACCTCCTATTTGTTGAGGTTAATTTTTATATATTTCCCGTAATCTTGCTCGATCGTCTGAAGGGAGACGCGCATCGCTTCCAGAAGAAGCTGCACCTTGTCCAAGGATTCCGCTGAATCGGATTCAGGAATCCGGCAGCGAAGATATCCGCCTTCCTTTCCGGCATCGATGTCCGGCTTTATATCCGTTAGGCTATAAATACTGTTCACCGCACCGAAAGCAACAGCCGAAGCTCCTGCACAGACAAGATCAGAGCCATGTTTTGCGAAGTTGGCATGACCATTCATAGTGAAAGATATAATCTTTCCCTCTTTATAATCAAAGTCTACAGTAATCATAGACAAACCTTACGCATTGATTGCTTCAATAACAACTTTTGTGTATGGTTGACGATGACCTTGTTTTTTGTGGTAGTTTTTCTTCGCTTTGTATTTGAAAACGATGATTTTCTTGTCACGGCCTTGTTTTTCAACTTTAGCTGTTACAGTAGCTCCATCAACAAGCGGGCTTCCCACTTTAACGTCTTCTCCACCTACGAATAAAACTTTGTCAAATGTAACTGTTTCGCCTTCAGCAGCATTTAGTTTCTCAACATATACTACGTCGCCTGCAGCTACTTTCACTTGTTTACCACCAGTTTCGATAATTGCGTACATACTTGCACCTCCTCATAATCACTAAGACTCGCCTATCACAGGTGATTTACCGAGGTAAATGCTTCAAGACCTGATCCGTGCGGTTGTAGCACGGTGCGCTACAAACATAACAAATGAATGTTACCATGAAACAAGCATATCTGTCAATGATGAAAAGCGGCCGCCTTACCAAATCGTCTTCACTATTTCATAGGCTGCCCTTTCCTTTTTCACCGTTTTGAACACAATCTGCATGCCGGTATCGGCTTCCAGTTTCTTCAGATACACTCCGTTTTCCCCGGAGAACCAATGCAGCACATCTTCCGTCACCGCTATTTCCACTTTTCCGTAATCGCCGTTCCTCATCCCGAGAAGCTCCCTTTCGAGCCGGAAAGCCGCTGCCTGTGCGCTTTCCGTTCTTCCTGTCCCATTGCATACAGGACAAGGGACAGTCTTGGAGCGCAGCAGCGATTCCTCTTCCACCTTCCTCGTCAGCTGCAGTATCCCAAGCTCGGTAAAGCCGATGATCTTCATTGTTTTCTTCTCTTTTTCCAGCGCATTTCCGACCGTTTTCAAAATGGCTGCCCGTCCCCGTTCATCCGTATTGATGAAATCAATCAGAATCATCCCGGAAATATTGCGCAGCCTGATCTGTCTTACCGCTTCTTCCGCCGCAAGCAGATTCGTGCTCTGGACCGTTTCCGTTTTCTTTTGCTTCCCTTTGAATTTACCAGTATTCACATCGATCGTTGTCATCGCTTCCCCTTCTTCGATGACAAGGAAGCCGCCGTTGTCCAGCCAGACATTTCTCTTCGACAATCGCTCCATCTGCGTATCGGCATCCAGGATGGAGAATATATTTTCGGCATTCCTGTGATGAATGACTTCCCAATTATCCGATTTGCCTTTGAGCGTCATATATAAGGAGAAATCATCTATATAAAGCGTGCCGCTCCCCCTTTTCATCTCTTCTTCCACCACCTGCAGAAGTTCATTCTCCTTTTGTAATAATGCAGGAGCCTTGACTGCTGCCGCTTTCTCGATAATTGCTGCATATGCCTGTCTGCAATCTGTCAATTCCTGCAGAAAGAATGCTTCATCCCGCTCCCGCATTTCCGTGCGGATGAGGATCCCTTCCCGTCCTTCACGGTGTGCTTCCGCGATCGCCGCCCAATGCGCACGCTCTTCCGGTGTGAATTTCCTGGACAGTGACAGATAAGCTTGATTCGGCATATACACAAGCCCGCGCCCTTTGATTTCCAGGAGTCCGGTGAGTTTTGCTCCTTTGTGCTCCGTTTCATCCCTCACAACCTGCACAACCACTTTCTCACCCTGCCTGATGAGCTCATTGATCGGTTTTTGCCGGTGAACTTCATCTATGTAATTGTCCAGATCACGTTTGCCAAGGAAGCCGTTCCTTCCATCTCCATAGCGGACGAACACCGCATCCATTCCAGGAATCGCATTCTCCACTCTTGCCGCATAAATATTTCCGACCTTTGACTGTTGATGGGAGTTGAACACATACAGCTGTTCGAGCTTCTTCCCGTCCATCACCGCAACCCGTTTCTCCCTCGAGATGCCGTTGACCAATATTGTCTTCATAAAAAAACCCTTTCCTTTTTAACGAAGCATGCTTCGTTTCCTAAAAGAAAGGATACCATAATTAATCCCGGCGATACAGCC
Source organism: Bacillus sp. (in: firmicutes) (assembly GCA_045576475.1). GTDB lineage: Bacteria > Bacillota > Bacilli > Bacillales > DSM-1321 > Bacillus_AD. The sequence goes on along the minus strand of JAZNGP010000091.1, from coordinate 12,540 downwards.
GTCCCCGTTCTGAAATACATCAGTAATCATATAATAAATCCCCAGCCCGCGCCGACGTGAGTTTTTCCGTGAAATAAGCATGCAGCAATTCATTCTCATCCAATTTCCCTTTTTCCTTCCCGTCCTTCATGACGATGACCGGATGCTTATACCCCTTCTGGAAAAGCTGGAGAATGTCATGCACTTTCTCTGATTCATCGACTGTGATCGGCTTCAGTCTGAGCAGATGCCCTGATTTTCCATGATGCCTCTCCAAAAGAAACCGGATGAACGCATATTGTTTCTGACGCCATTCCATCACAACGGAAAACAAAATAAAAACGAGGATAATGAATAAATTCAAGTTGAAGGAACCCAGCAAGAGAAGAACAGGCAGCGCAGCGAACACCATTCCCATCGACCATTGCAGAACCTGCTTATGGCTCTCAAGGAAGGTCGAACGGAGTGACAGCAGCAGAAACAATAGCTTTCCTCCGTCAAGCGGCCAGGCAGGCACCAAATTAAACAGACAGACCGCTCCATTCACATAGGCGAAAGTACGAAAAGAGTGCTCATCCACAAGTCCTGCCATATACAGAAGATAAGCACCTCCAAAAAGCCATATATGCTGCAGCGGGCCTGCCAGAATCACGTGAAGTTCTTCCTTCAAACTACGGTTCCCGTATTCTTCCGTCTCCAGCGCTCCCCCGAATGGCAGGATCACAATCGATTTGATACGCCACTTATAATATGCCGCGGCTGCGGCATGGCCCATTTCATGAATAAAAACGACCGTAAAGAGCATAAGCAGACCTTCAAAACGGGCGGTCAAGACCGCTATTCCGACAACAAGCCAAGAGGCAGGATGAATCCGTACTTTTCGCAAAAGCATCAAATAATTACTCAAAGGAAATCACCTGATCCGGATTCACGAATACTTTGTCCATTTTAATCGCAAAGAACAACTTATCACCATCCGCCGTCCCAAGCTTCTCCCCTTTTGACACCGCATCATATAACTGCGGTTCCATCGATGTCAAATTCCCATACCAGGATTCACTTCCATCCTTATGCTGAATGACAAGCGTATTTCCCGACGTTTCTTTCTTCCCGGCAAAAATGACAAGCCCTTCTTCTACGGCTGCCGGCTTACTGTTCACTTCCAACCCCATTATGATGCCTTCCCCGTTCTCTTCGAAACTTTCCAGAACTTGTCCAGCCGCCGGCACCGCATATTGCCCTTCCCCGTTCACCTCGGATACACTTTCATCAACTCCCGGTTCCGAGGGAAGGAACACCAACGGTTTTCCGAAATTCTTCTCATACCAATCAGCAACAAAAGCGAACTGCATTTCTTCTTCCATCACAGAAGCAACCGCTTCCCTCGCTCCCTGCATTTGGCCGGCCGGCATCCGAAAAACCACCGCGGTGCCGACAAACAGCACTGCCGCAGCCAATACTTTCAGCAGAAATGCCTCTTTCCTGAAAAACTGCGGACTGCTTTCCGTTCCGTCATACACAGTGACATGCTTCTCCTGCCCGCCCGGCTTGGATTCAGGAAGTTTTCTTTCACTGTCCGCCGACTTTCTCCGTTTCTTGATCTTATTCTCAATTTCCCGCCTTCTGTCGTTCCGCAAAATTTAAGCACCCCCATAAAGCGTTAAATGGCACTACTACTCTATGAACAAATTGTCCAATGTATGCGGACAAAAAAAAGCAAAGCAGACCTGAACAGACTGCTTTGCTTTCTTTTGAGTTGAAGAGAACTATTTCGAATCTTTTTGGGTCAACGGACGCCAAAAAGCTTCTTCACTTTGGCCATCATCCCTTTTTTCTGTGTTTCCAACGGTTTCAAGGGGATGGACTCGCCCAATATGCGGCGGGCTATATTTCTGTAAGCGATGGACGCCTTATTCTTCGGATTCATCGCGATCGGCTCCCCTTGATTGGAAGCTTTGATGACATCATCGTCATCGACTACAATCCCAATCAAATCAATGGAAAGATGGGTCGTGATTTCGTCGATATCCATCATATCTCCGTTGGAAACCATATGACTGCGGATCCGGTTGATGATCAGCTTAGGAGGTTCAATGTCTTCCTCCTTCTCAAGCAAACCGATGATGCGGTCCGCATCACGGACAGCCGCTTTTTCAGGAGTCGTGACAACAATGGCCCTGTCCGCTCCTGCAACTGCGTTTTTGTATCCTTGCTCGATTCCCGCGGGACAATCGATAATTATGTAATCATATTCCTGCTTCAGTTCCAGTATGAGTTTCTTCATCTGTTCCGGCTGCACAGCCGACTTATCGGATGTCTGTGCGGCAGGGAGAAGGAATAATAAACCATCGAACCGCTTATCTTTAATAAGCGCTTGGTGGATCTTGCATCTTTCCTCCACCACATCGACCAAGTCATAAATGATGCGGTTCTCGAGTCCCATGATGACATCCAGATTACGCAGGCCTATATCGGTATCTATCAGGCAGACTTTCTTGCCCAGCAGAGCCAGTGACGTACCTACATTCGCTGAAGTGGTCGTCTTGCCTACTCCGCCTTTACCCGATGTAATTACAATAGCTTCACCCACGATTAGAGTCCCCCTTCTAATCTAGTCAAATTCGGTCTAAGGTGTTTCAAGGCGCTGATTCTATCAAACGCAATTTCTCCTTGACCGTTCAAAAATGCGGTATGTAAATCCAAGCTCGTTTTCGGCGCTGAAGTGACAGTGGTTGTATGCACATCAGCGATACTGATCTGTGCGGAAGTCATCAGTCCCGCAGCGATGATTGCTTCCTTATTGCCGAAGCATCCTGCCTGCACGCTTCCGTTCAGCTTCCCGAGAACGTAAACATTTCCGCCCGCCTTAATGACGGCACCGGGATGGACATCACCGATGACGAGGATATCTCCGTCCGTCCTGAGAACCTGCCCCGAGCGGATCACACCGCTCACTGTCTTCATTCTGCTTTCCTCGATCAAACGGTTAGCTTCTTCTTTATCCACCACATTCGAGTTGATCCGTTCAATGATTAATTTATGGTTCTTCTCGACAATGGAAAGAAGCTGTTCTTCTTCCTCTTTAGAGAAAAGTCGGTCACCAGTATGAATATTCACTTTCATCACCGGATCATCCTTTTGGATCCGGGAAGAAGAAACCTTCAATTTTTCATCAAGTTCCTTAAGCAGTTCATTGACGGAACAGGAATCATCAAGATGAAGCGTAAGACCCTCTTTCGTGCCTTTGATCATAACATTTTGTAAATTTTTATTACTTATCATGCACTTCCACCTCAATAATTCAATATTCTACAAGGTCTTTGTGATATCCTTTATTTTTCAAGCGCCGGTGTGGAAAGCCCTGTCCTTTTAGCGAAGGACAGGGGATCCCGGGAACAGCGCTTCACACAATGGCTATTCTACAAACACAAGCTGTAATTCAATTGAAACGTCGGTTCTGGCTGTTACATTTTACAAGTAACTTCACTTTACGATTTCTTCCTGAAGAGCATCTCCTGATTCTCATCCTGACCGTATTTCAGAATCCACTTCCTGAGCGGCCACGCAAGGATAAGGATCGCAGCACCGTTCAGAAGCAGTGTCGGAATGAGTCTGATGCTGCTGAATTCTTTAAAGTTCATTCCGCTCATGCCGAGGATGAAATGAAATCCGCCCGCGAGCACTTCCAGCGCGGCAACGGATATCAGCGCTGTTACAGACACTACAAATATATTATTCTGCAGGATTTTCATGATTTTGGACACGGCATATGTGACCAGCGGAAAACAGGTCATATAGATGCCGATGATGCCTGTATAGACGATATCGAACAGCAGTCCGATAATAAAACTGTACCATAGAGCCTTTCTTTCTGTACTGTAAACAGCAAGAAAAGTGAATAAAATCATCAAGAACCGAGGGACAAGAATGCTGTCTCCTCCGAACAGATTTCCTCCGGTAAGATTGACGAATATGCTTTCGAATATGAAGAAAAACACCGCCAGAAAGGGGATAAACAGCTTTTTCACAAGCCTGCCCCCTCGTCATCCGCTTCTTCCAGACCGGCCGTCAATTCTTTCTTATCGACGTCCGAATCGACGACGATGACATTACTGATATCATAGAAATCAGCCGCGGGTTTCACATAAGCGGTCTGGGTCAAACCGTATTCATCCACTTCGATTTTATCCACAGTACCTATAGGCAATCCTTCCGGAAATACTTGTCCAAGTCCGGAAGAAACAACTGTTGCTCCTTTTTTCACTTTCACATCGAAATCGATTTTCTTCATGAGGAGCATTTTCGTATCCGGATCATATCCTTCAATTAATCCGAAGACATTATTATTTCCTTGGATGGTTGCAGAAATCCGGTTCTTCGGATCGGATGTGCTCAACAGCTGCACTTGTGAGGCGAACTGTGTCGAACTTTTGACCTTACCGATCAATCCTTGTGCTGTGATGACAGCCATATTCTTCTCGATTCCGTCCAGCTTCCCTTTATTGATGATGATGACTTCCTGCCATCTGTCGGGATTCCTTCCGATCACCGTCGCCTGAATTGTCGAATAGGCAGTGAGGTCGTCACTGACCCCGGCAATTTCCCTTAGTTCTTCATTCTCTTTGTCCAGACGTTCCACTTCCGCTTTTAAGCTTAAGTATTCATCCAGACGAGCTTTCAGCTTTTCATTCTCTTCATATGTATCACGAAGATCTCCGATGTCCTCAAAGATACCCGCGACAAATTGAGTGGGTGTGTGGAAAATTTGTTGTATGAAACCAGTTGTATCTCTCACAAACTGCTCCGGCCAACTTACATTTTCTTTATCTCTCAATGAAAAGCCAATCAATGCCACGAGAATAATAATACTAATCAACAGCAATATAAGTTTTTTATTCAGGAAAAACTGTGGCATGTTGACACCTCTATTGTCTTAATTGTTCTCTCCCCGCATACAGGAGGATGAATCCATAAAAATCTCTCCACATTCTACAGTATACCGCAGATTGTGAAGAGACTTAAACATTTATCTTACTCACAATAAAAGGGCGGCCGGTCCCGCTTTAAGATCGCATATTCCTAAGCGGGTCCAAGCCGCCCCTTGTCTCCTGATTATAATTTAGCGCGGTTTCTGAACTCTTGGATATGATCCAGCGCTTTACCAGTGCCGACCGCTACGCAGTCCAGCGGATCTTCGGCGATGATGACGGGCATTTTTGTTTCTTCGCTGATCACTTTATCAAGGTTTCTAAGCAATGCTCCGCCGCCGGTCAACACGATCCCCCGGTCCATGATATCGGCTGCCAATTCAGGAGGCGTCTGCTCCAATGTGTTCTTCACGGAATCCACGATTGCGAACACAGTGTCCTGAAGCGCTTTGCTGATTTCCTCAGCTGTGATTTCGATTGTTTTCGGAAGACCTGTCAACAGATCACGTCCGCGGATTTCCATGTTTTCGATTCCTTCCGCTTCTCCTGCAGATCCGATTTCCATTTTCACCGCTTCAGCAGTACGCTCACCGATCATTAAGTTATATGTCTTGCGGATATAGCTTACGATTGCATCGTCCATTTCATCCCCTGCGATCCGGACTGACTGGCTTGTCACGATACCGCCCAATGAAATGATCGCCACTTCAGTCGTTCCGCCGCCGATATCAACAACCATGCTGCCTGTAGGTTCCCAAACAGGGAGATTCGCACCGATCGCAGCAGCGAATGGCTCTTCGATCGTATAAGCATCACGAGCTCCAGCTTGTCTTGTCGCATCGATCACCGCTCTCTTCTCAACGGCTGTGATACCGGACGGTACGCAGACCATCACATAAGGGCTTTTTGCGAAAACGCCTTTCTTCTGTGCCCGGTTCATGAAATATTTCATCATCTTAGCAGTAGTTTCATAATCGGCGATGACACCATCCTTCATCGGGCGCATCGCGATGACATTCCCTGGTGTACGTCCAATCATTTTCTTCGCGTCGTTCCCCACTGCGACGATTTCTTTAGTATCTGTCTGGAATGCCACAACGGATGGTTCCCTTACAACGATCCCTTTTCCTTTAACATATACGAGTGTATTTGCTGTACCCAAATCTATTCCCAAATCTTTTGTTCCTATTCCAAACATGATTGTACTCTCCCTTTCTGGACTTCATTCAAACTTAGCTACCATTATATCTCATTGATAGTATTCCACTGAAATGTATCGTAGTTATCAAGCGTTTAATTCTCAAAAATCATAAGTTATATTATATTACATACATGGATTTTATGGTAGTGTCATAAATATCCTTTTTCCTTCAAACTGACGTATTTTTTCTCGCCGATGATTAAATGGTCCAATATATCTATCCCAATCATCTTGCCGCATTCCACGAGCCTCTTGGTCACCTCTATATCTTCCCTGCTCGGCGTCGGATCACCGGATGGGTGATTATGGAGGCAGATGATCGAAGCTGCGGAACGGCGGAAGGCTTCTTTGAATACCTCCCTTGGATGGACAATGGACGCATTCAGGCTGCCGATGAAAACGGTCTGTTTATGGAGTACCTGATTTTTCGTATTCAAATAAAGACATACGAAATGTTCCTGTGAAAGGAAGCGCATATCGTTCATGCAATAGTTTGCCCCATCTTCCGGTGACCTTATGACATATCTGTCTTCATGACATAGATTGGTCACACGTCTTCCGATTTCGACAGCGGCCAGCAGCTGTATCGCTTTCGCTTCCCCGATTCCATGCAATTCGGTGATCTCTTCTATGGAAGCATCCTTCAGCATCCGGAGCCCGTCAAAATGGGTGATCAAGCGGTCTGCCAGCTTCAGGACCGATTCGTTCCTCGATCCGCTCCTGAGGCATAAGGCGATCAGCTCTTGATTGGATAGACTTTGCGGCCCATATTGAATAAACCTTTCCCTCGGCCTCTCACTGCTGGGAAAGTCTTTGATCATCATTTCGCTCAAATGGTTCCCTTCCTCTCTTATCGTTCATAGGACGAAAAGAGACCGCTTTACAAGGTCATCCGAAATGTGACAACTCCCGAGCCAAACGGGAAACCGGCAAGCCGACAACATTATAATAATCACCGGCAATGCTTTTGACGAACAGCGCAGCCCTCCCCTGTATGCCGTATGCGCCTGCTTTGTCAAATGGTTCACCGCTTGCGATGTAACTGGTGATTTCCTGTTCAGACAGGTCCCAGAACGTCACTTCTGTTTTTTCATAAAAACAATTCTGCCGTTCTTTCGACAGGATGCACACACCGGTATAGACTTCGTGCGTTTTTCCGGAAAGGGACGACAGAATCTCAAACGCTTCCTCTTTTGAGGACGGTTTCCCAAGCAGCCGGCCTTGATGGACAACGATCGTATCGGAGCCGAAAATGATGCTGTCCGGATAGACCTCCAATGCTGCTGCCGCCTTTCGGAAAGCCAATTGCTGCACAGCATTTTCAGGTGCGGTTCCTTGCGGGATACTTTCATCAACGTCTGTGGAATGAATGGCAAAGGGGAAATTGAGTAGTGTAAGAAGTTCTTTTCTGCGGGGTGAAGCAGAAGCGAGTACATAAGAAGACATTGTTTCACCTGTCCTTTTCTAAAATCTGATGTATCCAGAAAGGGAGATACTCGTTTATCGTATCAAAGATATTGACTTTTCACAAGAAAGAACAAATTGTGTCTAAACCCGTCTATAGCAAGCCGGATATGAAACCAGGGCAGCATTTCTAATTGATTTCCTCTCCATAAACGGAATAAGCTGCGTGAGCGAATCGCGCAGCTTGTTATTTCCCGGAAAATAGTCGAATCATGCAGATTTGTATTGATCAAGCTGTCCGAGAAACTGCAAGAGCTTCTTTTGGACGTTACCGACAGCTGTCTCATCCGATAAAAGGGCACCCGCTTCGCTGAGTGACAATATCAGCTGCTTCATCTCTTCGGAATCGACTTTCACATCCGCAAGCGCTTCTGCTTCCTTCCTGACTGTTTCTATATCCGCTGAATCATTAAACCTCATCGCCGTCAATGCGGCAGCCGTCTTTCCATAGAGGGCATAAGCCTTTTTCAAAGCTAGCTGATCCGCTTTCGATAAACCCTTTATGCCGCCTCCGATTTGCATTTCTTTCCAGAAAGCATCCGTCCCGGCTTCACGGAACTCTACCGAAAGCCTCTTTGCATGCTCGATTGTATCGCTCACGGCAAATAGGATATAGAATTTGCCGTCCTGACCTATTACTTCGGCAGTTGTTCCTCCAGCGTTGAAAAGCTCGCTTTGTTCGACAGCGGCTTCCTCACTGCTGAAAACCCCTCCTTGAACAATCGTGACATCAAGCGGCTGTATCTTGCCGGCTTCGTCCACCGCCGCCGCAGGTTCTTCTTTTTGCGGTGCGGAATCTACTGTTTCAGACACAGCGGCAGGCAGCGTCCCGTCTTCCTGTGTGGTCAAGAAAAGAACCGTATATGTAAATCCTATTCCGATTGCGATTGCGACGGCAATCGACAGCACGAGACGTCCTGCCCCCTTGTTCCATAGGGAATTTTTCGCTTTATCCTTCAAGCCTGCCCCGAAGACGGAGCTTTCTTCCACTTTATCTTTGAAAGTTGTGATCACAAGCGGTTTGTCTGTCTTGCTTCCGCTTTGTTCAGGAAGGATCCAGTCGAATTCCGATTCTTCAGCCGCAGGAACCGTTTTCTTATCCATATCATTCTGTGCGGCCTTGCTTTCCGCTGGCGTTTCCTCCGGCTGCTTCTTTTTCTTTTGTTTTTCTTTCTGTTTCTGCCCTTTTCCTGACAATTGTATTTTGATTGTCCCGTTCCGATCAGGCTTGTCCATCCCATTCCTCCTCTCGGCTTTTTTCAAATGCTATCATATGCCAAAACAAAAAGAACAAGACTTTTGTCGTCTTGTCCCAAATAGCTTTCGTCAATTTTTTCTTACATCTTCTTTTGATAAATCTGAGTAAGCAACAGGTTCTTCTTCTTCCCCGCCGCATATATTCCTCTCATGCCCTTTCAGGCAGACAGCCACAATTTTTCCCGACTGAAGCATAATATAGGAAGCATTCGTTTCATTCCACTTCTCCCTTGTGTCCGGATCTTTGATTTCTTCCATATAGTTTTCCTTGATCAAGGTTGCATATGACAATGTCAGCGGTGCAGGGTTATTCAAGATGGCTGCTTCTTTTGTATACAGGCCGCCGGCATCCTTCAATGCGAGAGCATTGCCGATATATGCCTGTTTTTTGGAAGTATCGATTACCTGGAGGAAGATCGGCATGGCAATCAGCATGAGGATGCTCATGATGACAAGCACCGCAAGTACCTCGAGGAGAGTCAAGCCCTCTTCGCCGATCCTCTTTCTTTTCACAATTCGACTCCTTGCATTCATGCTTCTTCATCACTTTCCGCTTTTGCTGAAGGACTTTGATACGTCGGATTTTTCTTGCCGGATGGCTTATCCGTTTCGGCAAACGGCAAGTCCTCCTCAAGTTCTTTCAAGACAGGTGCATAATAACCTGCGATAATGACTTTGAATTCCAAAGATTGCTGTTCCTGCTCAATTGAATATAATTCATCCCGTCCCACCGCTTCTATCGCTTCTATGTTCAATATTCGCTCCATGCTTTCCAGTGATCCAAGAAACATCCTTAATTCTTCATATGTCGGGGATTGGACAACCATCTCGATTGTCACTTTCTCCATTCCGGCCGGCAAAATCTCTTCCGCCAGCTGTTCAGCATCTTCCGCGGCTATTGTTTCTTCCTCTTCCGTTTCACCGGTTGCTTCTTCCGGGCCGGATCCGTTTTCTTCCGCTTCTGTATTGCTTCCATCTGAAGGGGCATCCGCTTCCTCTTCCGCCATTACTGTCGTATCGACTTCCGCTTTCTCTTCTGTCAATTCCATCGATTTCACGAAGCTGTCCGAAATAATTTCCGCTTTTTCTATATCAAGCAAAATTTGCTGTACAAGCGCCTTTACAGGCAATTTCTTTTGAAGCTCGACGGTTGTTTCGAAGCGGATGTCTTCTTTTGCATTGCTGGTCTGTAAAGCATCGACGATTTCTCGCTCGCTATTGAGCTGCTGTCTTTTTTGGTCGACCTCCGCTTTGACCGGAGCCACCTTCCATATATACAGACCAAAAATGAAGAGTATGAGGAAGGATACTGACAGGATGACAATCACTGCCGGTTTCTTGAGGATACTCATGATTCCCCTCCTTCCTCTTGGTTCTTGCCAGCTTCCAAATCATTGATGAAACCGGTATCGATAATGATTTCAAATTCACCCAGATACCGAGGCATATACGGTTCATTATCCAAAGCATAGGAAGGTGTATTGTTTCCGCCTTCTTCCGATTCGTTTTCAGGTTCTTCGCCGACAGATTCATCCACCGTCAGCGTCAGCAGCTTCGCTTGTTTCGTCCATTCGCTCTTCGACATCGCACTCAAGTAAGCCGAAGCTTCCCTCGATGTGTCGAATTGCACTTCCAGGACGATTACTCCCTCTTTGATATATTCAATCCCTTTCAGGAATCCCCGTTCCGGAAGCAGCGCTGTGATATGGTCGAGCAAAGGGACTGTTTTGACAGGATACGTCTCGCTCCACTCGACAAATTCCTTCAAACTTTGAACAGCATTACCGGCCGCATTCTCCTCTGCCTTCTGTTGTTCGAGGACAGCCAATTCCTGCATCGTCAATATTTGCTTATCCAGCGAAGCCGCTTGCTGCTGAAGACCGGTATATTGAAAATAGAGGATAAGTGCTGAAACGATGGCGATACCAAGCGCTGCGGCGGTTCCGATAACGACCATTTTACTATTCTTTTCTTTTTTCGGGAGCAGATTGATTTCAACAAGCACTCAGATCCCCCCTCTCAAGCCTAAACCGATAGGCAGGTTGTAAGAACGGTCTATTTGCATCCCGTCTTGAGCGCCTATTATTTGCTGATCGATTGTCCGGATTGGCTGGTCAAAGCGGCCTTTCATTTCCGTAATGATCCTATCCAAGTATGGGTGATCTCCGGTCAATAATATGTCCGTCGCAGGCTCGGCATCTTCGCTGACTTTATCGACATAGAACTTCAGCATCTTTTCTATTTCGGTGTATACATCCCGCATGATGGAAAAATACAAGTCTTCTCCTTTGCCGTACGCCCAAGAACGCATTCCTTCCCCGTTCCCTTGTTCCCACTCCTGCCTTTCGGCTGAAATTTGGAAATGCCGCATGAAAGCCGGCTGATCATCGACGAACACACTTGCATTGACGTCATGCATATCGATTTGGAGAACCATCAGATGACCTTTTCGTTCCGAAAGGTCAAGGGCATGATACAATCTGTAAACCGCTAATGCGGAAACGTCGGCAACAGCGGGTTTGAGCTTGCACTCTTCAAGCAGACGCCGATAGGAGTCAACCACATCATCCGAGGCGGCAAACATAAGAATTTCCTTTTGTCCGTCTTTCTCGCCGAGTGTCACCGTATCGAAGACCGGTTCCTCGAAAGGAAGATGGATACTTGTTCCGAGCTGCAGATATAAATATCCTTGTATTTCTTCGTCACGGACATTTTTTTCGATGGACAGCTTACGCATCACAACGGCATTATCCGGAACCGTGAAGCACACTTCCCTTTTCGCGATCCGCCATTCACCCACACATTGTTCCAAGATGACCTTCAGCGTCTCCATATCTTCGATGATTCCGTTTCGGATGATGCCGTCAGGAAGAAAATATTCCCCATACTTCATGACGTTTATTTCCGCTCCCTGCTTCAGCTCGGTATAACGGATGACATGGTCCTTGATTTCAAGATTCACATATTTCCTGCTTCTGTTGAATAGTGTCAGCATAGCAAAAACCCCTATCGTTTGTATTGCTAGTATAAAATCCCGAAATACCAATGCAGGAAAGCTTCCCCGAAGAAGTACGAAGTCAGCGTACCGGCCCCAATGAATGGACCGAACGGCACCGGCTGCCTTCGCTCGGCGAGCTTGAACAAAATGAGGGAATAACCGATCACCGCACCGTATAATACGGAGAAAAACAACGCGAGCAATGTCAGCCGCACACCGAGCGCGAGACCGATTACCGCAAACAGCTTGATATCTCCGCCGCCCATCCCGCCTTTACTGAGGACAGCGATGCCGAGCAATATGAGAAAACCGGCAGCCGAACCGAAAAGCGAATCAAGCCATTCCATCTCATCGATGAAAAACAGCAGAAATAAAAAAATGCCTGCAAAAAACAGCAGCACTTTATTGGGAATCAGCATATACGCCAAATCGGACACCGTGATGATCACCATCAGCGACACCAAAGCAAATCCGATGAGCATGCGCGGCTCCCATCCCGTAAGCAGCGGCGTGATGGCGAACAGGATTCCTGTCACCAGTTCCATGATAGGATAAAGAGGAGAAATGGGGGCTTGGCAGCTCCGGCATTTCCCCCCTTGCATCGCATATGAAACAACCGGGATCAGCTCCCGCGCCGTAAGCGTATGCTTACAGTGCGGACAGGCAGACCGCGGCGCCACGATCGACCCGCCGACCGGCACCCGCAAACCGAC
>JAZNGP010000090.1:0-58712 GCA_045576475.1 Bacillus sp. (in: firmicutes) | reverse complement strand
GACATAAGACTCATATGTTCATTTATGCAGGATGTGAAAAGTGGGATTAAATACTCATTATGGTTGGGGATGATTAAGGGTAAAAGGCAATGTGAAGCTGGCTTCATCATGTAAAAAGGGACTTTTATCTGATTTACCATTTTTTGAATATTAGCTAGGATAAAAGGTACTAACATACAGAAGGAAATACTGGGTAATGAGATTGAACTGCAACTTTTTGCACAAAATTTTGATCGAATATCCCTAAGATATTTATCTATGGTGAAGCAGGAAGTGAAATCGGCAGGAACATTGGAAGAATTTATGTATGTAATTATTAAAATATTCATAATGTTGGTTTATCTTCTGCCGGCAGCTAACTCCATGATATTCGGAATATTCAAGGAATAAGATTTTTTCAGGAATCAAAAAGGAGAAGGAGGACGCCGCATGACAACAGCATTGGAGGGCAGTACATTTAATGACCTTGTCAACAATGCAGTCCTTTTCTATAGGGCGCAGGAAAAAGAAATGGATAACCTATCGGCGAAAATAGAAGGGATTGGCGCCTTGAATCAGGAGATGAGAGGGGCGGGAATGGAAGCGATCAGAAATTTCTTCCTGGATGCTCATAAACCGCTGCTTCTCTTCCATAAGGAAATAACGGGACAATTCGAAGACTTTATGATGAGGTATATGACCGATCGAGTGGTGAATGTTGATACGCATGCATCTTGTTATCTGGAGGACACATTCATCGTGACCGAAATATTCGAAGCGTTATCCAAATTAAAAGGTAAAACAAGAGAATTGACTCAGGCTGCCAACAGAATCATTGACTCGGTCAGTGATATAGTGGCTTTGCCGATGATCGATGATTCCGGAGTCCAGACGGGGGTAGATAACGGGTATGAATATGCTGCTGAATCGTGGCAGGCTGTCTTCTACTTCGATTTGGAGCAGAAAAACAAGCTTGAGTCTTTGGCCGAGAACATTCATAAATTCCATCAGTATGTCTTGGATCTTTCAGGAGCCGTGCAGTCTTCCGGTTTTAATATGCGGGATTACAAAAGCGGAGACCTCCAAAAAGAGAAGTGGCATGAAGAGTTGCGAAAGGACATTGGCTCCAATGAACAATATCTAGATGAAGATGACAGAAGAGAGTATTATACGGAACTTTGGCAGAAGACGAAGGCGTCGGTTCTAGGCTACACTGCCATGTTGAGCGGGTATATCACCAGAGGTTCTGAATACATGTCGTATGGACGGCTCCTTACAGTGGGTCACAGACTGATGCAGGATACAAAATGGAGCAATGCTTTAAAAGCCTGGTATACAAGGCAAAATGGGGCCGGTTTTTCGGGAAGCAAGTCAAAGTTCCAATCGTCGGTAACAGGTTACCGTGGAGTACTTCAAAGATTTGCAGCCAATTCGGATATATATCAAAATGCGCGGAATTTTGGCAGAGGAATCCTGGAGTCGGATGGTTTCAGGACGGTCAGGTCGAACTATCAAAATCTCTTGAGGCACCAATATGGAATTCTTGATGCCGCGGCCGATTTTACGCAGAACAGCAAGATTTCCGCCATCGGCAAAAAGCTTCCTATGATTGGTAACTTTTTGACGGTCGCAGGTAACACATCCGAATTCACTAAAGTAGAGAATCAAGGAAAAAGCGGGGATGAAAAGGCAGTCCGGTTTGCAACGGGGGTGGCGGTTGACCTGGGTGCGAGTGCGGCAGGAGCAAAAGGAGGAGCAGCAATCGGGGCAGCGATCGGTTCAGTCATCGCCCCTGGTCCAGGGACAGTCATCGGCGGAATCATAGGAGGACTGGCGGGAGCCGCGGGAGGATTGAGCATTTCCTCGAGAGCCGGAGATAAGGTGAAAGATGCGGCTGAGAAAGCATGGAAAGGGATCAAAGGATGGTTCAAATAAAAGAAGGAGTGGACAGCTTGGAGCAAAAAACAATTTTCACAACAGATGAACTAGCGGTCCTGTTGGCGACGGTCAATTATGGGGATGCTGCTGCCAGGGTTTCGAATGGGAAATACGAATCCTTGAAGGCGAAAGAATTGGACGGCATTTTCGATGCGGCGGTCAATCAATTACGTATGAAGGGAATATGGGATGAGGAGAAACATCAGCTCCAAATGAATCCTGTCCGTGAAGAAACGATGATGGTGCTGTCGATGCTTGCGGAAGCACCCTTCTACATCACGATATCAGACTTCTGCCAAGATCGCCTGTTGGTTCTTCATTACGTCAATTATGACAAGTGGCTGCATCAATATGTGATAGATGGTGAAATCCATGAATTCCATCTGATGGATGAGGAAGCAATACCGGAGATATTGAAAGGTTTCTATGGGTTTGCATTTTCTTCAGAGACTGTAGAGAGCGCATCTTTTTACTTGGACAATAAGTCATTTGACCTTTTGCATCAACCGAAAAAATCGAAGAAAATTGTGAAAAGATTCAAGGGTACAGAGGGCGAAAAGGAATCATTCGAGACGTTCATGAAAGACTTATCCGCATGCAATCACAGCGTAGACAACATCACCGTTTTCATGAAGGATAAACACTCTACAGTCAAACCGGTAAACACAACCGCTTTTGTCAAGGGACAGGATGGCGGTGTCTGGATGTCCAGATACGAGCATGATAAGCATCCGCCGCTGAAATTCTTCCGGGCACAAGAGGATGTTTGGGAGGATATGCTGAAAGATGTCCTGCAGTATACACAATCCTTGATCAATGAATCGACAACACTCCAGACCGGGAAATAAAAGGTTGCCCTTTAGACAATTTGCACTATAAAAAGGAAGGGAACGGATTATATGTCGGAAATCAAATTAGTCAGTGCCTCCGTAAGGAAAGCTCTTACTGAAACATCTTCAGCGGCACAGGCCGTCAATACTTCGCCGCATGTCGGCGAATCCGGCAGGAATCAGCTGCAGTCGCTGGATGGCTTATTGTCCTCCATTCAAGAACTGTCACAATTCACGGAAGTATATAAGAATGTTTTGCAAGAAAATCTGAAAAATGCACAGGAGCTCGTGGATACATTTGAGCAAACGGATGAGAAACTGGCTTCAGGCATGATGAGAACATAAAGGAAGATTCAGAATGCGCTTCTCAGGGGATGAGAGGCGTTTTTTGAAGAAAGAAGTCTTAAATGATAATAGATACAAAGGGAAGGGGATTGTGCATGGATCCATTTATGAAATTCACGACGGAGGAGCTTATTGTTTTACTGCATACAGCGGGGCATAAAGAAGAGGCGCGCACACTTGCGGCGGGAGCTGATATCGTGCTCGATACGGAAATATTGAGCCATGTATTCCTTTCGACCATCATACAATTGACCGCCAAGGGGATATGGGACAAAAATGCTTTTGAGGAAGATCATAATCCTTTGAGCAGGGAAATGATCTCCTTTTTGGAGATGTATACAAAATCCGATTATTTCATAAGGGCGATTGATGAAAGCCGGAAGCAAGTAATGTTCCTGCATCATATCGCGTACGGAGTGTGGCTCCTGCAATTGGTGGAAGATAAAGTCATCCATGATTTTTCATTCTTAGAGCCGGACGAAATTCCTCATGCGCTGAGCGGATTCTATGCGGGGTTCACTCCTGCCGCTTCCACATTGTTTCCCCCTTTCCGACTTGATGATGCCTCATTTGAACAGCTTCGTGATCCCAAACAGCATGGGACAGTAATCGGTGCATTTGGTGGTACTTTGGATGAAAAAGAGGCTTTTTTGGCTTTCGTGTCCGACTTGGAAAGAAACAGTTGCCGAATGGAGAATATTTCGGTTTTCTCGAATACTGACAAGGCACCGATGACGCTTGAAGATATTGTATTCCTGCTTCCGTCCGATAAAGGAATATGGACGGTCCGATATGATCAAGACCAGTCTCTGCCGGTGACGATCCGGTTGGCGGACGGCAGGGATTGGAAGGAGCTTTTGCATGAAATGCAAAATTCCATCTTTGCTTTACTGGCTGTCTGACAGGACTCATCTGTGGACCATTCGAAATTTTTTGTTTACTATTTCCCGACAGTGGTAAATCAGTATTAGAATAATTCTAATCTGGGAGGAATTTACTTGATGAAGGAAAAAGGCAATAAGGATGGTCAGCAAAAAGATAGACAGCTGGAAGCATTCCGTGTAGATAATAGCGGCAAGAAACTGACGACGAACCAAGGGTTGAAAGTTTCAGAGGACGAACATTCCTTAAAGGCGGGAACCCGCGGTCCGACTTTGATGGAAGATTTCCATTTCCGTGAGAAGATGACACATTTCGACCATGAAAGGATCCCTGAAAGAATTGTCCATGCCAGGGGGTATGCGGCTCATGGTGAATTCGAGCTGTACGAATCCATGGCACCATATACGAAAGCGAAATTTCTGCAAGATCCGTCCGTAAAGACTCCTGTGTTTGTCCGTTTCTCCACAGTTGCCGGATCTAAGGGATCGGCGGACTCTGTTCGTGATGTCAGGGGATTTGCGACGAAATTCTATACGGAGGAAGGGAATTATGATTTGGTCGGGAATAATATTCCGGTTTTCTTTATCCAAGATGCAATCAAGTTCCCGGATTTGGTCCATTCCTTCAAACCAGAGCCTCATAATGAAATGCCTCAGGCATCCACTGCACATGATACCTTCTGGGATTTCTTTGCGAACAATCAAGAGAGCGCACATATGATCATGTGGGCAATGTCTGACCGGGCCATTCCCCGAAGTTATCGAATGATGGAAGGATTCGGTGTTCACACCTTCCGTCTAGTGAATGAGGAAGGAAAAGCTCATTTCGTGAAGTTCCACTGGAAGCCGGTTCTTGGAGTCCACTCCCTGGAATGGGATGAAGCTCAAAAAATTGCCGGTAAAGACCCTGATTTCCACCGAAGGGACTTATATGACGCAATTAAAATGGGAGATTATCCGGAATATGAATTCGGCGTGCAGCTGATTGCGGAAGAGGATGAGTTCAAATTCGATTTCGATATACTCGACCCAACCAAAGTTTGGCCGGAAGAACAGATTCCTGTGAAAATCATCGGAAAAATGACGTTAAACAGAAATGTGGATAATGTATTCGCAGAGACAGAGCAAGTGGCTTTCCACCCGGGTCATGTCGTTCCCGGCATTGATTTCACGAATGATCCATTACTGCAGGGTAGATTGTTCTCTTACACAGACACCCAGCTGATTCGTCTGGGAGGTCCGAATTTCCACCAAATCCCGATCAATCAGCCGGTCTGTCCATTCCATAATAATCAAAGGGACGGCTATCATCAGATGCAAATCCACAAAGGTCCCGTCAGCTACCATAAGAATAGCATCGACGGTAATTCTCCATCACCTGCAACAGTAGAAGAAGGAGGATATGTCCATTATCAAGAGAAAGTGGAAGGACGCAAGGTTCAAGCCAGAAGCGACAGTTTCAAAGACCACTTCAGCCAAGCGATCCTCTTTTGGAACAGCATGAGTCCTGTTGAGAAGAAGCATATCACCAAGGCATTCAGTTTTGAAATCGGTAAAGTCAAAAGGAAGAGTGTGCAGCAACAAGCCGTCGATACATTGGCCAAAATCGATTTAGCGCTGGCTTCCGAGGTGGCGAAAGCGGTAGGGGCGGAGGTGCCTTCAGCAGGTCCGTCCGTGAAGGTAACCGGACAATCTCCTGCATTGAGCCAAGAGAACACCATCAAAACAGCGAAGACAAGAAAAGTCGCCTTCTTGCTGGAAGAGGATTTCGATTTCAATGCAGTGAATGATGCGTTGAAAGTGTGGGGAGAAGCGGGAGTCCATGCCGAAATCATCAGCAGCCATAAAGGAATGGTACCATCAGCTGATGGACGTTTGATAGAGGCTGATCAGACCTTCCTTACTGCCGATTCAGTCTTGTATGATGCCATCTTCGTACCGGGAGGCGCGAAGAAATTGATCAGAAATACGGATGCGAAACAATTCGTGAGTGATGCGTATCGTCATTTCAAAACAATAGGCGCTGTCGGAGATGCTGTTCCGTTCATTACTGCAGCGATTCCGCAATCCATGGAAGTGAGTCTGGAATCGCAGGATGGAATCTTGCTTGCACAAAGTACGGACTCTAACCTTGTTTTCGCGGAAGCATTCCTGAAAGCACTGTCCCAGCACCGTCACTGGAACCGCGTGGTGTGACGGTTGAAGAAAGCTGCATAATCGTTTAGCAAATCAAGAAAAAAGGAGCTGACGCATGTCGTCAGCTCCTTTTTAACAAGTTATTCTTTTACAGCCAAGACTTCGGAAATGACAAGCTGACTGCCTAATACAGGTGAGTTCGATGTATCGGCACCAGGTTCCGGTTTCTTATGTGCTTGCTTAAAGTCATCGCTATTTCTCCATGTTTCAAAGTTGTCCATGGATTCCCAATACATATTGACGTTCAGTTCATCATGATCGGGAAGGTTTTGTGTGCTCCAGACTTCGACTTTCACGAAGCCTTCGAACTTCTCAAGACGGCTGCCGCTCGTGAAACGACTTGCTAATTGTGCTGCCATGCCTTTTTTCAGTTTGATCCGGTTTGTTACGATAATCATAGTATTACGCTCCTTTTGGATGTATTGGATGAACTTAATACCGCAATGATAGTATACACCTTTTTCTGAAAATTCTTATGGTAGGACGTTTCGTTGCAAACGTTTGATTGTGCATGGATTACTATTTATTGTACTCGAACTGCAGGCGGCTCAGGAAACGCTTTGCGGCTGTCGAGAAATTCTTTTCTTTACGAACCCAGCCGTATCGGACAACGGCCGGATCCTCTATATCCAGCTCAATGATGGACATACTTTCTTCCACACCTGGCATTCGGGATTTCAAAGAGTAATCCAATCCTATAGTAAGGGCATTGCCATCCATAACGACTTGTTGTATCGCTTCTTTATTGTTGCTGGTGAATAAGATATCCATCTCTCCATATCTCTCTATAAAGCGGTCAACAAACTCTCGTATATATTCATCATCATACAGAACAAAAGGCTGTTGCAGCATCATCTCCGGAGTGATTTTTGCATGGTCGGCGAGCGGAGATTTCTTGGAGGCGCCAACCACGATTTTTCCTTCAAACAAAGTATCCATCACCAGGTCATGACTGAATTTCAATGCCGATTCATTCAGGACAATCAACCCGATATCGATTGTGTTTTGACGTATATCATCGAGGATATCCTTCGGTCCTTTTTCAAGCAGATCTATTTTGACATTCGGATAATCCTTCTTAAAGTTTGTAATAGTTTTCACAAGTATGTTCATAGGTCCAGGCAGAGAAGCAATCCTAAGCTCACCGCTGAGCGTATTCGAGAATGAACTTGCTTCCTCTTTCAATTCTAGGATTTTATCCAAAATTTCCGCCGCAATGTGAATGATGACTCTCCCTTCAGGGGTAGGGACTGCACCTGCACCGCGTGCACGGGTGAATAATGGAATACCCAGTTCTGCTTCCAGTGTCGTGATAGATTGACTGATGGCGGATAAGGTCACATGGGAGCTATGTGCCGCACTTGATAAGGATCCCTTTTTTGCCACTTCACAGATGTAATGGAGCTGTTCGATATTCATATTGAGTCACTTCCTTTGTTCAAGTGTGCTTCAGTATAATTAACTATACCTGTATTATTATGAATATTCAAACGAAGCATATTATCAAAATATAAGCTGCTTTGACAGTATTCTAGTCTTTTGATACAGCTGAATTGAAGCATGATATTTTAAATAATTCACACTTTTACGGCGTGTTGTTTAGTATAATTCAGAAAGCGGGATTAGTAGTAATCTGGAATAAAGGGGTTCAAGCAATGAAACGTTATAAGTGCTTATTCATTTCTCTCCTGCTTTTGGTGATCCTTGTCCTTTCCGGCTGTTCGGAAGAAGAGCCGCAAACAAATAAGGAACCCGAGAAGAAGCCGGATACAGATGTGCAGAAGGAAGCAATAGAACATATAGAGAAAAATAATGATTCATTTATCATCTACCAGAACGTACCGGAAGCGGAAGTTATGCTGAAGGATGACAATATACAGCTTAAGGGGCTGAAGCTGCAAGCTGAGGGGGAATTTTTTTTCAACGGAGGAATCAGTTGGAGTTCATCGGATGAAAGGGTTGCTGAAATCGATGAAAACGGCCTCCTTACCATTCATGGTGAGACAGGAGAAAGTCAAATCATCGCTGAATATGAGGGCAGTCTCGATTATATTACAGTCCAAGTCGCCGAGGAAGGGGAGGATGTGAAGGCGGAACTGATCAAAGAAGAAGGAGATGAATACAGTTTGCTTGCAAAAACTGTCGCCCGAATGACACCTGAAGAAAAGTTGGGGCAAATGCTGATGCCGAACTATCTTACGGAAAACGGCAAGGTCATCACAGAATTGACACCGAGGATGGAGAAGCAAATAAAGGATTATCATCTGGGAGGGGTGGTCCTGTTCAGGGAGAATCTCGTTTCTGTTGAACAAACGGTTTCACTCACAGAACAACTTCAACAAGCTTCAGAAAGGTATCCTTTGCTGATCGGCACGGATCAAGAAGGAGGCAGCGTGACACGGCTTCCTTTTGGAACTGTGATGCCTGGAAATATGGCTCTTGGAGCAGCAGGTTCATCTGAGTTGACAGAAGAAACCGCCAATGCGATCGGAGAGGAACTGTTGGCGCTCGGCATCAATATGGACTTTGCCCCTGTACTGGACATCAATAATAATGCCGATAATCCTGTAATCGGCATTCGGTCCTTTGGGGAAGATCCTGAGCATGTTTCGAAGATGGGAGTTTCTTTCATGAAAGGACTTCAAAGTGCAGGCGTAGCTGCGGCGGCTAAGCATTTTCCGGGACATGGGGATACGGATATGGATTCCCATTCGGACTTGCCGGCTGTCGATAAGCCGATGGACGAGCTATTGTCGTTGGAGTTATCTCCTTTCAAAGCAGTTTCCGAGAATGGGGCAGATGCTCTTATGAGTGCACATGTCGCTTTTCCGGGAATGGATGATACCACCTTCGTAAGCAAGAAGACTGGAGAAACATTATATCTTCCTGCTACACTTTCCGAGAAGATTCTGAATGGCTATCTTAGGGATGATCTCGGTTTTGAAGGGATTTTGGTTACAGACAGCATGCAGATGGGAGCACTGACGGAGCATATAGATGCAGAGGATGCAGCGATTCAGGCGATAAATGCCGGAGCGGATATACTCCTGATGCCGAGTGATCTCGATACATTGGTGCCTGCCCTTCAAACGGCGGTTAAAGATGGGAGAATCTCGGAGGAAAGGCTGACGGAGTCTGCGACAAGGATTATGGCTCTGAAGTTGAAGAAAGGGCTGATCAAGGATGCCGAGCCGGATACGGTGATGGAGAAAACGGACAAAGCGCTGCAGACTGTCGGCTCAAAGGCACATAAAGCGATTGAAACAAAAGCAGCAGAAGCGTCCATCACATTAGTGAAGAATAAAAAAGTGCTTCCTTTATCGTCCATCAAAGAAGATGAATCGATTTTGGTCATCGGAAAAACCTTTAATGAGAATCTGGGCAAAGTTATAAAGGAAAAGCATCCCAACACAGTAATCCTTTCACTGAATGAACAATATCAATTACAGGAAAAGGACAGGCAGATGATTCAAGAAGCCGATTATATCATTATGTCCACCTATTCTATGGATAGTGAAATGAGATCTCCTTCGCATCCGCAGATGATGGCGGTGAAACAAGTGATGGGATTGGCGGCAGGATCTGTAATAGGGGTTGCGCTCCATAATCCGTATGACATCATGTCTTATTCCGAAATTGATGCTTATATTGCGCAATATGGTTATACGGAAGCGAGTTTCCGTGCAACAGCATCCGTCATTTTCGGGGAAGAAAGACCTCAAGGGAAACTGCCTGTATCCATACCGGATGGAAGTGGAGGCACTCTTTATGAGGCTGGAGATGGATTGAATGATTGACCGGTGCGCTGCCGCCGGTCTTTTGTTTGCAATTTATTCACTATTTCATGATTTTTTATCTCCAAGTGAAAACGTATGGATGGCATTCGATGACCAGAGAGTAGGATAATGGGATGAAAGACAAATGGAAGGGAGCAATAATGAATCATTCCTTATTTGATGAAGCGTCGTCCTTTATATGTGCTTGTTATAATGAAATCGGTTTGGAGAACCGAATAGCTGGAAGACTGGCTGAAGTAGAAGAATCCATCCTGCATACAGGTACATATGAGCATACATATACCGAACTGGAACATGGTGCGAGAATGGCTTGGAGAAACAGCAACCGCTGTATCGGCAGATTATTCTGGAACAGCCTGAAGGTAATGGATGCCAGAAATGCCGATTCGACAGAGAAGATGTCGGAAGCAATTTTTCGTCATATTGAATATGCGAATAACGGAGGGAAGATCAGACCGGCTATCACTATTTTCAAACAGCATCGGAATGAAGAGGATACTGCAGAAATACTGAATCATCAGTTGGTCCGATATGCTGGATATGAAACGGAAAATGGAACGGTCGGAGATCCTCATTCCATTTCTTTCACTAAGCGATGCCAAGCGCTCGGATGGAAAGGAAACATGCAGAACCATGAAGTTTTGCCGCTTGTTTTGTCGATGGATGGAAAAGATCCGGTTTGGATGCCGATCCCTTCCCGATTGGTAATGGAGGTGCCGATTCTTCACCTGGAGTTTGACTTCCGGGACTTGGATGCGAAATGGTATGCTGTTCCTTTCATCTCCGATATGAGGCTTGAAATTGGAGGGATTTCCTATATGTCGGCCCCTTTCAACGGCTGGTATATGGAAACGGAAATAGGAGCTAGGAATCTTGCTGATGAAGATAGGTATCATCTCCTGCCGGCAGTTGCAGAAGCGATGGGGCTCGATACATCCCGAAACGACACCCTATGGAAAGACAAAGCGCTTGTGGAACTGAATATTGCTGTGCTCCATTCGTTCAAAAGGGAAGGTATTTCTCTCGTGGATCACCATACTGCGGCAAGCCAATTCAAATTGTTTGAAGAAAAGGAAAGTGTGTGCAGCAGGGAGCTGACAGGAGACTGGACCTGGCTAATCCCTCCGGTTTCACCTGCTTCAACGCATATTTTCCATAAGTCGTACAATAATCGGGTGATCACACCTAATTTTTTCTACAAAAATAGATAAGAAGCCATCCGGTCGGATGGCTTCTTCTTTTTATGCTCTTTCCTCATATAACTTGATCATTTCAATCATCACATTTGTGGCTTTCAACATATTATCGATGGAGATAAATTCATAGCGGCCGTGATAGTTTTCCCCGCCGGTGAAGACATTCGGCGTCGGTAATCCCATATAGGAAAGCTGTGAACCATCCGTACCGCCGCGAATCGGTTGGATGATCGGCTCGATCTCCAGCTTCTTCATGGCATCGTATGCGATGTCGACAATTTCCTTCACAGGCTCGATTTTCTCTCTCATATTGTAATATTGGTCATTCAATTCAAGTGTGACACTTTTCTTGCCATATTTCCCTCTTATATCTGCAGCAAGCTGTTCCATGAATGCTTTGCGTGCTTCAAATTTTTCTTTGTCAAAATCACGGATGATGTATTGGAGTGTTGTTTCTTCCACATCTCCTTGAATCGACAGCAAATGATAGAAGCCTTCGTAGCCTTCCGTATGTTCAGGAGCTTCTTCGGCAGGTAGTCCATTATGGAAGTCCATCGCGATTTTCGCGGAATTCACCATCTTGCCTTTCGCGGTTCCTGGATGAACATTCGTGCCTGAGAACACTACTTTTGCCGCCGCGGCATTGAAGCTTTCATATTGCAATTCGCCAAGCGGTCCTCCATCCATCGTATACGCATAATCGGCACCGAATGCTTCCACATTGAATTTATGAGGTCCTCTTCCGATTTCTTCATCCGGTGTGAAAGCGACACGAATCTTACCGTGTTTGATTTCTGGATGCTTGATCAAGTAATCCATGGCAGACATGATCTCAGCGATTCCTGCTTTGTTGTCGGCTCCGAGCAATGTTGTCCCATCCGTAGTAATGAGGGAATGGCCGATATAGTCTTTGAGTTCCGGGAATTCTGCGACGGACATGATAATATTTTGTTCTTTATTAAGTGTGATATCTTTGCCGTCATAATGGTCGATGATTTGCGGATTGACGTTGGCACCGGTCATATCGGTCGCTGTATCCAAGTGTGCAAGGAAACCGATTGTCGGAAGCTTTTTCTCTGTATTGCTTGGCAGGGTTGCCATCACGTATCCGTTCTCGTCAAGTGTGACCTCGCTCATGCCGATTTGTTTCAGTTCTTCGACAAGCATTCGAGCTAATGTCCACTGCCCTTCTGTTGTGGGGCATGTGCTGCTTTCATATGCGGACTGTGTATCCACTTTGACGTATGTAATAAAGCGATCAACAAGTTCTTTCCTCATTTGCATCTACTCCTTTTGGACATTCTCTCTTTATTTTACCAAATAGTCTGCCCTTAAAGCGGCTGATTGTAATCTTGACTTTATTTCTTTTTATGAAAGGATTGACTTTGGCTTTTCTTCTGATCAACGGCTGATTTGCGTTGCAGGCCTGCAGGTGCTTCGCTTTCCACAGGGCGAGCGGGAGCCCCGAAGCTGATAAACCACTATTAACAAAAGTAAATAAATATAATTTTTAGAAAAATATGGACATTCTTGGTGTACTAATGTAATAATACATTCATGCAGTGTATGATCTCGTTAGTACACATACCTCGCATAAAGGAGGTTCAGATGAAAATGAAGTTTGAATTGAACAGCAGAGAGCCGATTTACATTCAGGTCGTGACCTATTTTAAACAGCAGATCGCATTGGGGAAGTTGGAGGCTGGTGATGAAATTCCGTCTCGAAGGGAGCTGGGGGTTTTGTTGAATATTAATCCGAACACAGTCCAAAAAGCGTATAAAGAAATGGAGGATCAGAATTTGATTGTTACAGAGCGGAATTTCCCGAGCCATATCACGGAAGATGAAGCGATATTAAAAGAAGTCCGCAAAGATTTAATCATGGAGGCAACGATTCAATATGTGGAGTCGATGAAGAAGATCACCATATCGATGGATGAAGTGATCGAATCAGTGAAAGAAGTATACCAAAACGGATGAGGGGGTGCACATATGATTGAAGTGAAGTCTATTTCCAAGAAGATGAGGTCTAAAAAAGTATTGAAGGATGTCTCATTCACCGTGAAGAAAGGGGAAATCACTTGTTTGATCGGTGTGAATGGAACAGGAAAGTCGACAACCTTGAAGAGCATTCTGGGATTGATGCCATTTGATAAAGGTGACATCCTGGTCGATGGAGTCAGCCTCAAGAAAAAAAGAAGCGATAATATCAGCTTTGTTCCCGATCATTTGACAATGCCTCCAAGTATGACCGTCCGAAAAGCCTATCAATTCATGTCTGATTTCTATCCTCGATGGAATCAGGGTCGTGCGGATGAGCTGATGCGATTCTTCGAGTTGAATGCTTCCTTGAAAATCAATGAATTGTCAAAAGGGAATGCCGCTAAGGTGAGTCTGATTCTCGGCCTTTCACAAAATACGGACTTCGTGCTTATGGATGAACCGTTTTCGGGTGTCGACATTTTTGCGAAAGAGAAAATCAGAGAGCTGTTCGCCACGCCATTCTTCGAGGATCGAGGGATTTTATTGACCACACATGAGATCGATGAGGTGGAGCATTTGCTCGATCGGGTCTTGATTTTGAATGACGGAGTGATTGTGGAGGATTTCTATACAGAACGAGTCCGTATGGAAGAAGGCAAATCAGTAATTGATAAGCTTAGGGAGGTGTATATCGGATGAAGAATTATTTGATGTGGACAGACTTAGAAATGAAACGCTTCTATAAAGTGTTTCTGATTATGATGGGGATCGTTCTCGTTGTAGAAAGTGTGGTACTCGCATTTAATATCATGCAGATGAAGCCGCATCTCATTTTGGGTGAAAAGGTATCCCTGTATTCGATGACGGAGAACAATATGCTCTTTTATATTCCGATATTATTCGCAATTGCCGCATTATGCTTTTATGTGTTTTTCACTTGGTATCGGGAATGGTTCGGGAAGAACACATTTGCTTATCAGCTGCTTTTGCTTCCATTCAACAGGATGGCTGTTTATTACGCCAAGCTTACTTCTTTGCTGCTCTATATATTAGGGAGTCTTGTGTTTCAAATCGCCATTTATCCAATACTGAACGGCATCTATCAATGGATGATGCCGGAAGCGAATAAAGCGGATACACAATTACTTATCTGGCTGAATAACGACTGGATTCTGCAAACAATCATACCGCTGCATTATATTGAGTTTTTCTTCTTTTATGGGATGGGTATTATGGGTGTCATTGCCGTAACGACAATGATTCTGTTGGAAAGAAGCTACCGGTTGAAGGGGATCGGTTATGCTGTTCTGTATACGGCAGGTTATGTTTTAGTGATGCTCCTTCCGGCACTGATCGGTCGATTCATTCCCCTTTATACAAACGAGCTGATTTTTGGTCTGATTATGACAGCGCTCATCGCGACAGTCTCATCCTTGGCGTTGAGCCATTACTTGATGAACAAGAAAATTTGGGTGTGAGGAGGAATTTAAATGAAGAAATATGGATACAGTTTCGCCTTTGCAGCCATTACCGTCATTTTCTTGGCCGGTTTTTATACAGTCAGTTTGAGTTCAGCAAAAGAGGTCAAAAAACTGAATATTTCAACTTTGAGCGGAGATGCCGAACTGATCGATGGGTTATCGGTAGTTGCCAATGCAGGGTATAATAGGCTTTCGTATAGCGTAGAAGTGAATTCGGAAAACAGTGAGTGGAGCTTAAGGCATTTATTCAGTGATTACGCAAGCAGACAGGATGATCTGAAAATAAGGCAGCTGCAATCGGATTATAAAAGCTTCATGAGAGGCAAAAACTATTCGATCGATCATTTTTACGAAGATGACAATTTTCTGATATATGTGGAAATGGATGAAGTGCGTACCACTAAAGAGAAATTGATGGTGGATGTGTACGATAAGTTGGATGGGAAAGAGGAAGAATTTACTTTCACGGCACCTGACCAGCTTTCGGATGTGTCGGATAATGAATTTGTAGCCATCCGTGACGTACAGTTTGCTGATCATACCCTGTATGTGACGGCATCAAGAGCTGGTTCATCGCATACAGAAATTCTTTTAATGCATATTGATTTGCAGGAAAAGAAAATAGCGAAAACAATATCCGTTCTGAAGGAAGAAGTGCCTGAACAGATCGACTATAGTCCAAGTTACTATTCTCCGGCAAATATAAATACCGAAAATGCGATCGGTTATACTGGATCCCATATCTTCAGTCTGGATAAGCAAGGCGGAGACATGCGTCACTATGCGATCCGATTGTCTGACGGCAAGCTGTCGGAACTGGCATCAAATGAAAATTACGAAACACTGTTTGGAGATGCGTACAACTTATTCCGTCAAACAGAAAATGGGGAACTGTTTAAATATGATAAGACAAATGCCAAATGGCATTTGATGAATATAAAATGGAAGAGCAACCAAGTAATCGTTGATATGAGGATGAAGGATAATCTTCTTTATATACTTATTGATGAGCATGATGAGAATGGAAACTTTAAAAAAACCAGCCTCCTTGTAGTGGATCAGAAACAGAAATCCCCTTTATATGAGGGGGGAATTTCCCTGCCGGAATCAGCAGATATCACGGATTTTTACACCGAGACAGTCAATTGGGAAGTAAATCATCAATAGAAAAAAGCCAGGCATCCAAGCCTGGCTTTTGTATTATTTGTTTTGACCTGTTTCTATGATATTGACGACTGTCGGTGTTTCTTCCGTTGTTGAACGGTCACCATCTTTATCTTCTCCATCTTCTTCAGTGGAAGAAGGGCTGTTGAGCCATTTGTAGAGCACACCCATGAACAATGCACCGCCGATCATATTCCCGATTGTTACAGGGATGATATTGGCGATGGCTTTAGCGACTGAAACGGTCTCAGGGTGTTCGCCGATAAGGGCAATCGAGAATGTACTCATGTTGGCGATACTGTGCTCATAGCTGGAGATGAAGAATCCGAACACGAAGAAGATCATCGTGAACAGTTTCGGCCCGTCCCCTTTAAGGGTCATCGGAATATAGAATGCCATACATACTAACCAGTTACAAAGAATCGAACGGAAGAATAGTTCCGAAGTGGATGCATTCATTTTTGCTTCTGCAACACTTGCCAGGAAGGCATTGGATTCGAATAGTCCGGTTAAATAAATGAAGTAGGCGAATAGAAGCGCTCCGATCAAGTTACCGACATAAGTGGCTGCCCACATTTTCCCTACTTTACTCCAGCGCATCTGCTTATTCAATGCGGCATATGTAAAATAGAACGTATTTCCGGTGAATAAGTCACCTCCGCCATATGCGATCAAAATAATTGCGGCACCGAATGTGAATGCAGCCATCGGGTAAGCGATCGGGTTATCTACCGCATAAAAATAATTTCCTGATTTAAATGCTATGATGACACCGAAGCCGATGAATGCGCTTGCCAGCATTGCACGGACAATATAGCGTATTAGACTTTGGTCATAGACTTTTTGTTTTTTCATGGCCAGGGCCTGAACGTCTTTTAATGCTGTTTTTTCCATGGTTCCTCCTGCTGTCTGATGTGTAAGTATTTATAATATGGCTTTTGTAAGGAGTCTGTATGCAGATCATACAAGTGCAATTCGATGGAATCTAACATAATCTGCAGACATAGCCACATTTTTATGAAAAAAAAACAAAAGTACACTTTATCTTAACACCATTCTGTGGACACAAAAAGGCGGAGAATTATTTACCATCAACAATTTCTTGACAGACCAATTTGTAAGCGTATACAGTATTGGGTTTTATAAATAAATGGTTAGTCTAGTGCTAAGAAGGGAATGAAAGAAAGAGGAAAGAATATATATACAAAGGGAGAGAGCAATGAATAGTTACGAAATTACTTATTATTTGGACGATCACTTATCTGTCAGCGAATTGGTGGAGGCCGGTTCACAAGAGGAAGCCTTCGAGATGATCAGGAAGGAAGGAATCATTACTCTTATTGATGAATCACTGGAAACAAGGACTATGTGCCGATTCCATGCCGATTCCGTCAAACTGGCGACTGTTCAAATCAAATCAACCAATTAAGATTCAGAATATAAGAAAAGAGGTCAGCCAATAATGGCTGACCTCTTTATATGGTCATTTACGCTGTTTTCTTTTTTTGATATACCAGTTCAGGGCAAGCAACAGCAGAATGCCGATTAAGATATAGATGATATTGGAGAAGATGTCCATATAGCCGACGATGTCGTCCCAGTTGGAACCTACAGCTGCACCCAAATTGACAAGGATGGTGTTCCAGACGAGGGTTCCCATTGTGGTGAACAACAGGAATAATCCGAAGTTCATATTGGACATCCCGGCTGGGATTGAAATCAAACTTCTGACCAGCGGAATGACTCGGCAGAACAGCACAGTCCAAATACCGTATTTATCGAACCAGGCATCCGCTTTATGAATATCTTCTTTTGTGAGACGAAGCCATCTTCCATACTTGTCCACTATCTTCTCAAGCCGCTCCACATCCATTAAAAGTCCGAATCCGTAGAGAATGACTGCACCTATGACAGAGCCTGCTGTGGAAACGATGATGACACCGGTTATAGTCAAATCCGTGCTTTGCGTCATGAAGCCGCTGAATGTCAGGATGACTTCAGACGGAATGGGAGGGAAGATATTCTCGATTGCAATCAGGAGAAAGACTCCCCAATAGCCGTATTGTTCTATTAAATCGATGATCCAAGCTTCCATTAAGTAATCTCCTTTGTATCCTTCGGCATTTATGTACAGTATACGTGTAAGTATCTGATTCATGCCGGCATTTCTTTGCGTATTACTAGTGGTCATGGGTGAAACTACATTCAGTATGCCATAATTCAAGATAGATTTCTTATATTTGACTTCTGGAACTGTATGTTTTTGATAAACCCCTTTTAATGACAGAAAATTCTGCTATTATGGATGTATGTTGGATACATAGGAGGTACGTATGAAGCATGTATATTTCATGACAGGGTTTCCCGGATTTCTTGCAACAAAATTGATTAAGAAATTGATTGAAACAGATTCGTTTTTTGAACGGGTCTATTTGCTGGTACTTCCTGCTTTTGAGTCGAAAGCCCGCCAAGAAGCGGCTCTCATTGAAAAGGATTTGAAGATTGGTGAGGGGCTACTCGAGGTGATAACGGGTGATATCACGAAAGACGGGTTGGAATTGGATTGTGGATTGGCATTCGAGGAAGTGACCCATGTGTTTCACTTGGCTGCGATTTATGATTTGGCCGTGCCGCGCGATGTCGCCTACGATGTCAATGTCATAGGAACGAGGAATATGAATAACTGGGTCAGTACGCTTCCTTCTTTGAAACGTTATATCTATTTCAGTACGGCCTATGTCGCAGGGAAGAGAGAAGGTCTTCTTCTGGAGACAGAGTTGGTGAGACCGGCCGCATTTAAGAATTTCTATGAAGAAACGAAGTTCGAAGCGGAGCTTTTGGTCGAACAGTTGAAGGAAAAGCTGCCTGTCACCATTATAAGGCCCGGCATTGTGAAAGGAGACAGCCGTACCGGAGAAACTGTGAAATTCGACGGACCCTATTTCCTTCTGAATGCATTATATGCGATTCGCTTCTTTCCGATCATTCCCTATATGGGCAGATCTGCCACGACAATCAATCTTGTCCCGGTCGATTATATACTTGAATCAGTATCTTATCTTTCCTTTCAAAAGAAAGCGGAAGGGAAAACATATCATCTAACAGATCCGAATCCCTATACGGCAACGGAGGTTTATGAAATGCTGGCAGAAGCGTTATGCAAAAAGAAACCGAAGGGCACCTTGCCTTTGCCTCTTTGTAAGAAAGCGCTTTCTTATGCACCTATAAGGAAATTCCTCCACATAGAACAGGAAACGATTGATTACTTCACTTGGAAAGGGGAATTTGACTGCCGCCAGGCGCAAGCCCATTTGGCGGATGCAAATATTTACTGTCCTGATTTTAAGGAAAGTGTACCTAGTATGGTCGATTTCTATCTGAAGAACCGCCATGATGCCAGATATCAGGTCAATATTATCTAGATTGAAAAAGGCCGTCCATCATGCGATGGACAGCCTTGTTGATCTAATCACCGTAATTATGCAATGGAATCTTGACGTAAAAGAGCTTTCTTCAGCCAGTCTTTTCCTTCCACGATGCGAGTGACCATCATGGCACAAACAGTATTGCCCGTACTGTTCAGCAAAGTGGCTGGAGCATCAATGATCGTTGAGATGACAGCAATAATCGGCAAGGATTCCACCGGGAAGCCAAAGACGGTCAATATCAGCATTTCCCCGATCATTCCGCCGCCAGGTATCGCTCCCATAACGGCACCGACAAGGAAGGATACAGCCAGAATGCTTAAAATACTGGAAATGCTGGTCATATCTTTACCGAATAAGGCGAACAGGAAGACAATCTTGAAGACGCCTCCAAGTACAGATCCGTCTTTATGCGTATTGGCTCCAAGCGGAATGACTGTTTCGGCGATATCCGCAGGAACCCCCATTTTTCTTGTTGCATCCAGATTGACCGGGATGCTCGCTGCACTTGAACATGTGGCAATTGCAGTAACGGATGGAGGAAGGACATTCTTCCAGAATGTCTGCACACCCAATTTTCCGCCGGCAAGAAAAGCATATAATGTATAGAATCCGACAAAGTAAATGACTGTGAGAACCAAATACAGCACAAATGTCCTCGCATAGCCTTCAAGGATAGATGCACCAAGATCTCCGACAATGGAGGCGAAATAACAGCCGAGTCCGATCGGTGCGTAATACATGACAAACGAGACAATCTTCATCATAACGGCAGTACCTGAATTCAGGAAAGCGACTATAGGCTCTCCCTTCTCTTTGATGGAGACAGCCGCAAGTCCGAATAGGAAAGAGAAGATGATCAGCTGCAGCATATTACTCTTCGAAAGCAATAAGGAAAAGTCAGTTACCGTTACCGTGTTGACGATTTGATCAAGCAAGGATACGTCTTCGATCGTTTCTACTGTTTCGACGGAAGTGAGCATTTCTTTGATTGGTCCTACATCGGTGTTTTCAAGTGGATTGTAGATGGTAACCCCCACTATTCCCAGCACAGCAGCGATGGATGCAGTCAGGAAGAATACAACGACGATACCGCCCATGATTTTGCCCAGCCGCTTCATTTCCTTCATGTTCGCGATCGCAGAAGCGATACTGAAGAAAACAAGCGGTACGATGATGACGAACATCAGGTTCAGGAATAAGTCCCCGAATGGTTTAACAATGGATGCATCCTCACCAAAAACAACACCGGCGACTCCCCCTATGAGAATGCCTGCCAGCAATAATAGTGACAATTTATAATTAGATATGAATTTTTTCAAAATGAGATCAGCCTTTCAACTTAAATGTATGAATGTCTGGATGTCTGTGTTAAAGGGAAAGAAGCTTGTTGCAACAAAAGAACAAGCTGTCTTTCAAATCTTCATGCTGTCTTATATTTTGAATGAGCTTTTTAATGAAACGATCAAATTGAATACGAGCTGCTCTTCGTTTGAGAGCTTAGGGTCTACATTGAAATAACCATGACGGAAGAACTGGAATTTATCGCCGCCTTTTGCATCCTTCATATTCGGTTCAACGAATCCATGATGGATCTCAAGGGAATCCGGGTTGATTTGCTCCAGGAAATCTTTCTTGGTTTCCTCTCCGTTTTCCTCCTGCTCGGATTTCAGAATAGGGTTCAAGATGCGGAATTCCGCTGGAACAGCTTGAGTGGCTTCCACCCAATGGAGCGTTCCTTTCACTTTACGTCCTGTGAAACCTGAACCGCTCTTCGTTTCAGGGTCATATGTGCAGCGGAGCTCCACAACATTTCCTTCGTCATCTTTAATGACCTCTTCGCATTTGATGAAGTATGCATGCTTCAGACGTACTTCATTCCCAGGGAAGAGACGGAAATATTTCTTTGGCGGATTTTCCATGAAATCTTCTTGTTCGATATAAATTTCACGTGAAAACGGAATTTGGCGAATGCCCATTTCCGGGTTCTCCGGATTGATTTCTGCATCAAGCATTTCTACTTGCCCTTCCGGATAGTTCGTGATGACCACTTTCAATGGCTTCACGACACCCATCGTGCGTGGAGCCTTCAGTTTCAGGTCTTCGCGGACGAAATGCTCAAGTACTTGCATATCCACAGTTCCATAAGCTTTCGATACACCGATTTCCCGGCAGAAATTGCGAATGGCTTCAGCGGTATATCCTCTGCGGCGCAGTCCTGAAATCGTCGGCATACGGGGATCATCCCATCCATCCACATAGCCTTCGTCAACTAGCTGCTTAAGCTTCCTTTTACTCATGACGGTATCCGTCAAGTTCAGGCGGCCAAATTCGTATTGCTGCGGTGTGCTTTCTGTTTCACATTGTTCAATGACCCAGTTGTATAGAGGACGCTGGTCTTCGAATTCAAGCGTACAGATGGAATGCGTAACCCCTTCAATCGCATCTTCAAGCGGATGTGCGAAAGCATACATCGGGTAAATGCACCATTTATCTCCCGTGTTATGGTGAGAGATATGTGCAATACGATAAATGACAGGGTCGCGTAAATTAATATTCGGGGATGACATATCGATTTTGGCGCGCAGTACTTTTTCACCGTTGCCGTATTTGCCTTCTTTCATTTCAGTGAACAGCTTCAAGTTCTCTTCGATGGAACGTGTGCGGTAAGGGCTGTCTTTCCCTGGTTCAGTCAAAGTACCTCTGTATTCCCGGATTTCATCGGCGTTCAAATCATCCACGTAAGCGAGGCCCTTCTTGATCAGCAAAACTGCCTTTTCATACATATAATCGAAATAATCGGATGCGAAGAATAAATCATCCCAATCATAACCAAGCCACTTCACGTCTTCTTTGATGGCGTTGACATATTCTTGGTCTTCCTTCGCGGGGTTGGTATCATCAAACCGTAAATTCGTCTTCCCTTTGAACTCGTCTGCCAGACCGAAGTTCAAGACAATCGACTTAGCATGCCCGATATGCAGATACCCGTTCGGTTCAGGCGGGAATCGTGTTACGATCGTGTCATGCTTTCCTGATTCCAAGTCTTCCATGACAATGGTTCTGATAAAGTTATTTGAAGCAACTGGCGTATTTTCACTCACTGTTCTCAACCTCTCTCGTTCTCTTATGCATTTGTTCTTCATTATAGTAAATAGGATGAAGGAATACAAAGATAGCGTGGTTTTTATCTGTTAATATATCACAAACTCTGTATTCAGGTCATCACGCGAAAAAAAAACCTTCCCCATTCGTTGGAGAGGAAGGTTAGGACTATCAGATTTCGCTTTGTTTAAAGTCATTGTACCAAGCCAATGCAACAGTGCCTTCACCTGCATGGACCGAAATAGTGGCAGTCAGCTCACAGACCACGACGTCCAATTCGGGATTGCGTTGAAGCAGCTCTGCTTTGTATGTTTCCGCTTTGTCAGGCACATTCCCGTGCATGATGAATACGCGTGTAATATTGCTTCTTGCTGCAGCGTTTTCATACAGCTCAAGCATTCTTTTGACAGCTTTCTTAT
Organism: Bacillus sp. (in: firmicutes); assembly: GCA_045576475.1. Classification (GTDB taxonomy): domain Bacteria; phylum Bacillota; class Bacilli; order Bacillales; family DSM-1321; genus Bacillus_AD. The sequence continues at coordinate 35,973 of JAZNGP010000090.1, read as the reverse complement.
CAGAACGCACCTTCTCGAACAATTCGAATTTACCATCGTAAATGCGGATAATCGGCTTAATCTTAAGGAGATTCCCTAATAAATAATTCGTGCCTGACATTCTTCCGCCTTTATAGAACTGATCAAGATTTCCGAGGAGCAGATAATTCTCTACCTTATATGCCTCTTCACTTAGATGAGTGCTGATGTCCTTATAGTCGATGCCTTGCTGAGCCATATCCATCCCTATCCAAAGAAGGTGTGTGATGGCAACGGACATCGCTTTGGAATCGACGACCTCCACAGGGAAATCAGCCATCTCCGCACCAGCACGGCAGCTTGACAGCGTTCCGCTCAGATCCGCAGACACGTGGATGGCAATCGCGCAGTCATACTCTTTCTTCAATTTCTCGAACAGCTCTGCGAATTTGCCGACGGAAGGCTGTGAAGTCTTAGGAATTTCCTTCTCGTTTGCGATATTGTAATAAAGTTGTTTCGAATCCAGATCCACACCATCCTCATATGTCCCTGTGCTGAATGTGATGCTCAGCGGGACGATATACAAATCCGGATGATTCTTCAGATCTTCTGGAATATATGCAGTACTATCGGTAACCCAAGCAATTTTCTTTGTCATAAGTATCTATCCTTTAAAAAATATTTTCTTCAAAATAACAAGCAGTGGATACATATTTTTAGTTGTTGTACAGCTTCACTATAGTCTGTTCTATTCTACTTCTATTGTACTTGATTTTTCGTATTTATTCTATTTGTTTTACCGGCCTTACGGGGAGAATTCGGAGATATGTAAGTATCTTTCTTTATAGCCATAAATAGGCGATAAAAACCCGGCAACTAGAGATTCATTAATCTCAAGTGATACAGTTGAAGAAGAATGAAAACAGACGACTTCTGCAACATAATCAGGGAGTTATTCATAGAGCCTCATATTACGAATAATGTGAATTTTTAGCTAACTTAGCTATTGTCCTATATAATGAAAGAATAATTGCAGGAAAGGGTCGATAGCCAATGAATACAATGCAGAGGGACCATATAGAAGCCCATCAGCAACAATACAGAAATCGTGTAAGACTGCTTATCAAATGTCCAGATCAGCCGGGAATCGTGTCCGCAGTGTCTACCTTTTTACATCAGCAAGGTGCCAATATTGTGGAATCGAGTCAATACACCTCTGATCCGAATGGAGGAATGTTTTTCTTGCGTATGGAATTTGAACTTCCAAACTTGAAGGACGTTCAAAGAAACCTGGAAGAAGCATTCCGGCCGGTTGCAGATACATTCCGCATGGAGCACTCTTTCCGATATGTCTCCCATTTGAAAAAAACAGCCATCTTCGTATCGAAAGAGCCGCATTGTCTGCTTGAATTATTATGGGAATATCAAAGCGGGGATTTAATGATGGATTTGGCGATGGTCGTCAGCAATCATGAAAATGCGCGTGAAATAGTGGAACCGCTCGGAATTCCTTTCTATTATATCCCGGCGAACAAAGAAATCCGCAAACAGGTGGAACAAGAACAAATCAAGCTTTTGAAAGAAAATGAGATTGAAGTGATTGTGCTGGCCAGGTACATGCAAATACTGACATCAGAGTTTGTATCGGAATTTCCGAACCAAATCATCAATATCCACCATTCATTCCTGCCTGCATTCATAGGAGCACGTCCATATGAAAGAGCTTATGAACGAGGCGTCAAATTGATCGGCGCAACAAGTCACTACGTCACAAATGACTTGGACGAAGGACCAATCATCGAACAAGACACCAAAAGAGTCGACCACAAAGACTCAGTGGACCGCCTAAAAAAAATAGGCCGAAAAATCGAAAGAAGCGTACTGACCAAAGCCCTGAAATGGCATCTGGAAGACAGAATAATAGTAGAAAAAAACAAAACAATACGGTTCTAACGAAAAGCGGAGAACGCCTGTTTATCGGCGACAACCACAAGACGAGCCGGCTAGAAGGCTGCTCTTCGCCTTCTGGAAGGATTGGCTTGTGACGTCGAGCCGATGGCGTTCGCAGCTGGACAAAGAAATGCGGAAGCACCCCGTTTAGCGCCGTATGGCCTGGAGACCCTCCGTACGAGATAAAGGAATCACGAAGAGCGCAGCGATTCGATTTGTCTAGCTTTTCACCTGACATGCTCCGATATAAGCCGTCCCTTTTCAGAAATCAAAACCGGATTTCTTGTAAGGGACTGTCTTATCTCTACCGCATGTCTCCAGCTTTTGTTTCACAAAAGCTGGACCGGTGAACGCATTTCAGTGATGACTTATCGTAAGAAGGAGGGCGAAGGACACTAGGCGCTGGGGTGCTGCAGCTGGATCATAAGAAAAGCGGAGACGGCCGCTCAGCTTGCGAAGACAATCATCTTTTTCACAGCAAGCTGGCCGTTGCAGCTGGATCCAAGAAAAGCGGAGAACGCCTGCTTATCGGCGACAACCACAAAGACGGGATATTATGGAACAACCAAAGGCTGACCTCTAAGAGGTCAGCCTTTGGTTCATGTCTGGACGACGCCCACTTTCACGAAGAACTCATTGTATAAGGCTTCGACGGCTGTTTTTTCCTGAACGGCTTTGATCCCGAACATCATGCTCACTTCCGAGGAGCCTTGATTGATCATTTCGATGTTGATACCCGCGGCAGCCAATGCACTCGAGGCTCTCGCGGTAGTGCCGACATTATGGCGCATCCCTTCCCCGACAATCATCAGCATGGATAATCCATGCTCGACTTCCACCTTGTCCGCCTGCAATTCTTCATAAATGCGGTTGATGATTCGCTGTTCGCTTTCTTTTGTCATTTGGCTCTCCCGAATGATCACCGTAATATCATCGATACCGGAAGGAATATGTTCGTAAGAGATAGCGTGGTCTTCAAGAATCTGCAATAGCTTCCGTCCGAAACCAAGCTCTCTATTCATTAAGTATTTGCTGATATATATGCTGCAGAATCCCTTATCGGAGGCGATTCCGGTGACCGGTCCGTTTGCCCGGGTCCTTTCATTGACAATCAATGTTCCCGGAGCTTCCGGGTTATTCGTATTCTTCACGTTTACAGGAATGCCGGCACGGAAGGCTGGAATCAGTGCTTCATCATGAAAGACGGAGAAGCCCGCATACGATAATTCCCGCATCTCCCGGTATGTCAGTTCCTTGATTTCCTTCGGATTTCTGACGATAGTCGGATTGACGGAATAAACCGCATCCACATCCGTGAAATTCTCATACACGCAGGCATCGGTTCCGTTCGCCAAAATCGAGCCTGTGATATCCGAGCCGCTTCTTGAGAAAGTGGCGATTTCCCCAGCCAATGTATACCCGAAGAAACCCGGGAAGATGATGATCCCATCCCTTTCCTTAAGCTTCAGCAGATTATCATAGGATTCCGGCAATACTTGTGCATTCCCGGGCTCATCGCTGACGAATAACCCTGCATCAAGCGGATTCACATAATGTGCTTCCGTACCCATGCTCCGGAAATATGCCGCAATCAATTTAGCATTGTTATCTTCACCGCTTGCTTTGACGGCATCCATATATTTCTCCGGATTCTGCCGGTCTCCCTCCAGAACTCGATATAGATCTTCTGTGATCGTTTCCATGACGGATTCTGATAAGTCCAGATCGTCCGCAATACTCCTGTATCTTGCGAGAAGTGCTTCCGCCTGTCTCCCGCATTCCCCATGCTCCAAATACGAGTTCGCACATTCAATCAGCAAATCCGTTACCTTATCGTCTTCCGGATGCCTTTTTCCCGGAGCCGAAACAACAACAATCTTCCTCTCCGGATCCCCGGTGACTATTCTGTAGACCTTGCGCAGCTGCTCTCCCGATGCCAATGAAGAACCGCCAAATTTGACAACTTTCATTCCGACAACTCCCATTAGTTTATACTCAATTATTTTTTTACTATTATGAACTTTCAAACAGTAAGTTGCAACCTCTTTTTCCAATAGTTCGGAGAATAATATAATATAGTAAATTTGCATTATTTTTATTTGACAGTCTAATTAAATTACTGAAAAATAGGAGTAGATAGTTAGGAGTTGATTATACATGTCGAATCGCACCCAAGCGTTACACGACTACCTAGTCAGACATAGTGATACTTTTGCTGAAGAATGGTTCTCCATGCAGAACGCGGATCCAGGTTCAGATTATTCACAAGAGGCGCCTGAAACGACAAAAAGAAAAATGATCGATCAAAGCAGCCAATATTTCCGGTACATTGCCGATGCATTGATTGTCGAGGAACAAGTGTCGAAAGAGATGCTTAGCGATTGGACAAACTTTACGGCTGCCGATCGGATACAGTCAACAACCACACTCGAAGAAGTCATCAAAAGCAACAAGAGTTACCGGAGAAAGATGTGGGAAGTTGTGCAGCGTTTTACGAAAGAAACGGATCTGCCAATAACAATCAATGATCTGTTCGAGTGGGAAGAGAAGCTTAATAAGGCACTGGATTTCACATTGGAGAGCTTTACATACCACTACATGAATCTGTTGATGGACCGTCTTGCTTCACAGGCTTCGTTGATTAATGAACTGAGCACTCCTGTCATTTCCATCACATCGGAAATAGGCCTTCTTCCCATCATTGGGGACATCGATACGGACCGCATCAGAACATTGATTGATTCAGCGATGGAGCAAAGTGTCTCCAGCGGAATAAGTGTATTGATCATCGATTTATCAGGGGTATATATGATTGATACAATGGTCGCACAGCAATTATTCCAATTAATTGATGCATTGCGCCTCATCGGATTGAAGACAATATTGACGGGGATCCGCCCGGAAGTCGCACAAACAGCAGTTCAATTGGGACTTAGCTTCGAAGGTGTGCAAACGGAGAATTCTTTGCAGAATATCTTCAGAAAGCTTTCACCCGAACAAATTTTCAACTGAACTTAAAAGACAAAAGGCTGCCAATTAATCGGCAGCCTGCGCTTTTTTGTGATTATTTCTTCGTTTCATTTCCTATTGCGGGAGGAGGAATGCTTCTGCCATCGCCATAATAATTGGGCACTTCCCCAGGATAAAAGAAATCGCCGATTTTTGCTTCGAAAACGATTGGCGTCTCTTCCGTGAAAAATGGGATAACGATTTGGATATCCACTTCGAAGTCTATATATAACTCAATATACGTATTATTGATGCCGCCATCCGTCATCTTCGTCCTGAGCTTTGACTCCACATCGCGCACGAGAGAAACCTCCACCGGGATTTCCGGACCAAGATTCGCCAAGAGGGCATTTCTTGTGGCCACCCCTAATGGAATTCGGTAGACGATATTCTCCATCTGCCCATTCCTGATGGATTGAAGGTCGCGATCTCCATCTGTCTTCTCTTTATGGATACCAAGCCTTCTTTCTATATCCTTAGTCGTATTCGTCAAAATCCTGTTGTATTCCCTCGGGTCGAAGCTATATGTCGCCGGACTCCCATCATGCCGGACAATCAGTTTCTTGATATCTACTTCTTCCGTGATATTCTCCATCACCGATTCATTGATGGCTTCCGTCGCAATCCTCCTCACTTCCGTTTCCGCCACCTTCTGAATAATCGGGGTGATGGATTTATCCACCAGCCATAAGGAAAAGAAATTGAAGATCAGAAAAAGCATAAAGGAATAAAACAGCACATGCCGCATGCGCATCGGTTTTCTTGGTATATGGAATGGTGTTCTCCTTCTTCTGTATCTCCAGCCTCTCATGTCACCAGCCCCTTTGTGACATTCATATGCCTGGCCCCATCAAAAAAGAATAGGGAAAAGCAGATGCTTTTCCCTACAGAACTTTACTTAAGAAAGACTTTGTCCGTTCATGAGCGGGGTTCCCGAACAGTTCCTGCGGCGTGTTTTCTTCAACGATATATCCTTCGTCCATGAACAGTACACGGTCGCCGACCTCCCTCGCGAATCCCATTTCATGTGTGACGACAATCATTGTCATCCCTTCCTTCGCCAGCTGCTTCATCACTTCAAGCACTTCCCCGACCATCTCCGGATCAAGAGCTGAAGTGGGCTCATCGAACAGCATCGCTTTCGGTTCCATCGCAAGCGCCCTGGCAATCGCAACCCGCTGCTTCTGACCGCCGGATAATGAATCCGGATATACGCCAGCCTTTTCTTCAAGCCCCACCTTCCGAAGAAGTTCCAATGCTTTCTCCTTTGCCGCCGCCGGCTTGATCTTCTTCACCTTGATCGGTGAGAGCATGATGTTCTCCAGTACAGACTTATGCGGAAAAAGATTGAATTGCTGAAAGACCATGCCCACATTCGTACGCAGTTTATTGATATCTGCCTTAGGTTTTGTATAATCGGCACCGTCAATATAAACGCGGCCGCCCGAGATGGATTCAATCATATTGATGCATCGCAGGAAAGTCGATTTCCCCGAGCCGGATGGTCCGATGACTACCACCACTTCGCTTTGCTTGATTTCACAAGAGATGTCTTTCAATACTTCATTGCTTCCGAACGATTTCTTCAAATTCTCCACAGTGATCATGATTTATCCAGCCTTCTTTCAATCCGATGCAAAATGAAACTCATCGTTAATGTCAGGAACAGATAGATGAGGGCCGCGGTCAAGTAAGGCTCCCAAACCTTCCCGTACTGACCTCCCATCGCCCTTCCCCAATACAGCAATTCCGGTGCCGCTATGACGGCTGCGATGGATGATTCCTTGATCAGGACAATGAACTCGTTCCCGAGCGGAGGAATCATTCGCTTAATGGCTTGAGGCAGGATAACATGAATCATCGCCTGTACGTGGCTCATTCCAAGAGAGCGTGCTGCCTCCATCTGCCCTGTTTCGATGGATTGGATCCCTGCCCTGAATATTTCTGCTATGTAAGCTGCGGCATTCAAAGATAATGCCATGATGGCCGCCATTACCGGATCTGTCGTTCCCGTGATTAAAGGGACCACCCCGAAATGAATCAATAATATCTGCACAAACAGCGGGGTACCCCGGAAAAATGTGACATAAAGAACGAAAGGAAAGGCAAGAAGCTTGTTCCTCATCATCTTCCCGAGCCCGATCAGAAGACCGAGGACTGTACCGATGGCGATACCGGCAAGAGACAAACCGATCGTCAATAACGTACCTTCCCAGAAAAGCGGTGCGTATTCTATGATAATATCAAAGTTAAAATTCATGTCTTGTCCTCCCGAATGAAAGATTGCGTGACCGAATTGACTCCGGCACGCAATCTCTCAGGCTTCCTATCACTTTTGCTGCTCTTTCAGCGCCTCAATATCCGGAGTTCCGCTCAGCCATTTGGAATAGATCTCTTCGTACTTTCCGTTATCAAGAATTTCATTGATTGCCTCATCGATATCTTCCTGCAGTTCCTTGCTTCCTTTCGGGAACATGATTCCGTAGAACTCCGCATCGAAATTCGCTTTATCTTCAATCACGACCAATTTTTCATCCGGATTATTCTTTGCATATTCTTCAATGATCGCATTGTCGGCAACGACCGCATCCGCTCCGCCTTGGACCATTTCCATGACAGCCAATGTATTGCTCTCGAACTTCTTGATGTCTTTATTGTTTTTGCCGAGTATCTTCTCGGTCACGATCATTCCGGTCGTTCCGGACTGTACAGCCACTTTCTTGCCCTTCAGATCTTCGGCGCTTTTGATATCACTGCCTTCTTTTACAAGGATTTTGTTGGTTGACAGGAAATAAGGAACAGAGAAATCATAGGTCTTTTGACGATCTTCATCGATTGTGATGGAAGAGATAGCCGCATCCGCACGCTTGCTTTCCATTTCTATGAAAATAGGTTCCCATCCTATATGCTCTATTTCATATTCATAACCCGCTTCTTCCATAACAGCTTCCAGGACGTCGATATCAAAGCCGACTATATCCCCGCCATCCATAAACTCCATCGGCGAATAGGCCGCATCCGTCACGACACGCAATGTTTTCTTTGCCTCTCCTGTCACTTCGCTATTCTTCTCGGCAGAGCCGCATCCCGCAAGTGCCAGCGATGCCATCAAGCATAAAGATAGAATCCCTTTTGCCTTCCTCATTTAAATTCCCCCTCTTCTTAATATTCTGACTTTTTTATACATTATAGCCATAAAATTATATTTATTCAATAAAATGTATAGGCAACATGCATTATTTTTTTCTTATGTATTCAGAGCTCCTGCTGTTTTCACAATACAAAATTGGTATCAATAAGATGCCCATTCCTCTGCCTGCGAATAATACTCAAATAGTTTTTAAAATGGGAAGTAATATTCCCGAAATACCACATACATTATACAGTTACCATTTTTCGTAGGAGGGATCTCTTTGTTCAAAAAGCTCGGGATTATCTTTATTGCCATGGTATGCTTTCTGGCAGGTATGTATTTTCCGGAACAGAAGGCGGAAGCGGCAACTGTTAAACAATTGATTGTCATCAATAAGAAAACGAATCAACTTGCTTATTATCAAAATGGGAAACTTGTGAAAGTATTCATGGTGGGAACAGGGAGGAAGTCTTCCCTTACACCTGAAGGGAAATTCAAAATTGTCAATAAGATCAAGAATAGACCTTATTATAAAGAGAAGATTCCCGGAGGCAGCACGAAAAATCCGCTCGGTGTCCGGTGGCTGGGAATTGAAGCGAGAGGCACCTATGGTACAACATATGCGATTCATGGAAACAATAATCCTTCTTCCATCGGAAAATATGTAAGTGCCGGCTGTATCCGGATGCATAACGACCAAGTATTATGGCTATATAACAAAGTTGCTGTCGGTACACCCGTCATCATCACAACATCCGATTTGACGTTGAACCGCATAGCCGTCAAAAACGGTTATGCAGTGACAGGAAACGTCCCTGTCAGCGGGCCGGCCGCATCCATCACCCTGAGGAAAGGCTCGAGGGGGCCGGCGGTTAAACAATTACAGCAAAAGCTGTATGCCCGCGGTTTCAATCCGAATGGCATCGACGGGGTATATGGAAACGGCACCGTGACGGCCGTGAAGAAATTCCAAAAAAGCAAGAAGTTGAAAGCGGACGGTGTCGCCGGTCCCTCCACGCTGAATGCGCTGAATAAATGACGAAAGCCGGCAGTTCCCGAAACTGCCGGCTTTCCCTTAGGTATTTCTATACTTACTCCTCGCGAAGAAGCGGCATAGAGCAGCAGCGGAAGGATCCGCCTGATTTGATGATTTCAGATAAATCCACTTCCACCACCTCATAACCTCTCTCTCTCAACGCTTCATTCACTTGCTTATTCATCGGCAGACTGAGCACCTTCCGGCTGCCGAGGTTGAGGATATTCGTCCCCATGGTGAATTGTTCTTGCTCAGTCACTTCTATCAGTTCGTAACGGCTTGACAGAAGCTCCAGTTCATTCTTCATGAAAGCAGGCGAGTATATAAGCGCCTCCTTCTCGGAAAGCACATTGAACACACAGTCCAAGTGCAGGTATTTTGATTGGAAAGGAAGCGGAATCACTTCATAGCCTTCAAGCAAGGAAGCCAGCTCTTCCACTGAAGACAGAGATGTACGGTCTCCAAGACCGACATAGACGGAATGCCTGTCCACCACAACATCTCCCCCCTCTATATCCCCGCTCTTCAAATCATGATAATCGATATCATTTTCCTTCAGCCAGTTCTTCAGAACCTTCTCTTCGCCTTGGCGGATGTCGCAGCTCATTTCGGAAACGAACAATTTATTTCCGATCGTAAAGCCGATGTCGCGTGTGAAAACCTGCTCTGGGAATGCATCGAATGCGGGTAATTCCACGACTTCGATTCCCAGGTCCCCCATTGTTTTCCTGAATTGCTCATGCTGTGTCATCGCCAGGTCTTGATTTATATTATCCTTCATATAATGCTTTTGTGTCTCATTTATAATATTAGAGATCCTCATATAAGCAGGCCTGCAGACAACCACTTTCTTTAAAGGTTCATATTCACTTCTGCATTGCAGTTTTGTTTTTGTCATCATTTCTTTTCCCCATTTCGAATCTTCAACTTGTGTTTACATTGATTACCCGGCGTCTTGCGGTCTGAAACCTGCCGAACAGGCACCAGAAACCGAGTTTACCCATACGTTTTTATAAATATGCAGCTTCTGAGGGAACACATAGATCAAATTCCCCTATGTACACAAAACGGGCAGCTTCTTTTTTGATAAAAATGAAATGGGATGAGTAGAAAAATTTTTTTATTCTTTAAGCTCTATTAAAGTTCTATGTTGATTTCCGTTGCGAACGGACGCTTTCCGCGGGGCGAGCGGTGAGCCTCCTCCTGCGTGCTTAGGTCTCACCCTGCTCGCTAATCTAAGCAGGAGTCGCCGTTCTCCACTTCAATCATATATTACGAAGAGCAGCATTTGATCTGCCAAGAGAAAAACACATTAAACGATAACAGAGCCTAAAAAAAAACACAGCAGAGATATTAATCTCCGCTGTGTTTTTTGCACTAACGAATTACTCACCAGATACGTATGGAAGTAATGCCATTGTACGAGCGCGTTTGATAGCAACTGTCAATTTACGTTGGTATTTAGCGCTAGTTCCTGTTACACGACGAGGTAAGATTTTACCACGCTCAGAAACGAATTTTTTCAAAAGATCTACATCTTTGTAGTCGATGTGTGTAATGCCGTTAGAAGTAAAGAAACAAACTTTACGACGTTTAGCACGTCCACCTCTGCGTCCACCCATTGCCATTGGTTTTTCCTCCTTTATCTATTTTTATATTTATCCGATCGTTTATCAGAACGGCAGATCATCATCGGAAATGTCGATCGTTTGACCGCCATTCGCGAATGGATCATCATCTACACGAGTGTAGTTGCCGTTTTGCTGTTGGTTTTGATTCTGATTTTGGGGACGGTTTTGACCATAAGATGAATAATCATCTCTGTTTCCGCCTCCGAACGAACCGCCATCATTTCTTCCACCGCCAGAGCTTTTAGGCTCCAAGAATTGAACGCTTTCTGCTACAACTTCTGTGACATAAACACGTTTTCCATCTTGACCTTCATAATTACGCGTTTGGAGACGGCCATCGACGCCTGCCAGACTTCCTTTCTTAAGGAAATTCGCTACGTTTTCAGCCTGTTTGCGCCAAACGACACAATTGATGAAGTCAGCTTCCCGTTCACCTTGCTGATTCGAAAATGCTCGATTCACAGCCAAAGTGAAAGTGGCAACACCCACTCCATTCGGTGTGTAACGTAAATCCGGATCTTTTGTTAAACGACCTACAAGAACAACACGGTTCATCATCAGAATCAACTCCCTTCGAATTCCTGAAATGCCGAAGGCAAATCAGTGAAAATATATATTAAGCTTCGTCTTTTGTAATCATGTGGCGAATAATGTCTTCGTTGATTTTAGCAAGACGGTCGAATTCTTGTACTGCTGCAGTACCAGCTTGTACTTTAAGAAGCATGTAGAAACCGTCGCGGAAATCGTTGATTTCGTAAGCAAGACGACGCTTGCCCCACTCTTTTGTTTCTGTAAGTTCCGCACCATTATCAGTAAGAATTGTGTTGAATCGCTCAACTAAAGCTTTTTTAGCTTCTTCCTCGATATTTGGACGGATGATGTACATAATTTCATACTTTCTCATCACTGTCACCTCCTTTTGGACTAAACGGCCCATCCTGTGGGCAAGGAGCAATTAAATTTAATCACTCACGAGAAGAAATTATATCACACGGTTCGTTTGTTTGCAACGTGGGTTCCACTTTCATGCGCAAAAAAACAGACTTCAGGATGAAGTCTGTTTTTGGATCGTATCAGACGTTAAAGCGGAAATGGATTACATCCCCATCTTTTACGATATATTCTTTCCCTTCAAGGCGGACCTTGCCCGCTTCTTTGGCTGCGTTCATGTTTCCTGCGGCCAATAAATCATCATAAGAAACCGTCTCGGCGCGGATGAAGCCGCGTTCGAAATCGGAATGGATGATTCCTGCACATTGAGGAGCTTTCATTCCATGAATGAATGTCCATGCACGCACCTCCTGCACACCTGCAGTGAAGTATGTTGCTAACCCCAGCAGGCTGTAAGCGGCACGGATCAACTGATCAAGTCCGGATTCCGGAATTCCAAGCTCGCTTAAGAACATCTCTTTTTCTTCTCCATCCAATTCAGCGATTTCAGATTCGATTTTGGCGCAGACCACAATCACTTCCGCATTATCTTTCTCCGCAAATTCGCGAACCTTCTGTACATGGGGATTGCTTGATGGATCTGCTACATCATCTTCACTGACGTTCGCCACATAAAGAACAGGCTTAATTGTAAGCAGATGCATCATTTTGACGACGCGCATTTCTTCTTCAGTGAATTCGACCGTACGTGCCGGCTGCTCATTCTCGAATGCTTCTTTCAGACGGACAAGAATTTCATGCTCAAACATGGCTTCTTTGTCTTTCTGTTTAGCCATCTTAGCTACACGGGCAATACGCTTATCCACGGATTCCAGATCCGCAAGAATCAGTTCCAGGTTAATGACCTCGATATCTTCGATCGGGTCCACTTTCCCCGCAACATGCGTAATATTCTCATCTTCAAAACAACGGACAACTTGACAGATTGCATCCACTTGACGGATATGGGACAAGAATTTATTCCCTAATCCTTCACCTTTACTTGCCCCTTTGACGATACCGGCGATATCCGTGAATTCGAAAGTTGTCGGGACTGTTTTCTTAGGCTGAACCAGTTCAGTCAGTTTCTGCAGCCGTTGATCCGGCACTTCCACAATACCAACGTTCGGGTCGATCGTACAGAACGGATAGTTCGCAGATTCGGCACCTGCTTGGGTGATTGCATTAAATAAAGTTGATTTACCTACGTTCGGCAATCCAACGATTCCAGCTGTTAATGCCATGAAATACTTCACTCCTCTAATTAAACCGGACTGACTCTGCCCGTATTCGGGAGTTCAGTAAATCCGGATTCCTATATATATCAAACTGCTGTTCAATCTATAAACCTTCCCCAATTATAGATACTACCTGATAAAAAGACAAGTATCATAAGAAGCTTGAAGGGGTAGACAAGATGCACATTCCTGCAGTCAATCAAAAAGAAAAGCATGACTATTCATCATGCTTCACTAAAATCTTTTTCATTTTCCGCGTGAATTCCTTACGCGGGATAAGCACGCTATGTCCGCAACCTTCGCACTTGATGCGGATATCCATGCCGAGACGTATGACTTTCCATTTATTCGCTCCACAAGGATGCGGCTTTTTCATTTCCACAATATCGTTCAGACCAAATTCCTTCGCGTCCATTTTTGGTACCTCCTACGACTGCCCTGATCCTTGAGTTTGACTGCCCATATCATTACGATTATACATTACCATGCGCGGGAACGGTATTTCAATGCCATTCGCGTCCAGTAACTGCTTCAATTCTTTCCTCAGTTCACGGGCAATGAAGAAATGCTGCATCGGAAGCGTTTCGGCGGTGATTCTTAATACAACCTCCGAAGGGGCCAAGCTCTGTACACCAAGCAATTGCGGTGTTCCGATTAGCTCTTCATATCTGGCCGGCATTTCCTCCAAGAACTGTTGAATGACTCTTTCCGCTTTGTCGATATCGCCTTCATACGCAATCCCCAAGTCGACTACAGCTACGCTGTTATGGATGGAGAAATTGGTCACCTCCAAAATATTGCCGTTCGGAATGATATGAAGTTCTCCTGTGAAATGCTTGATTTTCGTCGTTCTTAGTCCTATTTCCTCGACAGTTCCTTCCACTTGACCGATCCTCACATAATCCCCAACAGAGAATTGATCTTCAAAGACGATGAAGAATCCTGTGATGACATCCTTCACCAAGCTCTGGGCACCAAAACCGACAGCAAGACCGACAATCCCGGCTCCGGCGATCAACCCTTTTACATCGAAGCTCAACGTCTCCAGAATAATTGTCAGCGCGATGAAATAAATGAAATAGGAAGCTACGTTTTGGAGCAGCTTCAACATGGTTGTTTCTCTTCTCTCCGAAACACGGAGGGGAGTTTTTGCCCTCAATAAAAAGATGTTTGTAATGACTTTCTTTACAATCTTCACGATGATCCCGGCAATAATCACGATCAAAGCAATCTTGACGATTACATCAGTAAGACCAATCCAAAGATCTTCGTTGAATAGAAGTTCATAATACTTGTTTAATATTTTCTTAGTGTATTCCAAGACTTAGAACACCTTTCAATAGTATTTATTTATACGTTTTCCTAAAATTGGAAGGGGTATATGTTTGTTAGGTTTCCAATTATATTAACAGAAACCGTCGGCGAAAAACTAGTCAAATCAATTAGTAACCTTTCCCACGTTATATATCCCCATGTATATATCTTTCTTAAATTCCCAATACTGTTACTAAAACATCAAAGGAGTGAAGAGTATTGTCCTCTAACCGCCTGTTTTTTGGTGCAAGCAGAAATCCAGATCAAATCGCCTTCAATGCCAGTGATGCCTCTGAGCAAATTTCCATCAATCTTTTACCCCATCTGCCCGTCAACAAACCGGATACGATTGTGGTTGTCTGCGTCGGAACCGATCGTTCCACAGGTGATTCATTGGGACCGCTTGTCGGAACATTCCTTTCCGAAAAGGAGAATAATACTTTCTCTATCTATGGAACACTGGAGGACCCTGTTCACGCCGTGAATCTTGAAGAGAAAATCAATTTGGTCCATTTGGAGCATTCCAACCCGTTCATCATCGCAGTGGATGCATGTCTCGGGAGAACTAAAAGCGTAGGCACCGTCCAAATCCATCCTCATCCATTGAAACCTGGCGCTGGTGTACATAAGGATCTTCCTGAAGTAGGGAATATCCATATAACAGGCATTGTGAATGTCAGTGGTTTTATGGAATTTTATGTTCTGCAAAACACAAGATTGAGTCTCGTTTGGAATATGGCAAAAACCATTGCGGAGAGTATTGAATTAACGAGCCGTTCACTGCTTGTTGAGCGGGGTTTCCATAAAAGTACCGATTGGACATTTGATCAGGAGAAAGCCACTTGATCGCGGATCCCGCCGTAAATGTATAAGACAATAAATAAACCACCCTCCAAGGATGGTTTATTTATCCAGTAACTCAAGTATTCTGTTCAAATCATCCGGAGAAAAGAATTCAATTTCGATTTTTCCTTTTCTTTTCCTTTGCTTGATCGTAACGGTTGTTCCAAGACGTTCACGTAATAAAGATTCTTGTTCTTCAATGAACACGTCTTTTTTTACCGTTTTTTTCTCTGTTTCACGTGGAACATTCTCGTTCAACTGCTGAATATATAGTTCCAGCTGCCGTACATTCCAGCCTTCTTTAAGGATTTTTTCCACGATTGCAGGAATAAGCTGTTTCTTCTTCAAGCCCAAAAGTGCCCTTCCATGTCCCATTGAGATTTTCCCTTCAGAAATGAGCTTCTGAATTTCTTTCGGGAGACTCAATAAACGGATATGGTTTGTCACATGAGGTCTGCTTTTCCCTAGTCTTTTTGCCAATTCTTCTTGCGTGATATCCAGTTTGTCCAACAATGTCTGGTAGGCTTCCGCTTCTTCGATTGGCGTAAGATCCTCACGCTGCAGGTTTTCAAGGACAGCCAGTTCCATCATTTGCTGGTTCGTCAAATCCCGTATGACGACCGGAACTTTCTTCATATCCGCCATTTTGGCCGCTCTGAAACGACGTTCACCTGCTACGATTTCGTATCCTTTCAAACTCTTCTTCACGATGATCGGCTGAAGGATGCCATGCTGTACGATAGAATCTCTCAATTCCTCTAACGCCGTCTGTGTGAATACCTTTCGCGGTTGATATGGGTTGGGCCTGATTTCTTGAACGGAAATTTCCTGAATCGCATCTTCCTTGCCGGCTTCCAAACTTGTGAAAAGGGCATTAATTCCTTTTCCTAAACCTTTAGCCATTTGACTCCACTTCCTTTGCCAAATCTAAATAAACTTCCGCTCCGCGTGATTTAACATCATAAATGATAATCGGTTCACCATGACTTGGCGCTTCACTTAATCGGACATTTCTTGGAATAATCGTCCGGTATACTTTATCCTGAAAATATTTCTTCACTTCTTCGATAACTTGGATACCAAGGTTCGTCCGTGCATCAAGCATTGTCAGTAAAACACCTTCTATTTTCAGGTCTTCATTTAAATGTTTCTGCACAAGCCGCACTGTATTCAATAATTGGCTCAGCCCTTCAAGTGCATAGTACTCGCATTGAACAGGGATGATCACCGCATCTGATGCAGTCAGGGCATTTATGGTCAACAGTCCCAAAGAAGGAGGGCAGTCGATAATGATATAATCATAATTGTCTTTAATCTTCTCCAAAGCCCGTTTAAGCCGCACTTCTCTTGAAATAGTCGGTACGAGCTCTATTTCCGCTCCGGCCAGTTGGATGGTCGCAGGTATGATATCCAGATTCTCCACTTTCGCGGTTAATATTACATCACTTGCTTCTACATCATCCACCAGAACATCATAAATACACTGATCGACATCAGCTTTTTCTACACCAATCCCTGAGGTCGCATTCCCTTGAGGATCCGTATCGACCAACAAAACCCTTTTGCCTATGTAGGCAAGACAGGCAGCCAAATTCACAGATGTTGTTGTTTTCCCCACTCCGCCTTTTTGATTGGCTACTGATATAATTTTTCCCACGATGTCACCTACCTTACTCCTTCATAAAATAAAAGCTCTATTCTCTTTGATTTCATGATCAGCTGTTCTTTTTGCGAATAGCTGATTTCTTCGTTTAAAAAGAACATCCGTCTATATAGAAATCATCATAAGACAGTCTGATTCAACAAATCAAAGTTTATTTTCCATTAGTCAAATACACGTAAATTTATTCTAACATGAAATGAGCATGTATTTTTCAAAAAATACTTTATTTTAATCGGCATAGGAAAAATGAGTGACAAGCGAAGGGGAGAAGATGCTTCACCAGGACATAAATAAAGGAGCTCGGTTCTTAAGACCTATTTAGCTCCTTCTATGTGGTTCCAGCTCTATTGAATTGATGATAAACAGATTCCTGTGAAACGATTGGAATGATTGCTATTTGCTTTTTTTCTTAGGAATCTTAATGGTGAATTGATAATAATCTTCATGTTCTTCTTCTTCCGCATCGAGATCGATTCCATTATCACTCACCATGCTCAAGGACTGTCTGATTGTATTCACAGCTATACGCATGTCTTTACTGAAGGCTTTTCTCCTAGGTTTCGGTTTCTTCTCTTCAGTGGACAGCAGCTTATCCACACGGTCTTCCGTTTGCTTTACATTCAGGTTCTTTTCGAGAATCTCCTTCAATAGCAATAATTGCTTCTCTTCGTTCTTCAAAGGGATAAGCGCCCTTGCATGACGCTCCGTGATCGATTTGCTCATCACTTCCATTTGAACAGCTTCCGGCAGCTTCAATAACCGCAATTTATTCGCTACTGTCGATTGTCCGATTCCGAGCCTTTGCGCCAGTGCTTCCTGGGTCAGTTCATGCAGCTCGAGTAATTTACTGTACGCCATTGCTTCTTCGATGGAAGACAGTTCTTCCCGCTGGAGGTTTTCAATTAATGCAACGGATGCCGTTTCCGTATCATTGTAATTCTTTACAAGTACAGGAGCGGTATCCCAGCCTAGCTTCTGAATTGCCCTGAACCGGCGTTCCCCTGCAATGATTTCATAGCGGCCATGTTCATATTCGCGCACAACAATCGGCTGGATGATTCCATGCGTATGTATCGTTTGGGCCAATTCCGAAATTTTATCTTCGTTAAAGACCGTTCTCGGCTGAAAACGGTTTGGGACAATGTCAGTAATAGCAATTTTTTGTATTTCTTCACTGTTGACTTTTACATCTTCTGTATGATCTTCTATGTGCCGGTCTTCTTTCTCGCCCACACTGAAAAACCGTGCAAAAGGATGCTTCATATCCCTAACACCACCTTTTAGAAACTCCCTTCATACATAACATAATTCTTTATTGAAATGACAAGTTCCTTTAATTTTCATGCGACAAAAACATACAAATTCCTTCCCATGCTTACCGTTCCACGTGAAACAAACCCGCTCGATTACTCGATCGGTTGTTTGCCGGGTGTACCAGGTTTCCGAGGATATTTCTTTGGAGTTGCTTTAATCTTACGGATTCGGATGATATTCCGTTCACTTTCTTCCTCAGGCAAGGTCATTTTATCGATTTTTTCCGTTTTTCCGCCGCAAACAGTGATGGCTTTTTTGGCTATATCCATTTCTTCTTGAGCACTGCTTGCTTTCATTGCGAGAAAATAACCATCCATCTTCACAAGAGGCAGACATAATTCTGATAATACAGACATTCTGGCTACTGCCCGCGCTGTCACCAGATCATATTGTTCCCGATGATCCACGCTCTTCCCGAATGTTTCTGCACGGTCATGATAAAAAGCTGTATCTTCTAATTTTAATACATCCGCCAAGTGATGTAAAAACGAAATTCTTTTATTTAAAGAATCCACAATAGAAACAGAAAGGTGAGGGAAGCATATCTTTAAAGGGATACTCGGAAATCCGGCACCGGCCCCCACATCACAAATACTGTCCACTTTTGTAAAATCAAAGAAGAAAGCGGCTGATATCGAATCATAAAAATGCTTCAAATACACTTCTTCTTGGTCAGTGATTGCCGTCAGATTCATTTTTTCATTCCACTCAACCAATGTCTTGTAATAAATGCTGAATTGTTCTATTTGCCAAGGGGAAAGGGAAATCCCTTTCTCCTCCAAGGCTTGTATGAATTGTTGTTCGGTCATGGCTTTCCCTCATTCATCGTTAATTTACTTTCGCGATTCTTCCTTGCTCAAGATATACAAGCAAAATGGATACATCGGCAGGGTTCACACCTGATATTCTTGAAGCCTGGGCCATCGTGAGCGGTCTGACTTCTTTCAGTTTCTGCCTTGCTTCTGTGGCCAGACTGTTGATCGCATCATAGTCGATGTTCTCAGGAATCTTTTTGTCTTCCATTTTCTTTAGTTTTTCTACTTGCTGCAGGGACTTCTCGATGTACCCTTCATACTTAATCTGTATTTCGACTTGTTCCTTCACATCATCCGTCAAGTCGGAATCTGAAGGGAATGCTTGATCGATATGGCTGTAATCCATTTCCGTCCGTTTCAGCAGATCGGATGCGCGGATACCATCCTTCAGTTCACTGCCTCCGGCTTCCACGATCATTTTCTGGAGTTCTTCCGTAGGCTTTAGGATATTGGATTTCAATCTTTTGATTTCATCTTCAATGCTTTCTCTCTTCGCCTTGAAGGCTTCATGACGCTCCTCGCTGATCAATCCGATCGCAGCACCGATATCCGTAAGTCTGAGGTCGGCATTGTCATGACGAAGCAATAAGCGGTATTCCGCACGTGAAGTCAGCAAGCGGTATGGTTCATTCGTTCCTTTTGTGACAAGATCATCGATCAACACACCGATATATGCATCGGAGCGGCTCAAGATGACTTCTTCCTTGCCAAGCGCTTTCCTTGCTGCGTTGATCCCGGCCATCAGACCTTGACCGGCAGCTTCCTCGTATCCGGATGTCCCGTTGATTTGACCAGCCGTATACAAGTGCTCAATTTTCTTCGTCTCTAATGTCGGCCATAGCTGTGTAGGAACGATTGCATCATATTCAATCGCATAACCGGCCCTCATTAGCTGAGCTTCCTCAAGACCCGGGATGGACCTGAGCATTCTCTTCTGAACATCTTCCGGAAGGCTTGTGGACAATCCTTGCACATACACTTCTTTCGTGTTTCTGCCCTCCGGCTCAAGGAAGATTTGGTGTCTTGGCTTGTCATTGAAGCGGACTACCTTATCTTCAATCGATGGGCAGTATCGAGGACCCGTTCCTTTAATCATACCGGAATACATTGGTGAACGATGGAGATTCTCATCAATGATTTGATGTGTCTCCAGACTGGTGTATGTCAGCCAGCATGGCAGCTGATCAGTGATATATTTCGTTGTTTCATATGAAAACGCCCTCGGCACATCGTCCCCAGGCTGGATTTCCGTCGCGTTGTAATCAATCGTATCGCCGTTCACACGTGGAGGCGTTCCTGTTTTGAAGCGCACCAAATCAAATCCAAGCTCTTCGAGATGCTCGGACAAACGGATGGAAGGCTGTTGATTATTCGGACCGCTGGAATATTTAAGTTCTCCGAGGATAATTTCTCCTCTTAAGAAAGTACCTGTAGTGATGACAACACTTTTGGCTCTGTAAATCGCACCGCTTTGTGTGATGACTCCTTTACATACGCCATCCTCGATGATCAGCTGTTCCACCATTCCTTGAATCAAAGAAAGGTTTTCTTGCTTTTCAATCGTATGCTTCATCTCAAGTTGATAGGAAAATTTATCAGCCTGTGCCCTCAAAGCACGGACAGCCGGACCTTTTCCTGTATTGAGCATCCTCATTTGAATATGAGTCTTATCTATATTTCTGCCCATTTCACCGCCAAGGGCATCTATTTCACGGACGACAATCCCTTTAGCCGGCCCCCCGACGGACGGATTGCAGGGCATGAATGCAACCATATCCAAGTTAATGGTAAGCATCAATGTCTTGGCACCTATACGCGCAGAGGCCAATCCGGCTTCACAGCCGGCATGGCCTGCACCGATGACGATTACATCATAATTACCTGCTTCGTATGACATATGTTTCTTCCTCCTTAAATTATTTATTTCCCTAAACAGAACTGTGAAAATAACTGGTCGATTAAACTCTCTTGAACAGTATCGCCGACAATTTCACCAAGAAGCTCCCATGATTTCGTCAAATCAATTTGTACAAGGTCAATCGGCACGTCCTCTTCAATCGCCTGGATTGCATCATTCATGGCATTCAACGCTTGACCGATCAAGTTGATATGCCTTGTGTTGCTTAAATAAGTGAGATCGCCCGCTTCAAGCTGGCCTTCGAAAAAGAGTCCGGCAATCGCTTCCTCCAGCTCATCTATTCCCTTATCTTCCAAAAGGGAAGTCGTGATGATCGGGGAACCTTCTGCAAGCTTCTCCACTTGTGTCAAGTCGATTCGCTGTTTTAAATCGGTCTTGTTGACGATGATGATCTTGTCCATCCCTTTGACCGCTTCGAAGAGATGCTCATCTTCAATAGTCAGTTCTTCCGCATAATTCAGCACCATCAAAATAAGGTCCGCTTCTTTCAGAACCGCTCTGGATTTCTCCACCCCGATTCTTTCCACGATATCTTCCGTTTCCCGGATACCCGCCGTATCCAACAGACGAAGCGGTACTCCGCGAACATTTACATACTCTTCAATCACATCACGGGTTGTTCCCGGTATATCTGTGACGATTGCTTTATTTTCCTGGACAAAACTATTAAGGAGGGAGGATTTCCCTACATTCGGTCTCCCGATAATGACTGTTGATAGACCTTCCCTCAATATTTTTCCCTGTTCTGCTGTCTGAAGAAGAAGCTGAAGCTCTTTCTTCACATACAACGCTTTATCGATCAGCATATGATGAGTCATTTCTTCAACATCATCATATTCCGGATAATCGATATTCACTTCTATATGGGCAAGTATCTCCAAAATTTCCTGGCGCAGTTTCCCGATCAGCCCGGAAAGTCTTCCACCCATCTGGTTCAGTGCGACATTCATTGCACGATCTGTCTTCGCACGGATCAAGTCCATGACCGCTTCCGCTTGGGATAGATCAATCCTCCCGTTCAAGAAAGCCCTTTTTGTGAACTCACCCGGCTCTGCAAGTCTCGCGCCATTGGCAAGGACAAGCGAAAGGACCTTCTTCACGGAAACAAGGCCTCCATGACAATTGATCTCCACTACATCTTCTCTTGTGAACGTACGTGGTCCCCTCATGACGGAAACCATGACTTCTTCGATGACATTTTCTGTCCCCGGTTCAATCAGGTGTCCGTAATGAATCGTATGTGAGGCTGCATCCGAAAGCCTCTTATCGTTTGGTGCTTTATATATTTTATCGACAATGGAAAAAGCCTCGCTGCCGGACAAACGAACGATAGCGATCGCTCCTTCCCCCATTGGCGTAGAAATAGCAGCAATTGTTTCAAATTCCATTTCGTCACCTCTACTTCGATTTTTTGAAAAATGCTCTATATGAAAAAGTCATGTCACTGACTGTAAGAAAAAAGCCCTAAATAAATATATTACCATAGTCTATTTATGAAAAACAGTTTTGCACTGTGGAAATTCGACATCCTCTCGCCTATTGTAACTTATCCACATGTGAATAACAATCTATCCATTATTACCATTGACTTTCCGCATAAGCATTTATCCACAGCTTCTATTTTTCTGAAAAAACACTGTTAAACGGAGTATTGATTTGCTTCTTGTTTTTGAAGTAACCATGCATAAAAAAAGGCTTTTTCCGGGTTAACCGGAAAAAGCTTTTGCATTTTTAGGTTTAATTACTAAATGACGATATGGTTCTGTTCCATTGGAATAAGTCTCAATTTGCTTATGTTTCATCAAAGCAGTATGAATCACTTTTCGCTCGTAAGAAGGCATTGGTTCCAGTGCTACTTCTTTGCCGCTCTTGATTGCTTTTTGAGCCATTTTCTCTGCCAGCTGCATAAGCGTCTCGTTCCTTCTTTGGCGGTACTCTTCCGCATCAAGCAAAACAGTGACATACTGCTTGCTGTTCCGGTTTGCTGCCAGCTGAGTCAAATATTGCAAAGAATTGAGTGTTTGTCCCCTTTTACCGATCAGTAAAGCCATTTTATCGCCGGAAAGCTGGAATGTTACATTCCTGCCTTCTTTGCTGGTTTCGATATTCAAGGAAGTAACCCCCATCTCCGTACAGACTTTCCGCAGATAATTTTCTGCTTCTTCTGCCGGATCCACTTGGACAATTACTCTCACAGATGCTTCTCTTGCTCCAAAAAGTCCGAAGAACCCTTTCTTACCTTCATCCAGTATTTGTATTTCTACGCGGTCTCTAGTTGTTTTCAGTTGAGCTAAAGCTGATTCCACTGCTGCGTCGACATTCTGTCCAGTAGCAGTCAATTCTCTCACTTTTTGGCTCCTCCCGCTTTACCATCGGCCTTTTCTGTTTTCAGGGATGGTCCTTTAATGAAATAAGTTTGGACGATCATGAATAAGTTCCCGACTACCCAGTATAGAGACAGCGCTGCTGGGAAACTTACTGCGAATACGACAATCATGATCGGCATAAGCCAAAGCATCATTGCCATTTGCGGATTGTTTTCTTGTCCTGCCATCATCATTTTTTGCTGAATGAAAGTCGTTACACCCGCAATCAACGGAAGGATGTAGTACGGATCCTTGTCCCCAAGGTCGAACCATAGGAAACTGTATTGACTAATTTCTTCCGTCCGCATGATCGCATGGTAGAATCCGATCAAAATCGGCATTTGGACCAGCAAAGGAAGACATCCAGCCAATGGATTCACTCCGTGTTTTTGGAATAGAGCCATTGTTTCCTGCTGCAATTTCTGTTGAGTCGCAGCATCTTTTGATGCATATTTCTCTTTCAGCTTTTGCATTTCTGGTTGAATCGCCTGCATTGCCTTTGTGCTTCTTGTTTGTTTGATCATCAATGGAAGGATGAGCAAACGAATCAAAATAGTTACAATGATGATCCCCAAGCCGAAACTATTTCCAAGAAGATGGGATACAGTAGTAATTAGCAAAGATAATGGATATACAATGTATTTGTTCCAGAAACCTTCGCTGCTGCTGTCAATCGGTACATTGATCTCGGTACATCCTGTAAGGACAGTCAGTGTAAGCATAAGACCAACGATGAGCAATAATCGCTTTTTCAAACGTCATTTCCTCCTTATTGCTTCCTAAACTTCAATAGTCATATCAATAACTATGTAACATATATGAAATTAAAAGGTGTAAAAGGTGATTCATATACAGTTTGTATTTTACCATTTCTGAAAACCGAATGGGTATACAGAAATTATTTACCTTTTTTCTTCAAATAAACGCCTTTTAATGCATTTCCTCTTCTCAACGCATGCATCAAGCTGCTTTTCACTTCTTGAAAATTCATTTCAGATGCTGGTTTACGCGCAATGATGATATAATCTTTTCCTTTGGAAACATCATCCTGAAGTTCCAGGAAAGATTGTCTGATATATCGTTTGATCTGATTCCTCGTTACGGCATTACCGATTTTCTTGCTGACTGACAGACCGATCCTGAAATGATCCTGGTCTGCCTTCTCCAATATATAGATGACGAACTGTCTGTTTGCGAATGACTGCCCTTTTTTAAAAACTTCCTGAAATTCTTCATTCTTTTTGATACGAAATTTCTTTTTCATGTTACTCACCTTTCCCTAACTCTTTTGAGCCGGAAGAGATTGAAGACAGATTTTTAAATTTTATCCTGAAAAAAGACCACTGAGATTTTTCAGTGGCCTATGCAGATAATACTTTTCTTCCTTTACGACGACGTGCAGCTAACACTCTGCGTCCGTTTTTAGTGCTCATACGCGCACGAAAACCGTGAACTTTACTGTGTTTACGCTTATTTGGTTGATATGTTCTTTTCACTCTATTACACCTCCCTGAGGATTGCTGTTAAAGACAGTCTTTATAATTGTATAGACGCCCCTCGAAAAAGTCAACTCTTACTTTTGAATACTTCTCTTTCATATGCGATCGGTTCTTATGGACGATATCAAATCACACAGAAAGAGGAAGAATGATCAACACAACAAAATGCTGCCTAAAAAGCAGCTTTCAACTGTGTCCCCAACCGCTGTGGATAATTTTTTCGACACATTTTTATTATCCACAACACTTTTAGACAAGTTTTTAACATATTCGTTCCTTGTTGATAATTATTTTTCCCCAACAGTGCTTAATGTGGATAACTAATAAAAAACATTGCAACTCCTGCTGTTTTTTGATATTATATTTGTGTTTTCACTCTTGATAACTTTTCTTAGGTAATTCTTTATACACAGTCTGTGGATAACTTGTGGATAGTTATATACAGCTGTGTGTATGAACTTGTCCACATATAGGTGATTATGTCGAAAACCTATTTTATTCTTATTATATGTTTATCCACAAGATCGACATGCACTTTTATAAAAAAGCAATCTTTCAGCTGACCTACTGTTCTATGTATAGGTTATGCTTTTTTACGTATTTTATACCCGCAATTATTAGAGCGACTTATGTTTGAATAAGACGAATGATGTCTGATCAAATGGTTTATTTTAACGAAAGACAAAAAAGACAAAAGGAGGGATACATTTGGATAATATCGATGCTCTATGGGACCAGGTATTAAGCCATATGGAGAAGAAAGTAAGTAAGCCCAGCTACGAAACATGGCTGAAATCAACAAAAGCCTTCTCTTTGAAAGAAGATACATTGACAATCACTGCGCCCAATGAATTTGCCAGGGATTGGCTTGAAGGCAGGTATACGCAGCTTATCTCCTCAGTTTTGTATGATGTCATCGGGGAAGAATTGATGGTTAAATTCATCATTCCCCAAAACCAGCAAAATGCGGATGGCGGACTTGTTCAGCCTCCGGAGAAAAAGAAAAACACGAACGATAACGACCAGAATGAATTTCCGCAGCATATGCTGAACAAAAAAAATAATTTTGATACATTCGTGATCGGGTCCGGAAACCGTTTTGCGCATGCAGCTTCTTTGGCCGTTGCCGAAGCACCCGCAAAAGCGTATAACCCGCTTTTCATATATGGAGGAGTAGGACTGGGGAAAACACATTTGATGCATGCGATCGGGCACTATGTTCTGGAACATAACCCTTCTGCAAAGGTTGTTTACCTGTCATCGGAAAAATTCACGAATGAATTCATCAATTCCATCAGGGACAATAAAGCAGTGGAATTTCGTAATAAATATAGAAGTGTGGACGTCTTGCTCATTGATGACATTCAGTTCTTAGCAGGAAAAGAGTCTACACAGGAGGAATTCTTCCATACTTTCAATACACTTCACGAGGAAAGCAAGCAGATTGTTATTTCCAGTGACCGTCCGCCGAAGGAGATACCGACATTGGAGGACAGACTTCGTTCCAGATTCGAGTGGGGACTCATCACCGATATCACCCCTCCTGATTTGGAAACACGAATTGCCATCCTGCGCAAGAAAGCAAAAGCGGATGGGTTGGACATTCCGAATGAAGTCATGCTATATATAGCAAATCAAATCGATTCAAATATCAGGGAACTTGAAGGGGCACTCATCCGTGTAGTGGCATATTCTTCCCTCATCAATAAAGATATCAATGCGGATGTCGCAGCTGAAGCACTGAAAGACATCATCCCAAGCTCCAAACCGAAAATCATTACGATACAGGATATTCAAAAAGCAGTGGGGGAACAATTCAGTGTGAAACTGGAAGACTTTAAAGCGAAGAAACGGACAAAGACAGTGGCCTTCCCAAGACAAGTCGCAATGTACTTATCAAGGGAATTAACGGATTCCTCTCTGCCTAAAATCGGGGAAGAATTTGGAGGAAGAGACCATACTACGGTCATCCATGCCCACGAAAAAATATCAAATATGATCAAAATTGATCCGCAGCTTCAGCAGCATGTCAAAGAAATCAATGATCGACTCAAAGTTTGACGGCAACTGAATACTGTTGATAACACAGCCTCACTTATGCACAGTCTGTCCACATGTGGATAGACTGTTTTTCCTTAACTATAATTGGGTTATCCACATATTCACAGCCCCTATTACTACTGTTACTACTTTTTTTTAAAAAAAGACTTATAAGGTTTTCAAATAAGAGGAGGGTTCTTATGAAATTTACAATTCAAAGAGACAAGCTATTGGAAAGTGTACAAGATGTGATGAAAGCGGTAGCTTCCAGAACGACTATTCCAATCCTGACAGGAATCAAAATCACTGCGGCTTACAATGGTGTCACCTTAACAGGAAGCGACTCTGACATATCCATTGAATCTTTCATTCCAGCAGAAGAAGAAGGAAATGAGCTGCTCGAAGTCAAGCAGCCTGGAAGTGTGGTGCTCCAAGCAAAATTCTTCAATGAAATCGTCAAAAAACTGCCTATGGATGAAGTGGAGATTTCAGTGGAAAACGGGTTCCAGACCATTATTCGTTCCGGGAAAGCCGAATTCAATCTGAACGGCCTTGATTCAGAAGAATATCCACAGCTGCCGCAAGTGGAAGAAGACAATATTATCAGTATCCCTACCGATTTATTGAAAACATTGATCCGACAAACTGTATATGCCGTTTCATCTTCTGAAACAAGACCTATTCTGACAGGCGTGAACTGGAAAATCGAAAATGGAGAAATCATCTGTACTGCAACAGATAGTCATCGTCTATCTTTACGGAAAGCGAAAGTCCAATCAAACACGACAGAAAGCTATAATGTAGTGATTCCAGGAAAAAGCCTGACTGAGCTGAGCAAGATTTTGGATGACAGCAACAACTTAGTGGAGATCGTTATAACGAACAACCAAGTTTTGTTCAAGACGAAACATCTTCTTTTCTTCTCAAGACTGCTTGAAGGAAATTATCCGGACACGTCCAGACTGATTCCATCCGAAAGCAAAACAGATATTGTCTTGAACACGAAAGATTTCCTTCAATCCATTGTCCGTGCGTCTTTATTGGGAGAAGGAAAAAACAATATCGTCAAATTATCGACGATGGGGAATACCGGAGTCGAAATCTTCTCCAACATACCTGAGATAGGAAAAGTCGTTGAAGAAGTACAAACCGAAACAATTACTGGAGAAGAATTGAAGATCTCCTTCAATGCTAAGTTCATGATGGATGCATTAAGAGCACTCGAAGGCACAGATATTGTGATAAGCTTTACTGGTGCGATGAGACCATTCGTCATCAAAGCGCAGAATGATGATACAATGCTGCAACTGATCCTGCCAGTAAGAACATATTAATCGACAGAAAGCTGTTAGCACCGACTAGCAGCTTTTTTTAAGGGGCATTGCAATTCTCCTGAAAAAACAGCTGAATCGTTACTTATAGATCGAATCATTCGATGCATACTAAAAGGGATTAAGCAACTGCTTTCTTTCGAAAAAGATAGGATGATTTAATAGTTTTCTTTGTGTATTCAGCTGTGTTTTAGTAAAATAAAGTATTAGAGATAATAAAGAAAGAGTGTTGAAATGATGAATAAAGTTTCCATATCAACAGAATATATCACGCTTGGTCAGTTCTTGAAGATTGCCGATATCATAGACAGCGGCGGAATGGCAAAATGGTATTTAAGTGAACATGATATTTTCATCAACGGGGAATTGGATGTCCGCCGCGGCAGAAAACTCCGTAACGGGGATATTGTCGAGATCCCGGATGCGGGAAAATATATCATTTCCGGTTCCGAGTAAGGGACATAGATATGTTTATTGAATCGCTTCAGGTGAAGAATTACCGAAACTATGAAAACCAGCAAATGGATTTCGAAAATAAAGTAAACGTCATCCTTGGCGAAAATGCCCAAGGAAAGACGAATATCATGGAATCTATCTATGTATTGGCCATGGCCAAGTCCCATAGGACCTCCAATGATAAAGATCTTATTCGCTGGGATGAAGAATATGCTAAAATAGAGGGTAGAGTAAAAAAACGCACTACTTCCATACCGATCGAAATACAAATTTCGAAAAAAGGCAAGAAAGCCAAAGTAAATCATATGGAGCAACAAAAGCTGAGCCAATATGTCGGCAATATGAATGTAGTGATGTTCGCGCCAGAGGACCTGAATCTGGTGAAAGGCAGCCCTCAGTTAAGACGGCGTTTCCTGGACATGGAGATTGGCCAGGTATCGCCTTTATATTTGTATGATTATAGTCAGTACCAGAAAATCCTCCAGCAGAGGAATCATTTCCTAAAAATGCTTCAAGTGAAAAAACAAGGCAATTTGGATATGCTTGAAGTATTGACCGATCAATTCATAGAATATGCGGTCAAGATACTGGAAAAAAGATTCCAATTCCTCGCGCTGCTCCAAAACTGGGCGGAGCCGATCCATAAAGGAATATCAAGGGATCTGGAGACACTGCAAATCAAATATAAGCCATCAGCAGATGTATTAGAATCCATGAGTTTGTCGAAAATGGTTGAAGTATACAAAGAAAAATTCGATAAAATTAAACAAAGAGAAATTGATAGAGGTATCACATTATTCGGACCTCACCGTGATGATCTGCTCTTTTTCGTGAATGGCCGGGATGTCCAGACCTTTGGGTCACAAGGACAGCAAAGAACTACCGCGTTATCCCTGAAACTTGCAGAAATCGAGCTGATCCACTCGGAGATCGGCGAATATCCTATATTACTTTTGGATGATGTTCTATCAGAATTGGATGATTATAGACAATCCCATCTGTTGAACACCATACAAGGGAAAGTCCAGACATTTGTCACGACGACCAGTGTCGAAGGGATCGATCATGCTACATTGAATGAAGCAGCCACCTTTAAAGTGGTCCAAGGAAAAATGAAGCAAATCAGATAGAGGTGTAGTCATGTATATCGATATTGGCGGGGAAATAGCAATTCGCTCCAGAGATTTGATTGCTATATTGGATGGTCATCTGCTCCAACAATCGGAGATCATGCAGGAATTCGTGGGAATGCACGGCGAACGAATAAGCCGCGAAGAATATAAATCTTTGGTTGTCACGACCGATCAGGTCTATTTTTCCCCATTATCGGCTTCTACTCTATCGAAACGAGCGAAATAGTTTCATCCCGGGCCTATTCTGAAGGATGGAATGATGATATAGATGATTATCTTTATAGCAAGAACTTATATGAAAAGTGCAGGTGATACAATTTGACCATGGAACAAAAATCAGAAAAAGTCGAAAGCTACGATGAGAATCAGATACAAGTGCTTGAGGGTCTTGAGGCTGTTCGAAAACGACCTGGCATGTATATCGGATCCACCAGTGAAAAAGGCTTGCATCATTTAGTATGGGAAATTGTCGACAATAGTATCGATGAAGCATTGGCTGGATTCTGCGACACGATCGAGGTTGTGATCGAGGAAGATAATAGTATCACTGTCATAGACAATGGGCGCGGAATACCGGTAGGGATTCATGAAAAAATGGGACGCCCTGCAGTGGAAGTCATCATGACCGTACTCCATGCCGGAGGAAAGTTCGGAGGCGGAGGATACAAGGTCTCCGGCGGTCTTCATGGAGTCGGTGCATCTGTAGTAAATGCTTTATCGAAAGAATTGGAGGTTTTCGTCCATCGGGAAGGAAACATCCACTATCAGAAATTCGAAAAAGGCGTTCCTTGTGAAGATCTGAAAATCGTAGGCACGAGTGAAAGAACAGGAACAACCATTCATTTTACTCCAGACGGCAGCATTTTCACCGAAACACTGGAATATAGTTTCGAAACATTAGCGACCCGTCTTAGAGAGCTTGCTTTCCTGAATCGCAATCTCAAGATTGTCATTACGGATAAACGGGATGAAGGCAAGCGGAAGGAATACCACTATGAAGGTGGAATCATTTCATATGTGAAGCACTTGAACCGAAATAAAGAGGCACTTCATGAAGAGCCGATTTATATCATGGGCGAGAGGGATGGCATTACAATCGAAGTGGCTCTTCAATATAATGACGGCTATACAAGCAGTATTCTTTCCTTTGCGAATAATATTCCTACCCATGAAGGCGGTACCCATGAAGCTGGTTTCAAATCGGCCTTGACAAGGGTCATAAATGATTATGCCCGTAAACAGGGCTTGATCAAAGAAAATGATACGAACCTAAGCGGGGACGATGTGAGGGAAGGATTGACAGGAATTATTTCCGTCAAGCATCCTGACCCGCAATTTGAAGGACAGACGAAGACGAAGCTCGGCAACTCGGAAGTGAGGACGATCACGGATTCCATCCTTTCAGAGAAACTCGAGCAGTTCATGCTTGAGAACCCATCTGTCGGAAGAAAGATCGTGGAGAAAGGTCTGATGGCTGCCCGTGCAAGAATGGCAGCAAAGAAAGCGCGTGAACTGACAAGAAGGAAATCAGCATTGGAAGTATCCAGTCTTCCAGGAAAACTTGCGGATTGTTCCTCAAAAGATGCTTCCATCAGTGAAATATACATCGTTGAGGGTGACTCAGCGGGCGGGTCTGCCAAGCAAGGGCGCGACAGACACTTCCAAGCCATTCTGCCACTTCGAGGAAAAATCCTGAATGTCGAGAAAGCCAGATTGGACAGGATCTTGTCAAATGAAGAAATCAGGACCATCATCACGGCACTCGGCACAGGTATTGGTGAAGACTTCGATATCTCGAAAGCCCGTTATCATAAAATTGTCATTATGACGGATGCCGATGTCGACGGCGCACATATCCGGACATTACTGCTGACATTCTTCTACCGCTATATGAAGAATGTCATCGAGCATGGATATGTATATATCGCCCAGCCGCCTTTGTATAAAATCTCTCAAGGCAAACGCATCGAGTATGCCTATAATGATAAACAATTAGAAGAAGTACTCAGCACACTTCCAGAAACACCGCGTCCAAATATGCAGCGGTATAAAGGGCTTGGTGAAATGAACCCTGAGCAGCTATGGGAAACGACGATGGACCCTGAAAACAGGACATTGCTCCAAGTGACACTCAAGGATGCAGTTGAAGCGGATGAGACATTTGAAATCCTTATGGGTGACAAAGTGGAACCGCGCAGGAATTTCATTGAAGAAAATGCTGTATACGTGAAAAATTTAGATATATAGAAAAAGCAGGATAGACATCAACATCTATCCTGTCTTTTACATAGCACCGAAAAAAACAAAAGCAAATGTTTGCAAAGGAGGTTCTCTCCATGTCGGAATCTAGAGTGACAGAGATTAATATAAGCCAGGAAATGCGTACGTCTTTTCTGGATTATTCTATGAGTGTTATTGTTTCGAGAGCTCTGCCTGATGTTAGAGACGGTTTAAAACCGGTACACAGACGTATATTATATGCCATGAATGACTTAGGGATCACTGCGGATAAGCCATACAAGAAATCTGCCCGTATCGTCGGGGATGTCATCGGGAAATACCATCCGCACGGTGACTCTGCAGTTTACTTCACAATGGTCCGGATGGCTCAAGATTTCAACTTTAGATATATGCTTGTGAATGGGCACGGAAACTTCGGATCAATCGATGGGGATGCGGCGGCGGCTATGCGTTACACCGAGGCACGCATGTCCAAGATTTCCATGGAATTAGTCAGGGATATCAATAAAGACACAATCGATTATCAGGATAACTATGACGGGGAAGAGAAAGAGCCGGTCATATTGCCAGCAAGATTTCCAAACTTATTGGTGAATGGTTCCTCAGGGATCGCAGTCGGAATGGCCACCAACATTCCTCCGCATCAGCTTGGAGAAGTAATCGATGGTGTGCTGGAGGTCAGCAAAAACCCTGATATAACCATTGATGAATTGATGGAATTCATTCCTGGTCCGGATTTCCCGACCGCAGGGTTGATACTGGGAAGAAGCGGAATCCGTAAAGCCTATCAAACAGGAAGAGGTTCCATTACATTACGTGCCCGAGTAGAAATAGAGGAAAAAGCAAACGGCAAGCAAAGCATCATCGTCAAGGAAATTCCTTACCAAGTCAATAAAGCTAAATTGGTAGAGAAAATTGCTGAACTTGCACGCGATAAGAAAATTGAAGGCATAACAGACTTACGGGATGAATCCGACCGTAATGGTATGCGAATCGTCATGGAATTAAGACGTGATGCCAATGCGAATGTCCTATTGAATAATTTATATAAACATACGGCATTGCAGACAAGCTTCGGGATCAATCTGCTTGCCTTAGTAGCGGGACAGCCGAAAGTTCTGAATCTGAAAGAATGTTTAATCCATTACTTAGATCATCAGAAAGTCGTAATTCGCAGAAGGACGGAATTCGAACTTCGCAAGGCGGAAGCAAGGGCGCATATCTTGGAAGGATTGCGTATCGCCCTGGATCATCTGGATGCAATCATTTCCTTGATCCGCGGCTCGCAAACGACGGATATTGCAAAAGAAGGATTGATGAATCAGTTCTCTCTATCAGAAAAGCAAGCACAGGCCATTCTCGATATGCGTCTGCAGCGTCTGACCGGACTCGAGAGGGAAAAAATCGAAAACGAGTATCAAAGCTTGGTCGAATTAATCAACAGCCTGAAAGCCGTTCTGAGTGATGATGATAAGATCCTCGAAATCATCCGCGAAGAGCTGCTCGAAATCAAAGAGCGCTTCAACGATGAAAGAAGGACCGAAATCGTCATGACGGGACTTGAAAGCATTGAAGATGAAGATTTGATCCCTGAAGAAAATATCGTCATCACATTGACGCATAAAGGATATATCAAACGACTGCCGAGCTCCACTTACAAGAGTCAAAAAAGAGGAGGACGAGGCATACAGGGAATGGGAACAAATGAAGATGATTTCGTTGAGCATCTGGTTTCCACGAGTACGCATGATACAATCCTTTACTTCACCAACAAAGGGAAAGTTTACAGAAAGAAAGGCTATGAGATTCCGGAATACGGCCGTACCGCTAAAGGTATCCCGATCATTAACTTGCTGGAAGTAGAGCAAGGTGAGTGGGTAAATGCCATCATTCCAGTCAGCAAGTTTGAAGAAGACAAATATTTGTTCTTCACAACCAAATTTGGTATCTCTAAACGTTCACCATTAACTTCATTCGCGAATATCCGCAATAATGGATTGATCGCACTAGGATTGAAGGAAGGGGACGAGCTAATCTCTGTCAAACTGACCGACGGAAATAAAGATATCATCATCGGAACAATGAACGGGATGATGATCCGATTCCCTGAATCGGATGTACGGACAATGGGACGTACCGCGACGGGAGTGAAGGGAATTACCCTGCGTGACGGAGATGAAGTAATTGGAATGGAATTGCTGAATGCAGAGGAAGAAATTCTGGTCGTCACGAACAATGGCTACGGAAAACGTACCAATGAGAAGGAATATAGAATCCAAAGCCGAGGCGGTAAAGGAATCAAAACTTGCAATATCACTGATAAGACAGGTTCATTGGTTGCCATTAAAACAGTCACCGGAGTAGAAGATCTTATGGTGATCACCGCTGCCGGCGTCATCATCCGTATGGATGTAAGCACGATATCGCAAACAAGCAGAAACACTCAAGGAGTCAAGTTGATCCGTTTGGGCGACAATGATAATGAGTTTGTATCCACTGTGGCGATCGTCGACAAAGATGAAGAGGCCGAAGAGGAAACATCAGAAGAATCTGCGGTTGAAAATCCTGAAATCGAACAAATAGAAAAAGAAGAAGAGTAAGAAGGAACCTCCCGCTAAGGAAAAAGAGCGGGAGGTTTTTAATTTGGAAGAATTTTTCTTTTTACCTAGTTTTGGAAGGTGGAATAGATTATTATTATGATTGATAATGCCGACATCAAAGGAGTGGGAAACTTGCGGATCCGCATCGAATATTTAGAAGAAGGCTGTATACTATCCAGCGATGTATACAGTAAATCGAATCATCCGATCATGTATGCAAAAACGATCATTACAAGCGAGTGTATACATATATTGGAACAATTCTTGATCAAAGAAGTCCATGTGGAAGAAATCAAAGTAAATGGAAAGCAATTCAATCCGCCAGTAAAAATAGAAGAAGATAGTATTTCCGGGGAAGACAATACATCATTAGCCGCCATGTATCTTGAGGCCGTCCAAACTTATAAATACTTATATAAAGGGTGGCAATCAGGCAAGGCAGTCGATTCTGTCGAAATCAGAAATCTATTCCTTCCGGTCCTTTTTAAGTCACTTAATGGAGAAAAAGATATTTTCTCGTTAGAGCATTATTCAACAAAGGAAGATTATCTGTATCATCATGCGATATCAACCGGCATCATCAGCGGCTTCCTCGGGAAACAGATAGGATTAGATGAAGGAGATATTATTCAGGCGGCACTGGCCGGTTGTTTATGTGATGTCGGAATGGTGAAGATTCCACAAACGATTACAGAGAAGAAAACGTCACTGACCTATGAAGAATCTCAGGAAATAAAAAAACATCCCATATATGGTTATCAGCTGCTCAAAGAGAATATCTTATTGCAAAAAGGTGCATTGCTGGCCATCCTTCAGCACCATGAAAGATTAGATGGATCTGGTTATCCAAGGGGTGATGAGGGGACAAATCTCCACATTTTCTCGAGAATTGTTGCTGCAGCGGATGTTTATCATGCCATGATATCGGAAAGGGTCTACAGAAAGAGGCAGTCAAGATATAAAGTATTTGAAATGATGTTTCGGGAAGATTTCGGGAAATTCGATTTAGAGGTGATGAAAGCTTTATTTAAGAAGAACGTCAGTATCAGAATCGGTTCTAACTTAGTATTATCTAACGGCTTAAAAGGAAAGGTTGTAGCCATGAACAATAATTATCCCTCTAGTCCAATCCTATATATGGAGGACGAAGGAGAATTATTGGATTTAAGCAAGCGCAGAGATATTTATATAGAGAGAGTGGAATAAGTCTTTAAGTCTTAGCGCAGGGACCGGAAAATTAGATGCGGCAGGCTGAGCGGAGCTGCTTTTGGGCAAGATTAAATTAAATATTCTAACTTTAAGTTAAGGTATTGCAATACTTGAGATCTGTCTATATAATAATAAAAGTCAGCAGGACATAATAAAAAAACTTGTTGACAACAACAGAGTAACTTGGTATTATATAAGAGTTGCTGAAAACAACAATCGTTCATTGAAAACTAAACAAAACAAAACGTCAACGTTAATTCTAAACAAACGTTTCGGCATTGACCGGAACACAAGTTTTAAAACATGAGCAAGTCAAACACTTTTTGGAGAGTTTGATCCTGGCTCA
>JAZNGP010000089.1:0-14162 GCA_045576475.1 Bacillus sp. (in: firmicutes) | reverse complement strand
ATTTTATCCGGGTTTGTTTTTTCTTGAACCGGGTATTATATAGAAAATATTTTAAACATTTATATTTTTTTAATCACCTAGGAACAAAGTAATGGATTTTTTAATTATTATACATTAAAATGAATATATATTAACGCAGGCAACAAATGCTAAAAGGAGAACACAATGAACAAAACAAAATCATCCATACTTCTATTTTTGATTCCTTCATTAATCGGATTATTCTTATTCATGATTCCGATCAGCTATCAAGGAGAAATAACAATACCTATCGCCATCCTGTCGGGAGGCTTCCAGGATATGCTCGGCGAGAGCATTCCTTATATCATGACAGTGTTGATTGTGCTGACGGCCGTTTTAACCATCTTAGCCAAAACAATTAACATATCATTTGTAGAAAAAAGTCCATTTTTGATTTCCTTACTGAAACCGAATACCGTATGGACCATCGCAAGAATATTAGGTGCCGTCTTTGCGGTAATGGCCCTTATGAAATGGGGACCTGAACAAGTTTGGTCCGGTGATACAGGAGGCATGCTCCTATTCGATCTATTGCCGATTCTGTTCTCTGTCTTTTTGTTTGCGGGAATACTGCTTCCGTTATTGCTGAACTTTGGGCTTCTCGAATTCTTCAGCTCCATCTTCTCCAAAATCATGCGCCCTTTATTCAAGCTTCCCGGACGTTCGTCCGTGGACTGTGCGGCTTCATGGCTCGGAGATGGGACGATCGGTGTCCTGCTGACAAGTAAACAATATGAAGAAGGCTTCTATACAAAACGTGAAGCGGCAGTCATCGGTACCACATTCTCAGTTGTTTCAATCACTTTCAGTCTGGCAATTATTTCGCAGGTCAACTTAAGCCATATGTTTATTCCTTTCTATTTGACTGTTCTGCTCTGCGGTGTAGTTGCTGCGATCATTATGCCAAGGATTCCGCCATTATCCCGAAAAGAAGATACTTTCCATGTCGATAATGGCCAAAACAAAGATGAATCTGTCCCAAGCGGGTATAACGTATTTTCCTGGGGGCTTAAACAGGCTGCGGAACGTGCGGAGAAATCAAAGGATATCAAAGCATTTTTCGTTGATGGAATAAGAAATGTACTGGATATGTGGATGGGTGTAGCCCCGATCGTAATGGCAATGGGAACAATTGCTTTAATGATAGCAACTTACACACCATTCTTCCAGTGGATCGGTACTCCTTTCATTCCAATTCTTGAATGGATGCAAGTACCGGAGGCAGCGGCCGCTTCCGAGACAATATTGATCGGATTTGCGGACATGTTCATACCGTCCGTACTGGCGACCGATATCGCAAGTGAAATGACACGTTTCATCATCGCATGTCTTTCTGTAACCCAATTGATCTACATGTCAGAAGTCGGCGGATTATTGCTCGGCTCGAAGATTCCGGTTAACTTTAAGGACCTTGTGGTCATTTTCTTATTAAGAACCGTCATCACACTTCCGATTATTGTGGGAGTAGCACATCTGATCTTTTGATCAAACACAAAAAGAGCCCGATTGGGCTTTTTTTGTGTTCATTGAAAAAATCAGCATCCTGACAAGATCCTTTTCTTCGCAAACGCAAGGGCATGTGCATTTGAATGGATGGCGAATACCTTTTCATTTATATCGTCCAACTCCTTCGCTTTTGCGAGAAGAGCAGTAGCAGCATCCATCTTTTGTCTGTACCGGCGGGCGATATGTTTAATTTCCTCTTCATATACTTCATCCGTACCTGATTGAATACAATGCTCATACACATCCAATATGGCGTCACCCTCCCGCGACGGGTAGTACTCATGGGGTGCTGTACTGTCGAAAAAAGCGGTACCCAATTCCCTGACGATTACCATATCAAGACTGTGCGGATCAAAACCACAATGATAGATTTCCGTATCAAAGCCTCTTTTTTCGGATTCTGCGGCAAGCTTCTTCAGCATAGTGGATTTCCCCGAACCAGGACGCCCTTTAATGAAATACCTGTTTTGGATTGTTTCCGTCAGGACCGGCACAAAGTCGAAAGCTCCTTCAGGCGTCGCGGCACCAAGATATCGATGATATACATGAGATTGACGGTCTCTATGCTTCGTTCCCAGTAAATCATTTATCATCTTTTCTGCCATCTCATCCGCTTTATCGAAATCCATTTGATCAATATAGATTGCTTCCCACTCATCATGTATGTGCAGCGCCGCCTTAAACGCTTCATGGGCTTGCTGGATCAGTAAACCGATCTGTTCACTCCGTTCCTCGATTAACACTTCCTCAGCTTCACTCAAACTGTCTCTATGAACAGCACTCAAATCGATGTATCGTACTTCGGTTTGACTCAATTTCGGCATTATTTTACGCGGGTATCCCCCATCGACGATTCCCACTCCGATTTCCCTGATGATGACTCCTTCAGGCAACGCCGGATGAAGGGCATTGTGGAAATACTCGAGACGAAACCCCTTGTCCCCGAACGATTCTCCGATTTCGCTGATGATGGTGGATTTGGTGATTGTCGATTTTCCTTTTAAGATGAACAATTTCTTTAGATCGGCCAGATTCGTATCATATAGACTGTGGAAGCCCCGTGCTGTATTTCCTCCGGCAAAGTAACGCAATACCTTCTCCATCAAACAAGCACTCCTTTACGATTGAAGTCTCGATAGTATATGAGAGGGTTCCTGGATGGGTGTATGCCCTGTTACAGGTATAGAATTCCCATCAGGAAATGACCGATCTGAATGCAGCATCTGCCGCTTTTGCCAGCAGCAATGGTTCAATCTCAATCTGCACCCCGACTTTCCCCCCGCTCACAATCATGGCAGGAAGAGACTTCGCATCCTCCTGTATGAATGTTTTATATTTCTTCGTCATTCCGAGCGGAGAGCAGCCTCCCCTGACATAGCCTGTATATTTGAGCAAATCCTTAACGGGGAGCATCTCCAGTTTCTTCTCCCCGGCTGCGGCAGCCGCTTTCTTCAGTTGAAGTTCCGCAGACACCGGGATAATGAACACATAAATCGTCTTACTGACACCTTGTGTCACAATCGTTTTGTAGACGGACTCAGGTCCCCGCCCAATTTTGGCGGCAACCGAAATTCCGTCAATTTTTCCATCCAACGAATCATATGCCAGCATTTTATATGGTATTTTCTCGCGATCGAGCAGCCTCATCGCATTCGTTTTTCCTTTCGCCATTATCGGCCTCCTAAAATAATTCTTATTCGTGACGGGAATAGCCCGGAGGCTTCCGTCCCATGCAGATTCTATTATAACCTGACAGCCGTTTTCATTTTCGCAGGCTGGTATTGCAACCCCGACCTTTATATTAGAGCAAATCCTCAATTAGTAAGAACAATTAATATTCTTATCAGCTTATAGTTTTAGTTTTTTGGTAATTTTTTGTATAATAAATTTACTGATTATTCAAATCAAGTTCATTTGCACCAAGTTAATGCTGAGAAAAACAAGACCATAGGAGGAGAACGATGAAAAACGTATTACTTGCATGTTTTAGCTTCATTGTAATTTTGGGAGTATTGGCAGGCTGCAGTAACGATACCGCAGCTCCAAAGGAAGACGCAGCTGAAAAACAAACGAAAAAAAAGAGCGAGACCGAAAAACAAAATAGTGAAGATACAGCAGCTGATGAAGGTGAAAAAGCAGCAGCTGATGAAGAACCTGCAGCTGATGAAAAAGCAGAAACACCTGCCGACGTATCAAACGCAGTAGATTTTACGGAAGCACAAGACCCTAATAAACCGCTGCCTTTTGGTACATATATGAAAGCAAATATCTATTCTACAGAAGATAGAAAGTACCATCCTGTTTATGTAAAACTTAATAAAATCACCAGCGAAAGTGAAGACGCCGCGCATGTACAGAAAGCGCTTGATGAAAACAATGCGGAAGGCTACGATTTCGATGCAGTCACTAAAGAAGCTTTGAACTTGCCT
The DNA here is from genome assembly GCA_045576475.1 of Bacillus sp. (in: firmicutes). Taxonomy (GTDB): domain Bacteria; phylum Bacillota; class Bacilli; order Bacillales; family DSM-1321; genus Bacillus_AD. Next base: position 10,206 of record JAZNGP010000089.1, on the reverse strand, counting down.
GATGACCTCGAAATAAACGTTATTGACTATGAAGTTGCTGTCCCTAAAGAATTTCCGGTATCGGAGCATGGCGGTGTTACCGGCATTAATATTAGCTTTTCTGCCCGTAGCATCGAGGGCGGCGGAGTTCCAACTGGTGATGGCGGTGCTTCCTATATAGGTTTAGGGGTAGCTGAAAAACTGCTTAGTCCCGGAGACAGAGAGAAGACATTTATGCCGGGCAATACGTACCAACTACGTGCCTACTTTGTGATGGTGAAAGGTTTTAAAGACTATCTGATCGAAGCGAAGACATACCCGGAAGGAAGTGACGGGACCGAATTTGAAGACATGAAAACTGTCTACTTTGCAATCAAGTAAGCATTTGAAAAACAAAAAATAGATTTTAAACAATTTTAAGAGCCTTGTTATATCATATATAACAAGGCTCTTGTTTATTGCAGAGCGGATGTTTATTTATCCTCTAATTTTAATCCCTTCAGTAAATCCGCAAATGGATTGTTAATCGGTTCTGCTTCTTTTTCCTGCTGTTTTAAATACTTCTGAACAGTACGTTTGTCTACTTTACCACGGGACTCTTTCTTACGTCTTGCTTCAAAAGCGGACAGCTTTTCTCGGTAGCCGCATTTGCATGTGAAAATTTGACCTTCTCCTTCACCGCGGAGTTCCAATTTCTTTTTACATTGCGGACAGCGTGCATTAGTGACACGCGATACATTTTTTCGGTGGCCGCATTCACGGTCTTGGCAGACAAGCATCTTGCCTTTCTTGCCATTCACCTCAAGCATCGGTTTCCCGCAGTCAGGACATGACTTTGTGGAGATATTTTCGTGCTTGTACTTTTTATCGCTTGCTTTGATTTCCGCAACGATTTCTTTCGTGTGCTGTTTCATTTCATTGATGAAAACATCTTTTTTCAGCTTGCCTTTTGCGATCAGTTCAAGTTTTTGCTCCCACTCTGCTGTTGTGGCCGGTGAACGCAATTCTTCCGGAACTAAATCCAGCAGCTGACGGCCTTTTGCTGTAATATGGATATCCTTGCCGCCGCGTTTCTCAATCAGGAACGAATTGAAAAGTTTATCAATGATATCTGCCCGTGTGGCTACTGTTCCCAGTCCTCCTGTTGCTTTTAACGTATCTGCAAGCTCTTTATTGTTCGTTTGCATATACTTTGTCGGATTTTCCATGGCAGATAATAAAGTGGCCTCCGTGAAGCGGGCAGGCGGCTTTGTTTGACCAGACGTTTGTGCGATTAGTTTCGTCTTTAACACATCGCCTTTTTTCATTTGCGGCAGTAATTGCTCTTTAACATCATCTGAAGACTCATCATCATCGTAATGATTTTCATACACTTCTTTCCAGCCGGCGTTAATGACTGTTTTCCCTTTCGCGATAAACTTCTCTTTTCCGATTGTCGCTTGCAGGGTCAATTGCTCGTACTCATGAGCCGGGAATAAAACAGCTAAGAAACGTTTCACTACAAGGTCATAAATTTTACGCTCTTTATCCGAGAAAGCTGAGTAGTTCACATATCCTTCCGTAGGGATAATCGCATGGTGATCGCTTACTTTGCTGTCATCCACAAACGCTTTAGAAGGTTTTATAGGTTTCTTGAGCACTTTATTTACAAGAGAACGATATTCTCCCGCTCCGCATGCTTTCAGACGCTCAGGAAGTGTGCTTACGATGTCTGAAGATAAATAACGTGAATCTGTACGAGGGTATGTCAGCACTTTGTGTGACTCGTACAGACTCTGCATATACTTCAATGTTTCTTTTGCTGAATAGCCGAATAATTTATTGGCATCCCGCTGTAGTTCTGTTAAATCATAGAGTGCCGGCGAGAAGGATTTCTTCGCTTTGCGATCAATCGCCGTTACTGCAGCATCTTGATGACCAAGTGATTGGACGATAGCATCCGTTTTTTCTTTGTTGAAGCTTCGGCTGTTCCCGTTAGCATCTTGCCAAGTTAATTTGACAGTATCCGTCTGCGCTTCAATTCCATAATACGTTTGCGGCTGGAAGTTTTTGATTTCATCTTCGCGTGCAGCGATCATGGCTACAGTAGGCGTCTGAACACGTCCGCAATTTAACTGGGCATTGTATTTTGTTGTTAAAGCCCTAGTGGCATTCAGTCCGAGATACCAATCTGCCTCAGAGCGGGCTACAGCGGCAAAGTACAGGTTTTCATAAGCTTTACCAGGTTTTAAATGATTGAATCCATCCTTAATGGCCTTATCTGTTACAGACGAGATCCACAGACGTTTAATTGGTTTATTTACTTTAGACTTAGCGATAATCCAGCGAGCAACCAGTTCCCCTTCTCGGCCTGCATCGGTTGCGATAATGATTTCATTTACATCATTACGGTTCAACTGTGATTTAACCGCGTTAAACTGCTTGCCGGACTGCTTGATGACGGATAGTTTCAACCGATCAGGCAGCATCGGCAGATCTTCCAAATCCCATTTTTGATATTTCTTATCATATGTTTCCGGATCTGCGAGGGTAACCAGATGCCCAAGCGCCCACGTCACGATGTATTTATCCCCTTCTAAAAAACCGTTCCCTTTTTTATTGCATTTCAGTACATTCGCGATATCACGAGCTACCGATGGTTTTTCTGCTAATACTAAGCTTTTTGCCATATGCTCATACTCCTTCAATATCTTGTACTGTTAATATAACACAGTTCCAGTATAGGAAATAAGGAGAGCGAATCCCCCCTCCTTATTTCCTGTTAAAAGCTTTACATCGTAACATGCTCTCGAATACAATAGATAGAATATGATTGAATGAAATTTCGGGAGTTGAATGTACTAGTATGAGTTTGTTAGTTGTCGATGGTCTGAGCCATAGCTTCGGAGACCGTATGTTGTTTAAAAATGTATCTTTTCAATTGAATAATGAGCATGTCGGACTTGTGGGAGCGAATGGTGTAGGGAAGTCCACACTGATGAATATCATTACCGGCCAAACAATTCATGATTCCGGTAAAGTCCAATGGACACCGGGAGTCGTATATGGTTATCTTGATCAACATACGAACCTGACACCGGGCAAAACGATCCGCAATGTCCTTCAGGAAGCATTCGACCATTTATTCACTGTTGAAGAACAATTGAATGAAGTCACCGGCAAAATGGGTGAAGCCACGCCGGAAGAATTGGAAGATTTGCTTGAACAAATGGCAGTGCTGCAAGATCAGTTGGACGCAGGCGGCTTTTATACACTGGATCTGAAAATTGAGGAAGCAGCCAGAGGACTGGGTATCGATGCGATCGGTCTTGATCGTGATGTGTCCGCACTAAGCGGAGGCCAGCGTACGAAAGTACTGCTTGCCAAACTTCTCCTGGAACAGCCGCAGGTCTTGCTTCTCGATGAGCCGACCAACTATCTGGATGAGGAGCATATCAACTGGCTGAGCAGATACTTGAAGGAATATCCGAACGCGTTCATCTTGATCTCCCATGATACAGAGTTCATGAATGCATCCACAGACGTGATTTTCCATTTGGAGTTCGCCAAGCTGACGCGCTACACCGCTACTTATGATAAATTCCTGGAGCTTGCCGAGCTTCATAAGAACCAGCACATCAATGCTTATGAGAAGCAGCGCGAATTCATCAAGAAACAGGAAGATTTCATCGCGAAGAATAAAGCGCGGTACTCCACTACCGGACGGGCAAAAAGCCGTCAGAAACAATTGGACAGAATGGAAAGGATCGACCGTCCGGAGACAGCCTTGAAACCGGAATTCGATTTCAAAGAATCACGCGGAAGCAGCCGCTGGGTATTTGAAGGAGAAGATTTTGAGATCGGTTATGACCGTCCGCTTCTTCCGAAGATGTCCATGACCATCGAACGCGGAGATAAGATTGCGATTGTCGGCTGTAATGGTGTAGGTAAATCTACCTTGCTGAAAACCATTCTGGGCGTCATCCCTCCGCTCAGCGGCAAAATCTCGAGAGGGGATTTCCTGTATCCGGCATACTTCGAACAGGAAGTGAAAGCGGACAACAATACGCCGATCGATGTAATCTGGAATGCGTTCCCTGGAATGGACCAGCATCAAGTCAGGGCAGCACTTGCCAGATGCGGATTGAAGAACGAACATATCTCACGACCGATGAATCAATTGAGCGGCGGAGAGCAAGCAAAAGTCCGCCTATGTAACTTGATGATGGAAGAAAGCAACTGGATCCTGTTCGATGAGCCTACAAACCACTTGGATGTCACCGCCAAAGAAGAACTGAAGCGGGCGCTGAAAGCATACAAAGGTACTGTCGTCCTCGTTTCCCATGAACCTGACTTCTATAAGGATTGGGTTACGAAGGAATGGAATGTGGAAGCATGGGCCAGCCAAAATAAATAATCAAACAGAAAAGCCTTGCCGCATATACTGCTGCAAGGCTTTCTCCATTAATACAATTGTTATTCTTTCATTTCCGCTTCAAGCAGATCCCATGGGGTGATGATTCCATTCGGCGGTTCAGAGGAGTTTCCTTTTGTGGTGATGATGATGCATTCCAGTTTTTTATTTTTCTTCCGTGCTGTTTCGAACAATGTCTCCACTTCCAAAACAGTGGCATGCTGATTGACGAAGCTGACGGAATGCTTGTACTTCTTATTAAAAAGCTCTTTGACCTCCACTTTCTTAAGTTCCTTATAGTCGTCATCGAAATGCTCGGCCAAATACTGCACAATCTCCGAAGAAGTCAGAAGCCATGCATAGTCGTCCTTCTCATCATAAATCGGGAAGCGGGAATGAGATTCTTCCTTGATGACTTTAAGCACGTCTTCCAAGCGGTCTTTCTCATAAAAGTAATGGACAGGCGTTGTGCTGATCGACAATGCGGAAGGCGGTTTCTCGAATTCATCCGCAATGCGTTCAATCTTCTCCACCGCTTCTATATGCGGCTCCGCTATGTAGTATCCATCATCGATTTTTTCATGGACCATCGCGTTCCTTAACTTCGCGAATTGACATAAATCCTTCTCGTAATACCGGATCAAGCCATGTCCCCTTCCTTCCTGCACAAGCTCTGTAAACCGGTCGGTCTTGCACTGCGGGAGGGAATCCTTCAGTACCTTATGGATCCTGTTGAATGCAGCTTCAAACCGTTCTGATTGTTTGACTGTTTTCGATTCCTGCATTTTCATCGCTCCATTTCTATTTTATATCCTCTTATCCCCCATTTCCCGAATAAACTAACAATCTGAAAATTATGCTAAAATAAGAGATAGATTATACAGCATGGAGGGGATCGAATGAGCAAAATCACAGGATTCATCGGTACTTACACAAAAGGGGAAAGTGAAGGTATCTACTCTTTTACATTAGATACAGACAAAGCGAAAATGATGGATATTAAGCTGGCCGCAAAAGCAGAGAACCCTACTTATGTAACGGTCAGCAAGTCAGCGCCTGAACTGTATGCAGTCGTCAAAAGCGGCGCGCAAGGCGGACTGGCCGCTTATTCCATCAAAGAAAACGGCGGACTTTCCTTAGCTTCCATCCAGCTGACGGACGGCACATCACCATGTCATGTCTCCATAGACAGTAAAAATACGTTTGCCGCGGCAGCTTACTATCATCGGGGAACCGTTGAACTGTATACTTCAGAAGAAGGAAACCTGAAACCGCTGCTCCATAGTGTACAGCATGAGGGTAATGGACCGAATGAAGAGAGACAGGAAAAACCCCATGTCCATTACAGCGGCTTCTCTCCGGATGAGCGATTTCTGTTCGCCGTCGACCTCGGTACGGATCATATCATCACCTATGCGTTTGATGAAGGCAGGCTGATCGAGAAAACCCGTCTCTCCGTCCGCCCAGGAAGCGGTCCAAGACATCTGGTCTTCCATCCAAACGGCTGCCGTGCATATGTGATGACCGAATTAAGCAATGAAGTGATCTCGCTCGATTATGATGCAGAAACAGGCTGCTTTACGGAGCGGCAATATATCTCAGCTTTGCCTGCTGATTTCCACGGGCACAGCCAAGGAAGTGCGATTCATCTATCGTCGGACGGCCGCTTTGTGTATGCAGGAAACCGCGGGCATGACAGTATTGCTGTATTTGCTGCAGAGGAGGATGGCTCGTTGGTACTTGTTGAGCATGTGCCGACCGGCGGAAGCTGGCCAAGAGATTTCTCTCTTGACCCGAGCGAAAGATTCCTTGTCGCCGCCAATCAGGAATCCCATAATCTTGTCCTATTTGCAAGAGATGCCGAAAGCGGGAAGCTTAATCGACTCTCTTCGGAAGTTTCTGTCCCATATCCTGTTTGCATCAAATTCATGTCATAACAAAATCCCCTGCAGGTTTTCCTTCAGGGGATTTTTTCATCTTTTTCCGGCAACGAGCGTATACGTTTTCGGGATTCCGATATCATGCAGCTTATGATTCGGTTCTTCTTCCAATACATCGATAACCAGTCCGGAAGATGCAGCTGCAGTGACCACTTCACCAATTGTCCATTTTCGGTGCACCGTTTCCAGAAGCTGTTCATCCGGCATATGCTTACGGAAAGCAACATTCTGATACGTTAGTTCCGGTGCAAAATAGTTGCCATCCGCCTTGTGTTTCTTACCGGAGGATGTAATCAACTTTGTCGATACAGGATGGAACTCATGCAAAATATAGCGCCCGTTCGGTGCAAGCGCGTCGCGGATCAGCGTCATCAACGGTTCCAAAACAAGGAAATAATGCAAAACGCCCAGCTCCATTAAAACGATATCGTAACGTCCATTCAATTCTTCTCTATTAAGGGAGTTCACGTCTGACACGATATAAGTCAAGTCAACACCGGCCGCACGCGCGGTTTCCTTTGCGAACAAGGCATTTTCTTCCGAGAAGTCGACCACCGTCACGTCCGCGCCAAGCTCCGCCATCGCAACTCCTTTGACACCATTTGAACCCAGTAAATGAAGAACTTTCTTTCCTTTCAATTCACCCATATATTTCAGGAAAGGATACAGTCTCCACTCCGGATTCTGCTTGATTTTCTCCGCTATGTTCTCCGGTGTCCCGTACCTGTTCGTCAAAGCGGTATAATTATTCTGATTCCATGCCTGCCTGTTCCTGTCCGTATGGAAGAGCTGTTTCTGCAAAAGAAAATCAACGATGGATTCTTTATCGGCGGCCCCTTCTGCGCCATACATATAGCTGTAAAGGGATAAACACCAAAGGCCATCCACTGCTATACGATACGGATCCGTCCTCACCGTCGTATTATATCGGCAAAGCAGCCTCACCATATGGCTCCCGCATCTGAAGATGCATGATGCGGTACTGGCTGTTTTCTCTATTTCTGATGGATGATATTCGCTGAACAGTTCACGAGCCTTCTCGAACACATCCCATTGAATCAATACCTCAATAGAAGCGGCTTCCGCTTCCATGCCTTGTATCAGGCAGGAGGCTTCCCCGATAAATGTATAGGGGATAGATGCCCCTTCAAGTCTTGATGCGATTTCCGAAATCGCCGTTAACGATTGTTTCACGTTCTGCCTCCTTTACTTCATTCGACAATCGAGTGTTTAAATGCATAGATGACGGCTTGCGTACGATCCTGCACCCCGAGCTTGCTCAAAATATTAGACACATGCACTTTGACCGTTTTCAGGGCGATGAACAATTCATCGGCAATTTCCTGATTGCTCTTTCCCTCTGTCATCAGTAAGAGCACTTCCATCTCTCGTTTCGTCAATTCATCGTGACGCGCAGCTGTCTTTGGATTCCTCATCTTCTGCATCATCTTCCCGGTCACTTCCGGTTCAAGAACAGAATTCCCCTGATAGGTCGCTCGAACAGCCTCGGCGATTTCGCTCGCTTTGGACGTTTTCAGCATATAGCTTGCAGCCCCTGCTTCAAGAGCGGGATATACTTTTTCATCATCCAGGAAGCTGGTCACAATGATGATTTTTGCTTCGGGCCATTCTTTCATGATTTCCCTGGTTGCTTCAATCCCATCCATTTCTTTCATGACAAGATCCATCAGGATAATATCCGGCCGCAGTTCCAGCGCTTTCTCGACGCCTTCTCTTCCGTTCTCCGCCTCACCGACCACCTTAATGTCTGCTTGTGAAGAAAGATAGGAGGAAACACCGATCCTCACCATTTCATGATCGTCCACAAATAGCACTTTAATCATTTTTTTCACCCTTTTCTATCAACGGAATCTTCACTTCCAAGCGGGTTCCTTTCTTCGGGACACTGACGATTTTTAAGGTGCCTCCCACTTCCAGTGCTCGTTCATGCATGTTTTGAAGTCCGTAGGATCCTGTCTTCGTATGATTAGGATCGAAGCCCTGTCCATCGTCGGATACAATCATGATGATCCTGTTTTCACGCTTGAAAAGCCTTACTTCAAGCAGAGAGGCTTTTGAATGGCGCAATGTGTTGGAGACGGACTCCTGAAAGATGCGGAATAGTTGATCTTCCACACCTTTGTCGATCACTGCAGGCTCCAGATGCCAATCGATATCCATCGGAACCTTATTCTGCAGCTCAAGCAGCAGCTCTTCGATTCCTTCGTTCAATGTTTTCCCTTTCAGCGGAACAGGACGGAGATGCAGCAGCAATGCCCTCATTTCAAGCTGGGATTGATGGATCATATTCTCTGCAAGTTTCAATTGTTTCTGTCTTGTCTCCTCTTCCTGCTCCCCTTCATTGATAGCCGACATCAGCATGCTTGCCGCAAACAATTGCTGGCTGACCGAATCATGCAGTTCCCTGGCAAGTCGATTCCGCTCTTCAGAGACGATTTTCTGTATTCTTTTATCTTGCTCCTCCGCCCGTTCATTCGCGAGTTTTTGAGAGATGGCGGTTTGCTCCGTCACATGGGTACGCAATTTATCCATCATCTTATAGACATCCTTCAACTCGCCATTCCGTTTATCCGTCTTGGTTTCAGGCTGCTTGCCTGATTCCATGTCAGAGATGGCCAAACTTATGTCATCCAGCTGCTTCTGCCATAAATATCCGTTCAGTCCTCCAGCCACGGCACCAATACATAGGCCGGCGGCTGGAATGAATAAAATGAATGGAATATCCATGATTTGCTCTTCCCAAAGGTCTTTGATGGAATCCACCGGAAATACATAAAGGAAGAACAAGATCAAAAGAGCCGAAAGACCGACCGAATACAGCATTCCGGAGAGCATTTGCCGTTTCGTCACACTCATATCCTTATCACCTCTAGACTGCCCGCCACAATGGATGTGATAATTTTGATTTTATAAGGAGAGTGCTCGTAATTCTCTGTGAGGAACGTCATATTCCGATTGAACATCTTCTGCTCATCATGCCCTAAAATATGAACGGAACCGGCAACGATAGAGTGGACAATTTTCACATCCACTTCATATGGAACGTAAATCTTGATGGTGCCTGCTATATTCCTGGCCGATATCACACTTTCTCCTTTAGGGAGAAGTGTGCTGCCGAGGTCAATGACGATATCTCCGACACCATTCTGGATATTGATATCTTCCCAATCATATATGTGATCCGGCGTTTTTTGACCGCCCAATACCTTATTTCCAAATAATAACGGCCTGCTTTTGATCTTTTCAGTCTGAGCTTCGGTTTCCGCTTTGGAGAAATCCGGCGTAAATACAGCTGGATGCTTCTTGGATTGAATAAATTTATAAATAAACAGTCCAAGCAGCGAAAGCAAAAGCAGCTTGAACGCGAACATATTAAGGATGGATACAATGACAATGACAGCACCCGACAAAACTGCCAGCTTTCCTCTGTACTTATGGAATTTTTTCTTGCCGTAATACAGAAGGACAGCTGCTATTCCCAAAGAAAACAGATAACCTCCGTCGAAGAAAGTTACTTCGATCAAAAAAAGGAGAACTGCAAAGATAAGGATCCAGCTGATGAGGTTATCTTTATCCTGAAATGCCACTGTGCTCCCTCCTTTCCTGACTGCTTTAAAAGAATATGAAAAGGTGCAGCGATTGAATCTGCACCATCTCTCCTAGAATACCATGTTTATCTTATGATATTAAATCTTCTTCCTCTTTTTCAGCTTTTTTTTCAAGCTCTGCAATTCTCTCATCGATTGTGCTGCGATAGTAGTCCGCACGGTTTTTCTCTTCAAGCTTCGTCACTTGATTCTCCATTTTCTCGAAATTCGTATACGCTTGATCCGTCGTCTTCTCTGCTCCCATTATGTGATTCATGCGGGCATT
>JAZNGP010000088.1:0-19188 GCA_045576475.1 Bacillus sp. (in: firmicutes) | reverse complement strand
AAAAAAAAAAAAGAAGGAAATTTGAAAGAGAAAAAGCGGTTTCCTAAAGGAACGGACTTTTTGTATCATTTACGGTCAGATGTATAGGACCATCCATCTTCCTGATAGATTTTCCCTTCTTTCATCAATTTCCCAAGTGCGCGTTTGAAGGCTGCTTTGCTCATTTCGAATTTGGCCATGATGTCTTCGGGAGTCGATTTATCACTGTACGGCATTGCACCGCCGCGAATCTGCATATACTGCAGAATCACTTCACTGTCCTCGAGCATCTTTTCTTGTTTAAATGGAAGCAAGGACACATTCAGCGTGCCGTCTTCCTTTCGATCAATGACCCGGCCTTCAACGAATTGCCCGAGCCGCGGCTCTTTGCCCCGTTCCGATTCGTGGATGAAGCATCGGTATCCTTCTTCCGTAATCATGAAGCTGCCGACTTTCTTTGTATTATAGATATAGCCTTTCACTGCCAAGTTATAGCTTTTTTCCGGAGCAGGGACGCTGAGGTCACGGATGACTTCCTCCGTCGCAAGACGAGCGAAAAGACGCTCTGTCTTATCAAGGACAAGCGTGATATAAAGCTTGTCCCCGTTCTTCGGCCAGAACTTTGATTGAAGCGGCAGTTCATCCAGCGATACAAGCATATCTTTGGAAATCCCGATATTGACGAATGCGCCCAAGTTCCGTCGATGCCCTTCCACGGTTCCCCATCCGTAAGTTCCGATCTGGATTTCCGGAATGGTCATTGTAGCGGCAAGTCTTCCTTCTTTATCTTGATAGAGAAATACTTCCACCTGCTCGCCGATCTTTATATTTGTCGTTTTTTCATTATTATGAAGTAGTATGTCTTCTTCACCATTCGTTAGAAAATGACCGAAATCCGCACGTCTGTCGACTGTAAGTGTGACTGTCTGACCTGGTGTTAATTGATTTGTCATACTTTCTGTCCTCCTTCTGACAGCATTTCTTCCAATGCCGCCCTTAACTCTATCATCTTTATCATTCCTAGTATATATTACAGAACCATTTCATTCAAAATTAGATCGCCGGCTTCCCGCCTTCTGAGATTCCGACTCAAAATCCCGTCGATAAATTTCCCTTTTTTTCGAATTATAAGTAAAGTATCATTATAATATAAAGTTCTATGTTGATTTCCGCTGCGAACGGACGCTTTCCGCGGGGCGAGCGGTGAGCCTCCTCCTCCGTGCGGGGTCTCACCCTGCTCGCTAATCCCGCAGGAGTCGCCGTTCTCCGCTCCGATCATATCTAAGGAGGAACAGCACTTGATCAGACAAAAGAAAAAACAACATTAGATAATAGAAATGTCTTGCTGTCACATTCATGGTATTACATTTGTAATATAACATCAACTCTCGGAAAGGAAGTGTACCAATTGATAGCGAAAGAAAGTAATATGAAACTCATCATAACGGGACTGCTGCTCAGTATCCTGGTTGCCGCAATGGATAATACAATTGTAGCAACCGCCATGGGGGCCATCGTAGCCGACCTGAAAGGGCTGGAGCATTTTGTTTGGGTCACTTCCGCTTATATGGTCGCAAGTATGGCGGCCATGCCGATCTTCGGAAAATTATCCGATATGTTCGGAAGGAAACGGTTTTTCGTATTTGGACTCATTGTCTTCATGATCGGGTCGATTCTTTGCGGATTTGCCCAAAGCATTATTCAACTCAGTGTATTCCGTGCCATCCAAGGTATCGGGGGCGGCGCATTGATGCCGATAGCATTCACGATTGTATTTGATGTATTCCCTCCTGAAAAACGCGGAAAAATGACCGCATTGCTTGGTGCCACTTTCGGCATTTCGAGTGTATTCGGTCCACTGATCGGTTCCTATATAACCGAATACATCAGCTGGCATTGGATATTCTTCGTGAATATACCAATCGGGCTTATTTCTCTTATTCTGATATGGAAGGCCTACAAGGAATCATCCAACCGTGTCGCACAAAGCATTGATTGGGGAGGCGCTTTTACTCTTGTGGCTGCCGTAGTCAGCTTCATGTTCGTCCTGGAGCTAGGTGGAGAAACATATAGCTGGTCATCTGCTCCCATTCTCTCATTAATGGTGTTATTCGTTGTTATGTTCACCGCTTTTCTGTTCTTTGAGAAGTATGCGAAGGATCCAATCATTCCATTTTGGCTGTTCAAAGACCGATTATTCACATCTTCACAAGTTTTGGCGTTTTTATACGGAGCAACTTTCATTCCGCTGACCGTATTCATACCGATCTTTATTCAAGCAGTATTTGGCGGCAGTGCGACTAATGCCGGGTTGATTCTGACTCCGATGATGCTGGGTTCTGTCGCAGGAAGTGCAATAGCGGGAATCTTCCAGACAAAAACAAGCTTCAGAAACTTAATGCTCCTATCCGTTTTCTCATTCGCAGCAGGGATGTTCCTGTTGAGCACGATGACACCGGAGACGAGCCGTTCCCTCGTCACATCCTATATGGTGCTTGCCGGTTTCGGTGTAGGTTTTTCCTTTTCATTGCTGCCGACAAGCAGTATACACAAAGTGGATGTTTCCAACAGAGGAAGCGCAAACAGCACAAATGCCTTCTTCAGGTCACTCGGCATGACCGTGGGCATCACTATTTTCGGAAGTATACAGTCCTCCGTTTTTGCTGACAGGTTGACTGCTTCATTAAATGGTCAGTCCATGGCAGGCCTGCCTGCCGGCGGGGATTTGAGCGGGATTTTCCAGTCAAACGTACGCGACTCCATTCCAGCGGAAGTACTGAACATCATAGTAGACAGTATGTCTATATCCATTACATCCGTATTTCAGTTTGCCTTGATCGGAATTGCCGCTGCTTTCATTTTTGTTCTATTAATGGGGAATGAGCGGGTTCACATCGACAAAAAAGAAATAAAACACGGCCAGTGACCTGCAGCAATTCTGCAATATGATGAAAAATTACGGAAGAAGGATTTATTTCCAGAAATCAGTGCGATTCATTTCCTTCCCGATAAGAAAAACGGTAGGATTATTCTATCAATTATGTAAAGGAGTGAACAATATGCATCGGAATCAGCAATTATATGAACATCTGCTTCATATCGCGCCAACTTTCACTGAGCAATGGTATGCCAATATTGAAGATAATCACCCTAACTCTGTGTATGCTTCCAAAAACAAAGAGATTGTACGTCAGCTGAAAGAAAAGAACCAAGATTTCTTTCAGCATGTCATCAAAATATTCATCGAGCCTGAGGAGTATCTGTATTCCGAATACAGCCAATGGTCCAGAGATCTTGCGAATGACACTAGATATCTGCAGACACCTCTTCCTAATGTCGTACGTGAATATATCAGCTCCCAGGAGATCATCCTTCGTGCCGTGAAGGATTTCATCTCGATGGAGAAAGATAATCTTTCACTTAAGCAAATATTAAGCTGGCATGACTTAGTGACAAAAGCAACCCATATTGCCATACATAACTTCATAGAAGCATATGATCGTAATACTTTGCATGTCATGGAGTCGCAAAAACAAATGATCGCTGAGCTGAGCTCGCCGATCATTGTCCTTGAGAATAACGTCGCGATGCTCCCGATTGTCGGGGATATCGACACGAACCGAGCGAAAGTGATTCAGGATCTTACTCTGAAACAGTGTGCCGAGAAGGATATTCTGCATCTATGCATCGACTTATCCGGTGTTGTGATGATTGATACGATGGTCGCCCACCAGCTGTTCAACTTGATCAAGTCCCTTAAACTGATCGGCATCAGTTCCACCATTTCAGGGATCAGACCTGAAATCGCCCAAACAGCCATACATCTCGGTCTTGATTTCAATGATGTCAACACTGCCGCTTCCCTTGCACAGGCACTGAAATCCATGCAGGGAATATCATGACCCCAATCTGTTGACATAGCAATGAGGAATATGCGGATGACATACCGAATCGGAAAACGCTCAGATTGAATCTGAGCGTTTTCGATTTTCTATCAATGAAGCGTAATGAATATATGCATGTGACCCAATGGGATTCCTCACTCAGCTGTGTTATACCTTGTCATACCGGTATATTTAGCCTATAATTAGGGTTTGAAGCTACATATAGTCAATTTATTACTGACCGTATGCGATAGACGCAAAATCAAGAATGATAGTAAATGCATAAATAACTATAGATCTGATGTATGGAGGAATGCTCTACATGATTACTGTTTCAAATGTAAGTTTACGCTATGGCGACCGAAAGTTATTCGAAGACGTGAACATCAAGTTCACACCAGGCAACTGTTACGGTTTGATCGGCGCTAATGGTGCCGGCAAATCCACTTTCCTTAAAATCCTTTCAGGGGAAATCGAAGCCCAGTCAGGCGACGTCACCATGGGCCCGAACGAACGCTTGGCCGTATTGAAGCAAAACCATTTTGAATATGATGAAGAAGAGGTCTTGAAGACCGTCATTATGGGGCATGAACAACTTTACAAAATCATGCTGGAGAAAGACGCGATCTATATGAAAGCGGACTTCTCGGATGAAGACGGCATCCGCGCTGCCGAACTGGAAGGGGAATTCGCCGACCTTAATGGCTGGGAAGCAGAATCCGATGCTGCCATCCTTCTGAAAGGCCTTGGCATCTCTGAAGAACTCCATTCTAAAAAAATGGCTGAGTTGACGGGATCCGAGAAAGTAAAAGTCCTTTTGGCCCAAGCTTTATTCGGCAAACCTGATGTTCTGCTTCTCGATGAGCCTACCAACCACTTAGACATCAAAGCGATTCAGTGGCTGGAAGAGTTCTTGATCAATTTCGAGAACACAGTCATTGTCGTATCCCATGACCGTCACTTCCTGAACAAAGTATGTACACATATAGCCGACCTTGATTTCGGGAAAATCAAAGTCTATGTCGGAAACTATGATTTCTGGTATGAATCAAGCCAGCTGGCAACGAAGCTTTCTCAAGAAGCGAACAAGAAAAAAGAAGAAAAAATTAAAGAACTTCAGAACTTCATCGCTCGTTTCAGTGCCAATGCATCCAAATCGAAGCAAGCGACTTCCAGGAAGAAACTGCTCGATAAGATCTCACTTGATGATATCCAGCCATCTTCCCGCCGTTATCCTTATGTCAACTTCACTCAAGACCGTGAAGTCGGAAATGATGTCCTTAGAGTCGAAGGGCTCAGCAAAAGCATTGAGGGCGAACAACTTCTGAATAATGTCAATTTCATTATGAACAAGGGTGACAAGATTGCGATTGTCGGCAGGAACGAATTGGCGAAGACAACATTGTTCAAAATCTTGGCCGGAGAAATGGAACCGGACAGCGGAAGTTATAAATGGGGAGTGACAACCAGTCAAGCATATTTCCCGAATGACAACTCTGCTTATTTCGAAGGCTGCGATCTGAATCTTGTTGACTGGCTGAGACAATACTCTCCAAAAGATGACAGCGAAAGCTTCCTTCGCGGATTCCTTGGCAGAATGCTCTTCTCCGGGGAAGAAGTGTTAAAAAAGGCGAGCGTGCTTTCCGGAGGAGAAAAAGTCCGTTGTATGCTGTCCAAAATGATGCTCAGCGGAGCAAATGTCCTTCTGCTTGATGAGCCTACGAATCACCTTGACTTGGAATCAATCACTGCATTGAATAACGGATTGACAGCATACAAAGGGTCCATGCTGTTTGCTTCCCATGACCATCAGTTCATGGAAACGATCGCAAACCGCATCATTGAAATCACGCCGAACGGCATTGTTGACAAAATGATGACTTACGATGAATATCTGGATGATAAAGAACTGCAGGCACAAGTGGCCGAAATGTATAAATAAGAAGCAATGGTCGGGTAGCTGCATATGTTGCCCGTCCTTCCTGAAAGCCTTCCGACCGGAAATAATGCCGGCCGGAAGGCTTTTTCTATATAGCAGTATAGATTCTCTCTTACACGGATAGACTGCAAACCAAAAGGAGATCTGCAAATTGCCCAATATATTGCTTGTTTCAGAAGATCATGGCTGCAGTCCATCATTCATCTACAAGTTGACTATCAGTATCCCAGATGAGGAGAGCGGCGTCCTCCATGCTTTCCTCTCCCATTACGATCATGAAGTGTATATGTCAGATTTCGGTGAGTTCTTATTCCATTACCAGTTTTTCAAGACTGCCTACTTAAGGAACGATCTTCCGCATCATTATATCTGACCATCTGTTCGTATTTTGGTTGGGAACCAAACATATTGTAGCATCGTCGGAAGAGTTTTTTTAATACAACGGTGTAAGCTTTTTAGAACCCCAGGCCTAGCCTTGGGTTCTCCTTTTACAAAAAAATCCCCATCCAGTCGGATGGGGATTTTCGGATTTGGTGTTGGAAGCTCCAGGCAGACGCCGACAGCTGAAATCAAACACCTTTATAAGTGAGACGGTAAATCTCCGCCAATTCAGACACGAGCGGCAATTTCGGATTCGCTGTTGTACATTGATCCTCAAAAGCTTTATCGGCCAAATAATCCACTTTGCTTTCGAATTCTTCTTCAGAGACGCCGAATTCCTTCATACCCATGGTTACATTCATGCCTTTCGCAAGCTTGATGATTGCTTGGACGAGGCTTTCCACCCCTTCTTCCGTTGTGCTGCATGGAAGTCCAAGCATTCTTGCTATTTCTGCATAACGCTGGTCAGCTTTGAATGATTCATATTTAGGGAATGCGGCGAACTTCGTCGGTTTCTTTGCATTGTAACGGATTACATGCGGCAGAAGCATTGCATTCGCACGTCCATGCGGGATATGGAATTCAGCACCCATTTTATGCGCAAGACTGTGGTTGATGCCAAGGAAAGCATTCGCGAAAGCCATACCTGCGATTGTGGATGCGTTGTGCATCTTTTCACGCGCCAATTCATCACTTCCATTATGGTAAGCTGTCGGAAGATACTTGAATACCAGTTCAATGGCCTTCATCGCCAGTCCATCCGTGTAATCATTTGCCATATTGGATACATATGCTTCAATTGCATGTGTCAATACATCCATCCCCGTATCCGCCGTCACTGAAGGCGGAACCGTCATGACAAATTGCGGATCGATGATTGCCACATCCGGAGTAAGCTCATAATCGGCCAATGGATATTTCACATTGTTTTCTTTGTCCGTGATGACAGAGAAACTAGTCACTTCCGATCCGGTACCTGATGTTGTAGGGATAGCGACAAACTGTGCCGAATGGCCAAGCTCCGGATATTTGAACACACGTTTACGGATATCCAGGAATTTCTGTTTCAAGCCATGGAAAGAGATATCAGGATGTTCATAGAACAGCCACATTCCTTTTGCGGCATCCATCGCTGAACCGCCTCCTAGTGAAATGATGACATCCGGCTGGAATGCATGCATCATTTCAGCACCGCGCATAACTGTATCGATGGATGGATCCGGTTCCACGTCGGAGAAGATTTCGCAATGAACATAATCCGGACGTTTACGTAAATAATACAAGATTTTATCCACATAGCCGAGTTTGACCATTCCTGGATCTGTTACGATGAATGCTTTAGAGATTTTCGGCATTTTCGCCAAATATTGAATGGAATTCTTCTCGAAGTAAACTTTCGGCGGAACTTTAAACCACTGCATATTCACATTCCTCTTCGCCATTTTCTTTGTATTCATTAGATGCACAGTTGTGACGTTCGTGCTGACAGAGTTGTTTCCGTATGAACCGCAGCCCAATGTCAATGAAGGCATATATGCGTTGTAAATATCTCCGATCGCGCCTTGTGAAGATGGAGCATTCACGATGATCCGGCATGCTTTCATTCTAAGGCCGTACTGTTTGATGATCTCTTCATTCTCTGCATGGATGACAGCCGAATGACCCAGTCCGCCGAATTCAAGCATATCTTCCGCGATGCGCATCCCTTCATCGGAATCCTTGGATTTGAAGCATGCAAGCACCGGTGACAATTTCTCACGAGAAAGAGGCTCCTGCGGACCGACAGCTTTACATTCAGCAATCAATATCTTAGTGGATTCAGGTACTTTGAATCCTGCCAGCTGTGCAATGAATGCAGGTTTTTTTCCGACAATATCCGGGTTGACCGCACATTTCTTTTCATTGATCACTATTTTCTCAAGCTTCTTCTTTTCTTCGGCATTGACAAAATAGCAGCCATTGTCAATCAATTCTTGTTTCACATCAGCATAAATATCCTTGTCGATGATTACAGCTTGTTCAGATGCACAAATCATCCCGTTATCGAATGTTTTGGAAAGGATCAGGTCATTGACCGCACGTTTGATTTTCGCGGATTTTTCGATATAACAAGGGACATTCCCCGGTCCGACACCAAGTGCCGGTTTCCCTGTGCTGTATGCGGACTTTACCATTCCCGCTCCGCCTGTCGCAAGCACAAGGGCGACGGATGGATGATTCATCAAGTTTTTTGTCGCTTCCACGGAAGGTGTTTCGATCCATTGGATACAGTTCTCCGGAGCTCCGGCTTTCACTGCGGCATCACGCAAAATACGCGCTGCTTCTCTGCTCGATTTTTGAGCGGAAGGATGGAAAGCGAATATGATAGGGTTACGAGTCTTGATCGATATCAATGCTTTGAACATTGTTGTCGATGTCGGATTCGTCACAGGTGTAACACCCGCGATCACACCAACAGGCTCGGCGATTTCATAAATCCCTTCATATTTATTCTCATTTATGATTCCTACTGTTTTATCGTACTTGATGTTATGGTAAATATATTCAGTCGCAAAAAGGTTTTTTGTGATCTTATCTTCATATACACCGCGGCCGGTCTCCTCGATCGCCATTTTGGCAAGATGCATATGTTGATCAAGTCCGGCAAGCGTCATTTCTTTGACGATTGAATCAACTGTCTCTTGATCAAGCTTCATAAACTGCTTAAGAGCTTGTTGTCCATTCTTCGCAAGCTGATCGATCATATGCTGTGTCTCGTTCTCTTTCAGACCAGCTTCCAAATTCTCCGTTTTTACAACTGTTGCCATACTCATGCCTCCTAAAACATATACAATTATGTGAAATATTGAACATAAAAGATCATTAAGTGATTCACTCCAGCGCTTTCCCTGACTCACTGTCTTCTCTTTTATTGTCTTTATTATATATTCAAACGAAGTAAATAGATTGTGAAATATTGAACATATTTTGTCTTTTTCAGCAATTCTAATTGTAAAGTTTAGTTAGCGCTTCCACCTGCAAAACCAGCTTCCATTAGCACCAGATTATGGTTGACATCTTAAGAATGATATATTAATATCCTTATATGTTAACCTTTAAAATTAAAAGTTTACATAAAAGGGGTCTATGTCTATATGAAAAACAATACTTTACATTCTCTTATTTTGAGTGCCATGTTTGCCGCAATCATATCTGTACTTGCCCAAATGTTTATTCCCTTTCCTCTTGTTCCGATCACTGGACAAACGCTGGCCATCGGATTGGCTGCCACAATCCTCGGAAAGAAGTACGGTACTTATTCCGTCTTGGTATATCTCTTCATCGGCGCAGTCGGCATGCCTGTCTTCAGCGGAATGACTGCAGGGTTCTCCATCCTCATCGGGCCGACGGGAGGTTATTTGATCGGTTTCATCCCTTCCGTTTTCATAATTGGTCTTTTTCTTGAAAAATCCGGCTTCACCGTCAAGCATTCTATCCTTGCCAATCTTATCGGTATGTGCATCACACTTACATTCGGCACCATCTGGCTCAAGCTGTCGGCAGGACTGACATGGACCTCCGCCATTGCGGCAGGTGTGACTCCATTTTTGATTGCCGGCGTCTTAAAAGCTCTTATAGCCAGTTACTTAGGAATCATAATCAGACAGAGACTGCAAAGCGCCAAACTGCTGCGGTTCGCAAGATAAAGGAATACTGTTTACATGCAAAAAAAGGCAAGAACCTCTTGGTGGTTCTTGCCTTTGTCTATCTTCTACAGTCTGATCGGTGTCACATAGAATAAGATTGTGAAGAAATGGGATATCGAACCAGCCAGAACGAATAGATGCCAAACGGCATGATGGAAAAGGAATCCTCTCCATACATAGAAAATCGCACCCACCGTATAGAGGAGTCCTCCCGCCACAAGCAATGTGATGCCTTCGGGAGGCAATGTGGCCGTCAGCGGCTCCCAGCCGATGACAATCATCCATCCCATCACCACATAAAGAATAGTGGAGAGATAAAGGAACTTCTTGACGAAGAAGGACTTGAATATGACTCCCACGATGGCGATTCCCCAAACGATCGACAATAATGTCCATCCAAGCGCACCATTGATCACGATTAATGTGAAAGGGGTATACGTCCCGGCAATGAATAAGTAAATGGAGGCATGGTCAAATATTTCAAATAAATCCTTTGCTTTGCCTTCCGGGAAACTGTGTACGAGTGTGGACGACAAGTATAATAAAAGCATCGTCACCCCGTAAATGCTGAATGTCGTGACATGCCATGCATTACCATGTTTCACAGAAAAGATCACAAGGAAAACGAGGGCTGTTATACTCAGAAGGACTCCGATTCCATGGGTGATCGCATTCACAACTTCTTCTTTTTTCGTGTAGATATGGGTTTCTTTCATATTAGGAATGACTCCCTTTCACATTGTATATCCTTCCATTGTACACTATTTCCGCTCACTTTTCAGGCTTCCGGATCCGGCAGACCCGTATTTGTCTTTATCTATGAACAAATTCGGTTCAATTATTGACTTCTTTCGGATAGTTGAAGAAGTTCTGCAATGCTTCCACATTCTTTTGTTTATCCATTTGAAGTACGGCCCCCGCATGTTCATAACTATTGTTTTCGTAACTGTCCGGCAAAGGAATCGTGATCGTTTCGATTGTTTCCACTTGATTCAATATAAGCGATGATGCCAAAGATAATGCAGTTGAAGCAGGCAGATCTGTGTCGATATATTGTAAAGCCGTTTCCACCACTTTTGGGAAAGACAGCAGATTCTCCACTGACGTGAACTCTTCCTGCATCCGCTCTTTAAGTTTGACGATGACTTCCTGCTGTCTCTTTACCCGGCCGAAATCGTTATCGGAGTCATGGCGAAAGCGGACGTACTTGAGCAATTCTTCTCCGTGCAAGGACTGCGGACCCGGTTTCAGATGGAGACCCATATCTTCAATGATCTCCTCCGTCACGTTCACTTCAATGCCTTCCGGGACCATCGTATCGACGATATGTGTGAAACCTTGGAAATCGACCGTGACGACATGATCGGTCCGGATTCCGAAGTTCTCTTCGATCGTCTGCATCAGTAATTCTTTTCCCCCCAGGAAATACGCTGTGTTCAATTTATGCGAACCTTTGCGGTAACCCGGGATTTTGACATATGTGTCCCGCATGATACTTGCAACCTTGACGCTTTTCGCCTTTGGATCATATTGACCGATAAGAATCGCATCGCTTCTCGACTTCTCCTCGCCTCTTGTATCGATTCCGATTACGAGCACATTCATCGCCTTGGACGTTTTGACAAGCTTTTCTTGTGATCCGATCCCATTATTCATACCGCAGGCAGCAAGCACCCAAACCAGGCACACTATGAACATCGCTTTCATGATTTTCATCCTGATCAGTCCTCATCATATGTAATGAGCATAGTTTACTGCTTTATGCGGTACTTTATACGATAAGGAACGACAGTCTTCAAATTTTCTCCCCGATTGGCAGTTGGGAAAGGAATTCTTCGGCAAATGATCGGGATTCGACGCGTACCGAAACGAAAGGAGGCCGGTTTTGCAACATACATTCGAAAGGCTGGCCTAGCCAGAGCCAATGCCGATCGATCAAAATGAACGGGAAAGGCAGAGCCGCTTCCGTCAGAAAATGCTGCTTCACATTCTGCACCTTTTCCAATAGAGTGACATAGTCCTCCCCAAGAGAAGTGCCCACCGGGATTCCGATGATGAGCGATTCTTTTGCCTGAAGGATGTCTTGTGCAACAAGCTCCTTCTTCAAAGAGTGGTACCATTTAACGCCAGTGAACATATTTTGTACCCAAGTCCCGATCGCATGGTGTCCAATGGATTGCCTTTTCTGCTGTTGGAAAGTGACCAACTGGTTGATCGTTGCGGCGGCACCTGTCGTTCTTTTGATGAAGTCCGCAGCTGCGACGTGGATAAATTTCCCTTTCGTCCGGGTAATGGCCACATTGATCAAACGCTCACTTTCCTTGCCTGCCAAAAGCATCCCGGGCCGATACTGCGGACCGCTGTCCACGCTGTCGAAGATGACGATATCCTTCTCATTCCCTTGGAATTTATGCACTGTCGCGGCTGTTATTTCTCCTCTAGCCGATGACTGGGGAAAGAACTCTTTCACAAGAACATTCATCAAGTCCGCTTGGATCCTGTATGGGGTTACGTATCCGATCGATCGTGCGCCTGCTGTATATGCTTCCTGCACAAGCTGAAAAGAAAGCAGCAGGTGCCACGGGTTCCAGCGTGATTTCGACAATCTGGCGGTTGTGCACCAACTGCCCGTGTAACTTGTATCCAGTAAAACAGAGGCCTTTCCCGCGAAAGGCTGCATAAGCACGGTATCATTGCGGCTTTCCTGCACGCTCTTATGGTCATGAACAAGCGAATGATACACATACCTGTTGGTGAAAGCGGAGATATCCGGATGCATCCTTCTTTGTTCATCGAGAAGGAATAGATGGGGATGCAGGTTTCCTTTTTCTACGGATGCCGCTACCCCGGATTTCGTGAAGATATCTTGTTTCAGCCATTCGGATACACTGCTGCTCCTGGATTGTGCGATTGGCGGAAGCTGTTTGAAATCTCCGCAAACAATGACACGCTTCCCGAGTGAAGCCGCAAAAGCCGCCTGGGGAACATAGCACATGCTCGCTTCATCAATGATGACAAGATCATAGGAATCCTCATATATGCTTGGGTCGGAAGCCGCTTTTGCCAAAGTGGTTCCGATCAATATCGCTTTCGCCAGCATTTCTTTTTCTTTCTTGCGTGTTTTTTCAAAAATGGCAGCAATGGAGTTCTCTATTCTCAGCAGTTCTTGTGAATCACGATCACTATAGCTTTTGAGCAGGTCTTCTTTCAGCAATCTTCGTTCAAGAATAAGTGTTTCCTTTTCTTTGCTAAGTCCAGGGGCTTCCTGCGCCAGCAAGTGATCCATGGTGATCGGGATACCGGCAAGGTCCATCAACGAGATTTTGCCGTATCTCAGCAGTTCTCCTTCCGTAAACTTCTTCTTTCTTACAAGAAAACGGTATATTTCATGCATCAGCAAATCCACCGCCGCATTGCTTTGAGCCAAAAGAAGCACTTTCATTCCTTTCATGTATTTATTTGCCGCCACGCGCGCCAAAGTATATGTTTTTCCTGTGCCGGGCGGTCCCCAAACATAGGTGACCGGATTTTTTGCAGACCTGGCATAGAGTTCTTTCACTTTGCTGTCGCCGTTCTTTACAATATGATTGGACGGCTGATCTGGATTCAATAATCTTTTTATCCGATTTCTTTTCCGGCCGCTTTTCTTGATTTCATCGAGACGCAGCGACAGTTCTTCCAGCAGCTGCCAAGGCTCATACAGAAGATATGCCTCTGACATGAAATCACCGATCTTCTGTTCCAGGCTGACAATGACGCTTTTTCCTTCGGATGAAAGCAGCCTGCCTTCCAGCTCTATTTTTCCCCATTGTATCTTCACCATTACACCTGTGGGGATATGGATTTGCTGTTTTGTTTCAAAGTAATAAGCATGTTCCTTGCCGCCTGACAGCGGCTGTCCATTAAGGATGCTGTATTTTGTGTTTCCTCTATTTTTCAGATGGGCTATTTCGGCACCAAGCGCCTCTTGCCATTGCTTTATATAATTCAGAGATGTGTTCTTTGTCATACTTTCACCTTCGTTCGGCATCCCGATTACGCATCCGGAATGCCCTTTCTAATAAATCAGCAGAGTTCAGTATATCATAGTTGCAGCTGCGTTAAGAAAGCGCATGTACCAGATTACATCTATAGGCAAATTGCAGGTGATCAGAAACCTAATACTGATTTAACATATCAGTTTGACCCGAAAAGCCATGTTTTCGAAGTAGTTAATTACTGAAGCTTTCCATATGAAAAAACTGATTATGATACAAAAAATGGAATAGGAAGCAGAAAGCCATTTGCACTGGCTTTCTGCTTCCCATTCCAGATTCACATAGTGCCTTTATTATGAAACGGCAAAGTTATGGTTACCGATGATTTTCAATACCTTCAATGACTTGATCCATTTATCACTTGTCAGTTTCGGGTTATAGAAGAAAGTGGCTTCCATACTGCTGTCGATTTTGGCAATTGCCTCATTGACTGCTTTTTTTGCTTCTGCTCCTGCAGGTTTATTGATTTCTTTATTTGAAACTGGAGTGAATTGTTTTTTCGCATATATGACTTCTGAAACAGTATTCGGGAATTTTTTGCTCTCAACCCTGTTCAGAACAACTGTTGCGACACCTACTTTTCCTTCATAGCACTCGCCTTTGGCTTCCGCTTGCACAAGCCTTGCCATTAAGTCTTTTTCGGTGGATTTCAATGTTGCAGGCATTACCAGCTTGTCTCCTGTGGAAGCAGCGGAGACATCGTTTTTATTTTTCAGGTCCTCCAATGGAACACCATATTCTATTGCTATATCTGATAGGCTTTCGCCATTTTTCACAGTGTGTACTATTTCGCCTTTATCATTCCGTTCGACGGATGATTTAGATGCTGCATCAGCTGAGCTTCCTGCAGGAATACAAGCAATCAGGAGAAGCGCAGCAGTCATTATTGCTTTTGTCAGCAAATTACTCACATTCATTCCTCCTTGTCTAAGACATATTCACCTTAACAAAGAGGAATACAGTATTCATTGTAAAATTTTTTCCAGTTCTTGAATTCATGTATAAAAAGGCTGGTTTCGCAAATGCCGGGGTTCCCCCTGCCCGCTGAGCAAAGCAGGAGTCCCGCACCTTCCACTACAATTAACCGACTTAATTTCGGCTGGCTTTGTTCCTTTAGGACAACAATCTTTTAGAAAAGAGACAAAATCAAAAGGAACGTGCACCATCGCACGTTCTTTTAATAAGCGTTCATCAAGCATTTTTTTCAAGGCAGTTGAACTTGCCGGTTTCCGTTATCGTCCCGGCTTTGACTTCGAAAACACGATCTGCCATGGCAAGAACGGAATCATTGTGGCTGATCAAAAGGACAAACTTGTCTTTTGCGTGCCGCTTGACCGCTTGTAAGATGGAGGATTCATTCCAGGCATCCAGGTTCGTTGTTGGTTCATCCAGGATGAATACCGAAGCATCTTTAAGAAACAGGCGGGCCAATGACAAACGTTGAAGCTGCCCGCTGGACAAATTATCCCCGAACTCCTGAATGTGCGTATCCAATCCTTCAGGGAGCGTCTCAATCAGTTTCAGCAATCCAGCCTTCTCACAAGCAGAAAGAATCTCATCATCTTCGTAATCTTCTTGATAAACGGTCAGGTTCCTCCGTAATGTATCCGAGAAGACAACCGTATTTGCGTCCACCATGCTGAAATGATCACGGAATGAACGCTGATCGTACTCCCATAGTGGAATACCGTTCACCAGTATGGTACCTTCCGATACAGGCATTTCCCCAAGAAGCAAGGAAATCAAAGTGGATTTACCGACTCCATTATCGCCCTTGATTCCGATGATTTCTCCTTTATTCCATTCCATATTCACATGTTCATATAGAATATCTTCTCCGTAGCCGAAGCCAACATCATGATAAGAGATCTGGTCTATATTTGCCAAATGCAATTCACCGTTATTTTGGGCTTCACAATCCATATGGAGGATTCCAAGCACCCTTTTTGCGCTCGCAAAAGTATGCACGAGACTGGCACTCAACTGTGACAGTGCAAGGGCTGGGCCAAATGAAGAAAACAGGAGCAAAATGGCAAGAAGTGCAGTACCTGCATTCACATGTCCTTCGCCAGCCAAGTAAACGGATAAAGTAATCTGCAGGAAAATGGAGGCATACAAAGCAGCGTCCGTCAGTGCCTTCAACAGACCTTCATGTTTCTTGAGCGAGAGCGTCGAATCATTCAGCTTTTCGCTGAAGGCATCAATTTCTTCAAGCGTCTTTTTTTCCTGACCGAAAATATACAGCTCTTTCAATCCGCGAAGCCGGTCCATCAGAAATTGACTTAAACGGCCGAAGTCACTCCGGTAGTCTTCCCCCGCTTCTTGACCGATCCGATATACACTTCTCGGCACAAGTACACCAATCACAATATAGGCCAGCAAAGCCAATCCGGCATACAGCGGATGGAAAGACCAAAAGACCAAGAAATAGACAGCCGTTGTTACAACACCTATGCAGACCGGGGCAACCGTGTGGGCATAAAATACTTCCAGCAGCTCCACATCTTTAGTGATGACATTCATCAATTCACCCTTTTGCATCCCCTTCAGCTGTCTGTGGCCTAATCTGCGGAGTGCCGTAAAAATATGGTCTCTGATCACCGCCAGCAGGCGGAAAGCGATATAGTGGGTCATGTATTGCTCACTCAGCCTGAAAATCGCCCGCAGGACTCCCGCAGCCAGCACAATGCCCAATAGAACAGGAAGAGCCGCATCCATAGGAAATCCCATCAACTCAAGGACAGCCATACCTCCTGCAAGGGTAATGGCTGAAATCGCAAGATACCCCATTGTACCCAAGCTGATTGTCAGGATCATATGGGGAATCAGCGGTTTCAGGATCTTCAATAATTGCTGCAGTGTTTTCACTTTTTCCTTCACGCCAAACACCTCCCCATTGTCTGTTGTTCTTCAAAGAGCTCCGCATAGACAGCCTGGCAGGCAAGCAGTTCTTCATGTGTTCCCCGCTCTCTGACCTTACCTCCGTCAATAAGATACACTTGATCGGCTTTCTGAAGTCTATGCAATTGATGAGTGATCACGATGACCGTTTTTCCTTGTCTGCTGATATCATGGATGATCGCAAAGATATCATCCTCACTTTGTCTGTCAATATTGGCGGTTGCCTCATCAAACAGAAGCACTTGCGGATTCTTCAGTAACATTCTCGCAATCGCGAGCTTTTGTTTCTGTCCGCTTGAAAGATTTGTTCCGCCGCTTTGTACAGGATGCTCCAGCTGATCTGCGAACTGGCAGAGTTTCACAAACTCCAATATCTCTTTTCCTTCTTCTTTTGTCAGGTCAGGTTTTGCCATCATTAAATTCGTATAAATCGTCCCCTCGAAAATATGCGGACGGCTTCCTACACTGCCGATTAATTGATGCAGCTGTTCCGGCGGCATACTTCCCAAATCCGTTTCGCCAAGCAGCATTTCTCCTTGCGAGGGTTCCAGAAAGCGTTGGATTATATTCGTCAGGGTGGTTTTTCCGGACCCTGAAGCACCGGCAATTCCGGTTACTGTTCCATTGCGGAACATAAATTCACAGTCTTTCAATACTGGTTGATCAGCGTTCGGATAAGCATAAGTCAAATGACGGATCAACAAATCTCCATTCCCCTTGAACGGTACTTCCCCTTTATGAACCACTGTCTCCTTTTCCAATATCGATGAAAGCAACTGAAGAGAGCTGACGCCGTTCAAGCCTACATGGAAGAAAGACCCCAGCAAGCGGAACGGCAAGAAGAACTCAACAGAAAGAATCGCGAAGCAAACAAAACCAAAAAGATCCAGATTTCCATTACGAAAAGCCAAAACCGAGCAGAAGATACCTAAAGCGGTACCAAAATAAGCAATAAGATCCATGATTGTAATGGATTGAAGCTGCATACGAAGCACCCGCATTGTCATGATACGGAAATCTTCAGACTCTTGATTCATGATTTCCTGAAATGCTTCATCCCCATTATAGATTTTCAAGGTCTGCATTCCTTCCACTCCTTCGACAAACCGCTTACCTACGTTCAAGTATTTGTTCCAGTAAGTCTTGAAGATGCGTTTTCCGATCTTGACACCCGCAACAATTGCCACAGGAATCAGGAATCCACTGATCACAAGCAGCAAGGCGATTTTCCAATGGATGAATGACATCACCGCAAATAGGATGACCGGCGTGCCGAGGCTATAGAAAAATTGAGGCATATAACGACTATAGTAAACGTCGATGTTCTCGATTCCTTCAACAGCCAATTGACTGATTTTACTTGTTTCAAGTTCCGTTATTTGACGAGGGCTGAAAGTGAGCAATTTCTCAAACAATTCCCTGCGTAATCGGTGCTTCAACCGATGTGAGGTATAATGCGTCCACTTCGTTGAGTAATAATGGCAGAATGATTTCACAGCCAAAAGCGAGAACAAGTAAACAAAGTAGAACGGCGTCAAGTGAAAGTCCCCTTCATTGAATAAAGAAGAAAATACTTTAGCGATCTCAAAAGCGATGCAGATATTGATGAATAAATTGATGAACTGCATTATCGTGATTTTTTTCACAATAGGAAGCACATGATACCGTTTCGCATAGTTCAGCATGTCTTTCTGAATCATATCCGCACCTCTTTCTCTTGTTTGATGGTCGGCATTCTTATGAAGAAAATCAGTTTGCAAATTGCCAAAAACACTAAAAATAAGCGCAAATGCAAATGATCGACCAGTATTCCGCTGATCAACAGCAATGTATTGGAACAAAGAAGAATCCTCACTTTCTGTTCGAGCAGAAGACCGCCTCTTCTTTTGTAAGCAACCACATATTTTTCATAAAACTCCTGTTTCTTCAGCCAGCGGTCGCATCTCTTGGAATTCCGTCCGAATAGATACGCTGTCAAAAGAAGTAACGGGGTCGTAGGAAGCACCGGCAGGAAGATGCCGATCAAACCAAGTAAAAGAAAAATCCAGCCCAATGTGATCATGATGTACTTTTTCATCATTCCTTCCTCCTTAAACGATGTGTATCCATACAAGCCATACAATCGCCGCACAGGCAGCCGTTATATGCAGTCCAACGGAACGTCGTTTACGGATATACGGGATACAAGCTGCCGCAGTAAGCAATAGCATATATACCGCATAACCGATGGCGTCAAAATATGTTTGGACCAAATATATGAAAATACTGATGATCGCTAAAAAACCAGTCCATTTGTGAATGGCTCCCAAAATAGTATTTCGTTTAAATATGCTGATAAATCCTATAATTATTGAAATAAAAAACATCATTTTATGTATGGC
>JAZNGP010000087.1:0-2928 GCA_045576475.1 Bacillus sp. (in: firmicutes) | reverse complement strand
TCCCATAACAACAACGGAGATGCATCTGCTTATCATTCTTAGCGGAGGCATCTCCTTTTCCTGTGTTCAGGTTCTATTAAGATCTTGGAGCGGAATGAATGTACCATATGGCCATGGGGACTGGTGGGAAGAAAGGGAGGGGAATCGACGAATGAAGAGTATTTACAGAATATTCTATGTTTTAACGCTGGTTTTTGTATTGGCGGCTGCGATGCTGCCGCAAGCGGAGGCGAAGGCAGCGGTGCAAGCGCAATATGATTATGTATCGATTGGCGACTCGCTTGCTGCCGGTATGTCTTCTTACAACTTGTTGACGGATGGTTTTTCCGATTATACGGCAGAGCATTTCGAAAGGAAGGGAATGCTGAAAGACTATACAAAGCTCTATGCAATACCCGGATACAAGACGGCTGAAGTACTTAGGGACCTTAAAATAAGACCTGTACTGAGGGAGGAGATACAAGAGGCCAACCTGATCAGCATATCAGCTGGAGCAAATGATATCCTGTCTGCCGCAAGCATCGATTACAGTTCAGGCAAAGTGACGATTGACCAAGGAAAAGCGCAGGAGGCACTTGTATCGATCGCCGCTAATTATCAATCGATCTTCGATGAAATCGAGAGATTGAACCGGAACGCGGAAATATATGTAATGGGCTACTATTTCCCGTTTCCGCATCTGCCCGCCGATCAGAAGTCTCCGCTTGCAGCGATGGCTAAGTTATTGAACTCTATCATCAAGGATATCGCCGAAGAAAATGGAGCGGTATTTGTCGATGTATATGACCGATTCGGCGATGATGCGAAACGATTCCTGCCTGTCCGGGAGAATATTCATCCGAATGGGGACGGATATAAGGCGATGAGTGAAGAGTTCGTACGGACAATCAATATGACGAAAACAGCCGATGTCGAAGGGCATTGGGCTGAAAAAGAGCTTCTTCAAATGGTCCGGAAAGGATATCTCGAGCCTGATGCGGACGGGAAAATATATCCTGAAAACGAGATCACCCGGGCTGAGGTAGCTTCCATCCTGTATGCGCTTCTGCCGCAAAAGCTGGATGTCGTTGTACCGAATCCGGGCTTTAAAGATGTCCCTGCCGCTCATCCTTCCTATGAGGCTATCGCTTATCTGACAAGCAGAGGTGTTTTTTCGAAAGGGGATAAATTCAATCCGGATGGTGCACTGGAGCGGATCCAGCTGGCAAAGGTGATTTCCATTGCTTTAAATCTGAAAGCAAAAGACAATCCTGTGGCATTCAAGGACACGAATAAGCATTATTGGGGCTATCCTTACATCCAGGCAGTGGCCGCCAATGGACTGATGCAAGGAAACAAAAGTCAGCGTTTCGATCTGTACAATAAAGTGACAAGAGGACAGTTTGCCGCTGTGACAGTGAGGGCATCCAAGCTGCAATAACCGTGATAAAAAAGAGTATAAACGCATCAGAATATAGAAATGTATTCTGATGCGTTTTTTTAGGGGGCTGCTTGGACTGAGCTCATCTTCATTTATTAATTTCTCAGTTTTCCCCTTACAAAAACAAAAAAAGAATAAAAATTTATTAATTTGATAATGAAAACCTACAATATATACAAAAAATGGAGCGGTCATTTATAGGCGATTGTTATTCCTTTCCAGTTTATCGCTTTCCGGTGCGGGTACATTTTAACTGTTGAAGCAAGAATCATCCGAACAAAAATGCTGGGAGGAATTTAACATGAATAAAACAGTTTATGGAGTATACACACGAAGTGCAGAAGTCGTACAGGTTATTAATAGTTTGAAAGCTAAAGGGTATGATGGATCTGATATTACTGTAGTCGCAGACAATGCGGATAAATTGAATCCGATGGGAAATCAAACAATAGATAAAGAGGTTAAAACAATTTCAAATGGTGAAGATTCCTTTATGGATAAAGTAGCAAAATTCTTTGCCATGGATACTAATAATCCTGTTGAAGAGACAATGAGAACAGACTATGGCTTTACTTCTGAAGAAAGTGCACGTTATGCAGAAGAAGTAAACAATGGACGTATACTTGTTCTTATAGACCAAGATACACTACTTGGAGATACTGTAGGAATGGATCGAACTGATGGAGTGAATATCGGAGCAAATGCATCTGCTGCCATTACAACTAATCGTATGGTAAATGATGATACATTAACCGACGAAGAGAGAAGAATCAAACTTCGCGAAGAACGATTAAACATCAATAAAAACGTAGTACGAACTGGAGAAGTAGTCGTCAATAAAGAAGTGACGGAAACACAAAAAGAAGTTGAAGTACCAGTAGAACATGAAGAAGTTTACATTAAACGCCGTAAAGTAACAGATCGTGATACGGCAGATCAAATGGGTGCTATCACTGACAATGAAGAAATCCGTATTCCTGTAACAGAGGAAAAAATCGAAGTTACCAAAAAACCAGTTGTGACTGATGAGATTGTAATTGGTAAAGAAAAAGTTATAAATACCAAAACAGTTCAAGATACCGTTAAAAAAGAAGATGTTCATATTGACAAGGATGGCAATCCACTTGTAAATGATCATAACACAACTACTCGTATGGAGGGTTCCTCTGTGCAGGATTCTGTGTTAAAGGATGAGGATAAAGACCGTTTAACTAGAAAGTCATTTCACAAAAATACTATAGATACTGAAAATCTATAAGAGTAAATGTAAAAAAGCTGTCTCAAATGAGGCGGCTTTTTCGTTTATAGGCTCTGTTATCGTTTAATGTTGTTTTTTTGTCAGACCTAATGCTTCTCTTCATTAGATGTGATTGAAGCGGAGAACGGCGACTCCTGCGGGATCAGCGAGCAGGGTGAGACCCCGCACGAAGGAGGAGGCTCACCGCTCGCCCCGCGGAAAGCGTCCGTTCGCAGCGGAAATCAACATGGAACTTTGACAGAGCGAAAAA
>JAZNGP010000086.1:0-70383 GCA_045576475.1 Bacillus sp. (in: firmicutes) | reverse complement strand
AAAGTAGGAAAGAAAACCCCTTTGCTTTTTCCAGGTGAGCTTTCTTTATATCAAGAGGCTTCATTCGTTCCGCTGTCGAGCCTTCTCTCTTTCTCTTCTTCCATACGGGATATATATTTCAAGCCTTCTTGCTCGATCCATTCCTCTTCCGTCCTTCGTTCTTCCTGCCCCGTCCTTACCGCCATAAAGCCGCTGATTGCGATGCCTGCCACCAATAGCCCGATAATGATCATCATATCTATCCCTCCCGCTTCTTCTTCCTGTTTTCTATAGCATATGCCTGTCCAATGAATTTAGAAGCAGGAAAAAAACCTAACAATAATCAGTGCACGCTATAAGCACAAAAAACTCAGGCAGTTTCAGGCATGTATAGTGATTTTATGTTAGCATTTAAAAAAGGGAAAGGGGAAGAGAAGATGCAGATTAGCCGAACGAAGGATTTCGAATCAGTCGCTGAATTGAACAGGTATGTCCACGAATTACACGCGAATTTATACCCTGAGTATTTCAAAGAATATGATTTCGAGGCTATTAAGACTTTCTTTCAAAAAAAAATGGATAACGAGGAATTCATTTTCCTTTTGTTGAAGGATGATGACCAGCCTTTGGGATATGCTTGGATTGAGTTAAGGAATTATCCGGATACTGACTTTAAAAAACCATATAAATCCATTTATGTACATCAAATAAGCATTGCCGACAGCCAAAGAAAAAAAGGATACGGTTCTGCGTTGATGAACAAAGTCGCGGATATCGCAAAAGAAAACGGCATTCATAAGATTGAATTAGATTATTGGTCCAATAATGAAATAGCAAAAAATTTTTATGAGAAGAATGATTTTGTGAAAAACCGGGAATTTGTCTACAAAGACATTTGACGCTGAAAAAAAAGAGGTGCGAATTGCACCTCTTTTTTTGATACTGCTTATTTTATGGTTTCTGTATTCTCATAGCGGCTATCCAGATAATCAACGATATGGACGATATACGCCTCAAGTGTCTGCGGGTTCCGGATACAGGATCCCCATTCTGGCAATCCATGATGGCTCAGGATACAATGCGAAATGGCGTGTATATCATCAATCGACATACTGATTTGCTCCACTTCGATCAGCTTCGTGAAGAACAATACTCCGTAAGGAATATGTCCAATCATAACCCCAAGCGGGTCCATTGTGATACCCGTTCCTATTCTTCCGCTGAAATCGCTGACAGCTGTCGGATAAAGGAAAGAGAATTCATCATACTCCTTCCCTGCATGATCATACTCAAGCAGCTTCCCGATATCGTGGAACAGAATACTTGTCATGACCACATTATAGTTCGGGTTTTCTTCTTGGAAATTCATCATTCCATAGAACATTTTATAGAGATGATCAATTGTCTCTTTCCATACGAATTTCTGCGGAGCTGCTTCTCCTTGCTTCAGCTGCGCCCAAATTTCTTGTTTATGTGCTTTCTCCACAATCTGGATCAGTTTGATGACTGCTTCGAATGGGTTCACTTCCTGCTTAAGGATATAACGCGCAAATCTCATCAAACCTGTCGTATGCTTCAATAAACCGCCTAAATAATTATGGTGGAAGCCTTTCGCAGCCGGACGAATCGAGAACTGCCCCCAAAATCTGTCCATGGCCGCAAGTGCGATTTCCTGATAAGGCGCATCCAATTCATACAGATACGAGAAAAACTCAACAGTGATTTCTTCAAGATCCTGCTTCGTATACGCAAGCAGGGAAAATGGATTCACTTGATCCTTTATCGGAGTCATCTTATTGACGGTAATCGATTTATGTCCTCTATAATCTTCCACACGACCTTCCACTTTGAAAACGGAGTGTTTCTCCAGTAAAGGTACATAAGTCTCGACTTCTCCTTGGTTATCCCACATTTTTGTGTTGATCATGCCGTTCGTGTTGCTGAAACGGATTTTCAAATATTGTTTGTTCGTCTTTGTTTTCTCTACGGAGAAATCCGTCAGCAGCAGGACCACCTTCACTGTATTCCCCGCTGTTTCTTCCTCCAACTTGAAAGCCTCTTCCGTATCCGGAAGAACAGGTACAGGATATTTCTCCAATATGGTTTTCCTTAATTGGTCATCACATTTCACTTCAATAGGCACTTGATTATAGAAATAGGTCTGATTACTTGTCATTTTTTCACTCATTTCTTTAAGTTTGCATGATAGCAAGCTTGTCTATATGTCTATTCTAGCTTCACTCTGCCTATACAGTAAACAGAAACTATCTGCGGAACCTATTTTCTTCATTTTCCTAAAACCGGCTGCTGCAGACGGATGACACTATTTGTATCGAAAGCATCCACAAAATGCTCATGACAAGTGAAGAAGAGGATTTGTTGCTGCTGCTTCATCTCCTTAAGAAGAGGAAGCAGCTTCGCTGTCCTTCTATGGTCCAAATTGACAAAGCTGTCATCAATAATGAGCGGCATGCTTTCTTCGGACAATGACTTGCCCGCAAGTGCGAGACGGAGAGAAATATAGACTGCCTCCTGTGTCCCTCTGCTCACTTCTCCTGCATGGAAGACTTGACCGTCTTCCCTTTGAAGAAGAAGTTTACCGTCTTCTTCCGACCAAAACAGCCTTTCATATGCGCCTTCCGTAATCCTTCGTACATACTCTTCCGCTTTTTCAAGCAGACCCGGCAGCACCTTATTCCGGTAATCCTGTATGACTTTATTCAGCATATGCTTGGCCATTGCGAGCTTGAACCATTCTTTTGCTTCTTCCTGTAAAGCGGATTTCTCTGCTTGAAAACGGAAGTAAAGATCTTCATATCTTCCTCCTTCTTCAAGCTGCTTGATTTGCTGATTTATTTCGGCAGCGGCTCTAATCAGCTCATTATACCTTTGTTTATATTCCTCTTTTTTCTCCTTCAGGCTTTGGATACTGTATTCACTGACGAATGCTTCATCTTCAGGCAGCTGGATTCCGTGATAAGGTTCAAGCTGAAGTTTTACCGTCTGTAATCGTCCCTTCAGCTCCTTCATTTCTTTCCAGTCATTAAGCTTTAAGAGAAATTCCTGTTCTTCCTGACATCCTGACTCTTTAAACAGCTCATTCAGCATCGTCTTCAGATGCTTCTCCTTCAAAACCTGCTCTTCAAGCTGATTCGTTAAGGTACGGATGGAATCATCGTACTGCCTTTTCCGGAGAGAATTTGATTCCTCTGTGCGTAAAGCATCTTTCAATGCCTTTTGTGCTTCCTGCCATGAATCCGTGCCGATCGATGTATATTGTCCGCATAAGCCGATCAGACTTGATTTCATTTCACTCAATCGCTCATTCAGTACTTCCCATTCTTTCAACAGATGGGATTGCTCATACATACATTTCTTTAACGAAATGAGCGTCTCATACAAACCAGGCAGGCTTAGCGGCGTGTGCTCGGCGGCTGCGGACGAAAGCCCCCAATCGGATAATATCCTTTCACAATGAGCTTCCGCTTCCAGGCTCTCTCTTTCCCATTCCTCAAAAGCAGCGATTGTTTTTGAGAAGCTGGCCATCAAATCCTTCTTTCTCCATTCTTCATGACGAATCAGCTGTCTGATTTCATCATCACGCTCAAGAATATACGAAGCATTGACCGCTTCTTCATGAGAAGGACCTCCTTGCTGACCTCTTCCCATTTTACTTTGTTTGCTTTTCCATTCCTCCAGTTCCCGCTGCAATTCCGGCACTGACGATGATGAACCGGCCATTTTAGCAAGAATCAGACTTCCGGCGCCAAAGGCGACTATAACTAAAAGCAGCAGCCATTCCTGTCTAATGACCGAGAAGATGAAAGCGGCAGCAATCATAATGGTAAGTGTCCTGGAAATAAGCCTTTTTCTTTCTTTCTCTTCCTTTTCTTTCTTGATGGCGGCCTGCAGTCTTCCTTCCAGATCTGATATGATCTTTTTGATGCTTACGCTTTCTCTCTCCATGTATTCTTTATCACGGCGGTTCACTTCTTGTTGTTCAAGCCGTTGTCGAGCCGCTTCCGGCAGGAGTTCGTCTTGCAGGGACTTCATTTTAACGTCCGCCGTATTCAATTCCGCTTGTATTCCATCCTGTTGTTCCTCAAGCCGCTCTTTAACTTGCAGGAGCTTTTTATATCTTTCACTCAACTGTACTATTTCTTCTTTCCTGGCCAAGCTCGTATTCATCTCTGGAAGATTTTGTTCCTGAAGATCAGGATGGGCATAGTGCTTCAATTCTTCTATTTCCCTGTTCTTTTGCGATAACTTCTGCTTCGCTTCATAGAGGGAAACCTCCATTGTTTCAATGGAACTCGCTTTATCCAGTGCCCTCTCTACCGAATCCAAATTATTTTGAAGCGGTTCGTTCAGCACCACTTCCTCGCTTTTTCTCTTCATTGATTCCAATTGTGACTTGATTGAAGCAACAGAAGCCGTGACAGGCGTCAATGCCTGGTTGATGGAATACAGACGTTCTTCCGCATCCAGCGGCATCTCTATGCCGCCAAGCTCCTCCAATCTATCTTCTAATTGTTTCTTCTCCAATAATAAGGGTTTCATCGACAGATAACTGCTGCAGCATGCGATTTCCTGGTCAAGTGCTTTCATGCTTTGATCGATTTCATCCATTTCCGCTTTACAATGCTGATAGGAATCAACAAGTTTGTTGTACTGATCTTGTTCCTCCAAAGCTTGCCTCAAGCTTCCATAATCAGTATCCATCTGCGAAAGCCTGCTGTTCAATTTCGGGTTCCTGCCCGATGGTTTATAATACGCATCCATTTCCTTCTGAAGCTTTTGCTCAGCCCGCATCAAAGCATCACTGCCGACCAATCCTGCCGACAGCAAATAGCGGCTGATATCCGCTTCATTGACTTGACTCAATTGAGAGATACCATCCAAATCGAAAGAATAGATGGATTGGAATGTCTGCTTATCCATCCCCCTCAAAATCGATTTCAGATCTTCTTCCGTCCCTTGTCTTCCATCGGCAAACAAGACAGTTACATCTCCTGCCGCTTTCCCTTTCATCCTCTGGATTGTCACATCTCCATACTTCTCTGTCCCGATCACCAACCGCCCTCCATATGCCGGAAAGGACTTTGGCTCATAGCGGTTCTCATTTTGGTTCTTCAATGGAAAACCGAATAGGATGCTATGAATGAAACTTCGGATCGTCGATTTCCCTGCTTCGTTCGGACCATAGAATATTTGTAACTGTCCAAGTCCGCCAAAGGAAACATTATGTAACTTCCCATATCCGTATATATGCAGCTCCTTAATGATCATCACTGTCCTCCTTTCCCCGACAATAGCTGTGACAGAAGCAGCTGAGCATCTTCGATGATTTCTGTTCGCTCCTCTTCGGAGAAGGGCTCCACATATTTCCGTCCTAACGGGCGCCTCATCAAAGGTTTTCCCGCCTCCTCCACATCAGCTGCAGTCCATATATGCTCCTGAAGCATCTTCATCATCGGAGTTCCGCTCTGTCTATCTTCCCGCCTTTCTTCCTTTATGCGGAATGGATAAACGAATACCGGCTCATGCTCTTCTTCCTCTTTTAAGAGTTCATGCAATTCGGATCCATATTCGGTGAAATCAATCGCATCTTCACTTGCCTTCAAGATGATCGACAGGAAACATTTACCCAAGCGCTCCCTGATCTCCGCAAGCTTCAGTCGGCAGTCCCGCAGTATGGAATCGAATGTTGATTGATTCTCCACAGGGATGACCGCCGTTTCCCAGACAATATCGGATGCAGGGAGAAATGTCAGTTCACTATGTTTACCGACCAAATGTACATGGTAACATCCTTTTATCCCCGACTCTTTCCTATGGCGTCCCTGAATATTCCCCGGGTATACAATAGGAGGAGATAATGACAGCTCCTGCCTCTTGTGGATATGTCCAAGCGCCCAATAATCCATCTCTTTATCCAGCAGGTCCTTCAATGAGAATGGAGCATAATTGCCATGGCCGCTCTGTCCCTCCATATTGCCGTGCAACATGGCAATATGGTAGTCTCCATCTTCCATTTTCCTATATGTATCAACGATGCGCTGTTTGACATGCTGGACCGGATAACTGCAGCCGTAAATACGAACTGTCACATTACGGACGGCAATCTTCTCACTCATCGTTTCCGCTGGAAACACATGCACATTGGCCGGCATCTCCAACGTGACCCATTTGCCGGCTAGATGGTCATGATTCCCGTGTATGATGAAAACCTGGATACCCGCTTGCTCCAGCCTTATCATCTCATCTCTGAAACGTACTTGAGTCCTCAAATTTCGGTCTTCTCCATCATATAAGTCACCTGACAGAAGGAGAAAGTCCACCTGCCGGCTGATGGCTTCCCCGACGATTTTTTGGAAGGAAACAAATGATGCCTCCTTCATCTCCTTCAGGATTGCAGGCGGCACATCCTTCAAGCCTTTGAACGGGCTGTCGAGATGCAGATCCGCTGCATGGATAAAAGTAATTCCCTTCATCTTCTCACCTCGTTTACATATAATAATAGCATAAACAGGAACATACTTTCCCTTCCTTCATGGAATTCACTTACCAGATCGATCCCCTGCCAGTACACAACACTGCTAATCCAACGCACAGAAAAAAAAAAAAAAACCGTAATGGGATGTGGGATGACCATCGCGGTTTTTTCAATCTTCTTGATGCAGTGCATCATTTTATTCTTTTTTACTCAATTCAAGCGCCTTACGGATACTCTTCCAGAATGATCCTTGGCCGTACATAAGGACCCCTCCCTTATAGACGCGGGCACCGAAGATACCTAATAAAATGATCGTTGCCAAAAGCAAACTGATCGACAGAGCCACTTCCCACATCGGGACGTCAAGCATCCCCACTCTCAAGAACATCAACATTGGGGTGAATGGAGGAATAAAGGAAGATACAGTGATGAATCCGGCCTCCGGATTCCCAAGTCCGCTCATAGCCATCACAAAGGCAACAACCACAAGCATAATCATGGGAGAAATCACAGATTGAACATCTTCCACCCGGCTTACAAGCGACCCGAGAAAAGCTGCCAATGTCGCATACAAAAGATATCCGAGCAAAGCAAAAATAATGGCATAGACCACCGTTGCCGCCGATGTATCATCAAATGACAGAATAGAAGAGACCCCTCCCGGCAAATCCTCCATGGCTTTTTGGACAGAAAAATATCCGGCACCTAAAAGCACAAGCATCTGTGTCAAACTGATTAATCCGATACCCAGGATTTTGGCAAACATCTGATGGACGGGTGATACACTGGAAATCAATATTTCCATGACACGTGACGTTTTTTCTCCTGCCACTTCTGATGCGATCATTCCCGCATAAGTGATGACCCCCATATAAATGACGAGGAGCATGATATAAACCAGTCCCCTGGCCGCATTCAATTCCGCTTCGGACTTTGCGTTATCCTGGATCGCTTGCTTTTCGAAAGAAGCCGGCATATATAACTGAGCCAAATTCTCTTCACTGACATCCAACTTCTCATCTGTATACACTTTATTTTTGACGCCCGTCAAAGCGGCTGATAACGACTCGCTGATGGCTTCATCCGAAATGGTATTAGAATGATAGACGCCGCTCGGCATTCCGTTTTCCCCTTCTGAGATCGTCAAATAGCCTTGTATTTTCTCTTCTTTAATCCATTCTTTCCCTTCCGCTTCACCGGATATTTTCTCTAGCACAATATCGGAACCGTTGTTCTTCAATTCATTACTGTATAAGTCATAATATTGACCGCTCGCATCATATACGCCGATTCGTTCTTCATTCTCCTTATCGAAAAACGCCATGATGGAGGCAAGATTACTTAAAAGCAGGATGATAGCCAGCATGACTCCTGTTGTGATTAAGAAGGACTTCTTTTTTAAAGTAGTCATGTATGTATGTGCAAGCATGATCCAGAACTTATTCAAGGGAAGCACCTACCTTTTCTATGAAAATATCATGAAGGGATGGTTCTTCGAGTTCAAATTTCCGGACGAATCCTTTTGCGAACAAGGCTTCCTGTACCCTTCTCGCTGCCTTTTCATCTTCAATCTGCAGTATGGCGCCCTCTGCCGTCATCCGCATACGGACCACACCCGGAATGGAAGAAAGAAATGACATTTCCATGTCACTATGTATGATTAAGTTTTTCCTGCCGAATGATTGCTTAATCTCTTTTAATTTACCATGCACGACTGGTTTCCCCTTATCCATAATGCATAAATTCTCACAAAGCTCTTCCACATGCTCCATCCTGTGGCTGGAAAAAACAATTGTTGTTCCGTTCTTCTTCAGTTCAAGGACAGCTGACTTAAGCAGGTCCACATTCACCGGATCCAAGCCGCTGAACGGTTCATCCATGATCAGGAGCTTAGGTTTATGGATAACTGATCCTATGAATTGGATCTTCTGTTGATTCCCTTTGGATAACTCTTCAATTCTCTTATTCTTATAATCGGATATACGGAAGCGTTCAAGCCAGCCATCCAGCTCCTTGATCGTCACGGATTTCGGCATCCCTCGCAAACGTGCCAGGTACACAATCTGTTCCTGTACTTTCAGCTTCTGATACAGTCCGCGCTCTTCCGGAAGGTAGCCAATCTCATTACTGATCGAGTAATCCACTTTCTTTCCATTCCAAGTGATGCTTCCTTCCGAAGCATCCAGAAGCCCTAACACCATACGGAAAGTGGTCGTCTTCCCGGCCCCGTTCGCCCCCAGGAATCCGAAGATTTCTTTTTCCGGGATATTGAAATTGACGTTGTCCACTGCGGTGAACTTGCCGAATTTTTTTGTGACAGAATCAATTATTAAAGCCATTTATGTCATTCCCCCTCTACAGAACATTCTATTCCATCTTTACAAAATAAGGATATATATGCAAGAATGAATTTATAATTGCAAAAATTCAAAAAGAAGGTGCATAACGATGAAAACATACAAGTTGACCGCATTCGATTCGACAGGCGAGAAGCTGCTTGATGAAGCCTTCCAAGCAGAAAACGATGACCGTGCGAAAGAGATCGGAGCCGAAAAGCTCAAAGAAAAAGAATTGAACGAAATCACTCACCGTTGTACATCTCCAGCAGGCAAACTCTTACTGTTCCACCGCTGAACCGACCGGATGGTTCAAACATAACAAAAAGGGCTTCCAAAAGCGTTCCTTACTTTTGTGGAAGCCCTTTCATTTTATTTCCCTTGGAAATTTGGTTTTCTCTTATTAATGAAAGCGTTGATTCCCTCGATATGATCTTCTGTCCTTCTCATCTTCAACTGACCATGCTTCTCCAATTCAAGCATCTTGAGAAGGTATGGGCGATTTCTTTCAGCCAGGATTTTCTTCGTGCGAATCATCGCCTTGACCGGTTTTTGCAGCCATTCCGCAACTTTCGCTTCCATGGCTTTCTCCAGACTTCCTTCTGCCACTTCCTGCAGCAGTTCTCTCTGCATCGCTTCCTGTGCCGACATGACTTTTCCTTCCCAAATCAACTCTTTCGCTTTCGTATCCCCAATCCGCTGGCTGAGGAAGAAATGTGCACCGCCATCAGGAATCAAACCGATTCCGATGAAGTTCATCGCCAATTTCGCATCCGCTTCCGCAATGATGTAATCCGTCGCAAGAGCAAGGCTGAGACCAAGACCGGCAGCAGCTCCGTTGATCGCGCTCAACGTCAGTTTCGGCATGCAATAAAGTGTGACTGCGATATCGGTGATTTGATCCATGAACGGGTAAAAGTCTTTCTCATCCGCAATTTGGGTCATCATTTTGATATCTCCCCCAGCGGAGAATGCCTTTCCTGCACCTTTCAGTATGACCACATCAATTGAATCTTCTATGCTGATATCCTTTAAGATTTTGCTGAGACTCTTCAATAGCTTGTCATCCATGGCGTTCATTGCTTCCGGCCTGTTCAGCTCCACAATTGCTACGCGTCCGTCCCTATGCATCAGGACAGGTTCTTTTAATGAAGTTTGCTCTGCACCAGTCAACTTAAATCCCCCTTTGGAATAAATCTTTTCTACCTTTCCATTATAACTTTAATAGGAAGCAGAACAAAACTGAAAACTAGAAAAATTCTAAGAATTTATTGATTTAGAAGACCTATATTTGTAACCTTGTCTCTGGTAAAGTTGACTGGCTTCTATCAACAAATATCGAAAGTACAAAACAGAAAAGAAAGAAGCATGTTTCCCGTACAGGAACATGCTTCTTTCCATTACTCTACATCTAAAATCAATGATTTGATATCGACATCGTTTTCGATCATCTTATTTTCTTTCATGAATTCCACTGTTTTTTCCATACTTTCTATATCAGAAGGTGTAATTTCCATATTGAAATCATACATTTCATACATTTCTTTTACGCCCTCTATAGGCAGTTCGGTTTCTTTTGCAGTTATTTCCATCGCTTCTTCTTGGTTTTCAACGATGTACTGCAATGTTTCTTTTTGTACTTGCATAAATTTCTTCACTAAGCCAGGGTTCTTTGTATAGAAATCTTCGCTGGTCGCAACTACGATTGTTCCATCTACCAATCCTTCACCATCGGTAACGACTTGATATCCGTCTTGAATCATATTATAGGCGGTCGGACCTGCCAGCAATGCAAAGTCTGCTTCTCCTGCCGCTAATGCAGCTTGTGCAGAAGGAATATCCATTTGGACAAATTCAATATCTTCTTCTGTTAATCCTTCCGATGCTAAATAATGAACAAGCATTTCATGTAAAATCGTCCCTTTTGGACCTGCTACTTTTTTACCCGCCAGGTCTTTAGGTGATTCAATACCATCCAGATTTGTGAATAACATGAAAGCCTGTGGAGAACGACTGTACATGCTCATGATTTTGATATCTGCCCCGTTGGAGGCGGATAAAATAACAGATGTGGCACCGACTGCGTTCAGGAATTGAATATCCCCTGAAGCTAACGCTTGGGTCTGTTCCGGCCCGGTCGTTAAATTGGAATATCCAAACTTAATTCCTTCTTCCTCAAAAGATTCAGCCAGGAATGCTTTTTCCTTTTCCACAATAGAAGGTACGTTTAAAGGAGATTTCACATAAGTTGTCTGTACTTTATCCACCGTATACGCATTCTCTTCGTTTTTTCCCTGATTGTCCTTTTCGGAATCGGTATCCTTTCCACATGCAGCCATAACGGAAACGCTCAGTAAAACAAGTAAAGCTAATAACAATCTTTTCATTTAATTTCCTCATCTTACGCTAATTTTGTTAGGATATCTTTTTTTATTGCTATCAGAGAAGGCGATAATATATCTCTTGGATACCCATAAGACTCTAAGTTGAATTGGGCATGTACGCCGCCTTCATTAAACACGAATATATTTTGCCCGATTGCCATCGCTTCTTCGATACTATGCGTAACAAAGATGATGGTTTTCTTTTTCAGGCGGTTAATTCTGATTAATTCGTTCTGCATTGCTTCACGTGTGAAGTAATCCAGAGCAGCAAATGGCTCATCCATCAAGATGATGGACGGGTCATAGGCTAATGCCCTCGCTAAGGCGACTCTTTGCTGCATGCCGCCTGATAATTGGTGGGGATAGGCTTTTTCGAATTTTTTCAGACCGATCAAGTTCATCAGCTCTTCGGTTTCCCCTAAGTTCATCATTTTTTTATCCAAACCGAATGTAATGTTTTTGGATACGGATAACCATGGCATCAAACGTGGTTCTTGAAATACAAAGCTGATTTTTTCATCACTTCCGATGGATACTTCTCCTTGATCACATTGCTCAAGATTGGCTAAGATGCGCAGAAAGGTCGTCTTTCCGCATCCGCTTTTCCCGAGAATCACACTGATGCTGTTCTGCGGAAAAAAAGCATTCACATTTTGTAGTACGTTATGTTTCTTGCCATTCACCATATAGCTTTTGTAAAGTTGATTAATTTTAATCCCAGCTATTTTTCATACCCCCTATACGAGTGAATTTCCTGCTTGCGAACGAGAAAGCTTTATCGCAAAGAACGCCAAGGAGACCGATCACCAGAATTCCCACAATCACTTTATCAGAGCGGGACATCGTCTGCGCATCCAATATGAAGTATCCCAAACCGCTTGCGGCGGCAATCATTTCCGCACCAATTATAGCTCTCCAGCTATATCCCAGTCCTACCTTCATGCCCAGCAGAATATCAGGGATGGCCGAGGGAAGAATGATTTTAAGAAAACGCTGCCCGGGGCTTAATCCTAAAACCTTTCCAACTTCCAGAAGTTTAGGATCAAAGGAACCGAAGCCTTTTTTTATATTTAAAAACATCGGAAAGAACGAAGCTAAAATGATGATGATGATTTTGGATTCTTCCCCGATTCCAACCCATAAGATCAGCAAGGGAATCAGACTCAAAGGCGGAACATTCCTGAGGAACTCCACAATATGACTGTAATAAGGAGATAAAGACGGTTTCAGACCTGCGATGACACCCAGTATGAATGCGAATATAAAAGCAATTGAAAAGCCTGCCAGGACTCTATTCAAGCTTGCAAA
The DNA here is from genome assembly GCA_045576475.1 of Bacillus sp. (in: firmicutes). Lineage (GTDB taxonomy): Bacteria > Bacillota > Bacilli > Bacillales > DSM-1321 > Bacillus_AD. Next base: position 57,880 of record JAZNGP010000086.1, on the reverse strand, counting down.
GATATGTGTAAACAGTTCTCCGTTTTGGACCATTGCTATAAAGGTATCCCATACTTGCATCGGGCTGGGCAGAATATAGGAGCTCCACACTTCGAAATAACTGCATAAATACCATCCGGCTAAAATGAAAGCAATCGGCAGCAATCTTTTTATCATATTATTCATTTGATATTCTAACTCCATCTCCATTATGGCAGCCGCCCTGACAATACAGCATTTCTATCATTTGTTTATCATTCTTGGATCTATTTTGGAAAAAGCGGTCCATTTCATCCTTGGATGCCAGACTGACCACATTAGGAATATTATCAAAAAAACCTGGCGGAATCGGACTTGTTTCAGTCGGTTTACTGTTCAGCGCTATATTGTGCTCTCTGCAGAATTCTGTCCATGTCTGAAATATGGTATTCTTCCATGCCAGTTTATTTCCCAAATCTCTTAAATCTGTACAAGGGGTGATGATATATAGCTCTTCATCATCCTTTATATATTTATCAGCCAGTTCTTCAGCACAGTGAATTAAGATCGGCTGGATAGCAGCGTACTCCAAGCCGGCATGGTCATAATACCTTTGCACATAGGACATCGCTTTTGGACATCTGTTGTCGCAAAGAGACTGCCTGCACCCTTCGTATCTCTCTTTATATTTGTTTTTCACTGTTTTAATGTGATCTTCTTCACAAGTGACCATCTGAAAACCTAAGCTTACTAAAGCTGCATTCAATTCTTCCTGATCGTACATTTTCAGAACAACAGGATTAAGCCAAATATACTTTTTCACTGCCTGCTCCTTCCCTGGTTAGTATGTGATTAAGAATAATCTCTATCAGAAAGATATTCTTAAATAATATTACCAGAAGTGATAATGATTATCAATGACATTTAATGTAAGGAAAACAACTCATTTATCTTCTATCAAGAAAAAAAAAGATAGCAGGGATATAAATCCCCACTATCTTTCATTCTCAATCTTCAATCCCGAAAAGTTTCTTCAATATCCCGATTTTCTTTTCCGTATAAGCGATGAAACTGTCATTATAGGATTTCGGATCTTTCGGATTGGCGAAATGCTCGATTTTGCCGGTCTCCAAATCGATGAATTTACTTGCGGCTCCGCAGCCTATCCCGATAATGGTCTGCAATTCTTCCATGATCATGATATTATAGATGCTTTCCTGCCCCCGTATACTGTATCCCACATTCTCAAGATTTCCGAGGATGTTTTTTTGGCGGTAAAGGTAATATGGGTCATAGTCATGCCGGGCTGTCCAGCGTTCCGCCATTTCCATCATCGCCTCTACCTCTTTTCTGTCGGCTACTTTATACTTCTTCCTGTTTTGCGTCATTTCGGAAGCCCTTTTGAAGGACAATGTATGGACAGTCAATGATTCCGGCATCAGTTTCTCCGTCTCATCCAGACTGTTTGCGAGTTCTTTCCTGCCTTCACCCGGTAAACCGATGATCAGATCCATATTGATATTATTCATCCCCATGGACCTGGCAAGATGGTACTTCTCAATCGTTTCTTCCACTGAATGATGGCGTCCGATGGCTTTCAATGTTTCATTCGTGTACGATTGCGGGTTGATACTGATCCTGTCGATATTCCATTTCTTCAATACAGCAAGCTTATCGGGAGTTATCGTATCCGGACGGCCCGCCTCAACGGTCACTTCCCTTACTTTTGTCACATCCGGGAAATAGGTGTACATATCACTGTATAGCGCATCCATCTCATCTGCTGTGATACTGGTAGGAGTCCCTCCGCCGAAATAAATGGTGGTGACGCCTATGCCTTTTTCCTTCAGGAAAGTCCCGATTTCCTTCAATTCATAGTGAAGGCCTGCAAGAAAACCGCTCACTGAGCCTTTATTGGCTTTAATCGCATATGCTGGGAACGTACAATAGGCACATTTTGTGGGACAGAAAGGAATACCTATATAGATACTTACTTCTTTCTTGAGATCATACAGATCCGGTACAGCTTCCAGCTGCCTTTCCACGATACGCTGCATCAGATCGATCTTCTCATCGCTGATCATATATTCCGCTTTCAGCATCTGTTTCGCTTCGTCTTTCGACATACCGGATTTGAGGGCACGGTGCATCAGTTTCGTCGGGCGCACCCCTGTCAAATACCCCCACTTTTGCTGCATGCCTGTCATATCCTGCATGGCTATCAAATAGGCATGTGACACCGCTCGCTTCACTTGTTTGAATGCTTCCTTCGGATCCGTGAATTCATAATCCTTTTCGCTTGTACCTTCTGATACCGCTTCGGTCTGCATGTCGGTCACTCTTGTATCTACCCGGATCGTTCCACCGGCTTCCTTGATTATGAAGGAAGCTGTGTAATCACTGTTCTCTTCCGCATCGAAAGTTACTTTCGATTCCTCGAAGAATAAATCTGTTATTTGCTGCAGCGGTCGTTGAAACCGTTCATCGTGCAGTCCTTTTATGTCAATTTGCAACCGAATCACCTTTTAATCCGTATAATTTTTACTTCAAATAACTGTTATTAGTGTACAAAAACGACATAGCAAGGTCAACATGACAGCATTTTATTTCTTCTGCACCTTCATTTCTTCAATGAACTGCAGCTTATACTGCTTCCGGAACAGCTCTTTAACGGTATATGCCACCCCGTCATCATCATTGGTGCGGGCCACCCAATCGGCTTCCTTCCTTAGCATTGCCGGACTGTTGCCCATTGCCACACCGATTCCGGCATATTTGATTAAGTCGAGATCATCCTCACTGTCGCCTATCGCAACAATTTGTCTCGCCGCGATTCCCGCATGGTCAGCAAGGTAGGAGACACCGTTCCACTTGCTTACGCCCTCCGGTACAATCAATAGGCGCGTATTCCCTTTAGGGACAACAGAAATATCTTTGTGCATCGCCCTGATGGAGGCGGCTGCATCATTTCTCTCTTCTTGATTGTCGAACAATGCCTCGATACTTACAGGCTCTATTTGATGTTTCTTCATATATTCACTGACCGAATCCAAGTAATGTGTCGAGAAAGCAGATTGTTCACTTACATAAAGCACTGCTCTGCTGATGATGTTTTCCGGAAGATTGATTCGGTTGCACACCTGTGAGTCTTCGAGGTTCAATGTGAACTGACAGTGTACCCCTTCGAGCAATTTGACTGTATTTAAAGTGGTTTCATCATTTATTTTCTTGATAAAAAGCGGCTTATCGAACGTAGTTCCCACATATGCCCCCTGTGCTGCAACTATCATCGGTTTGATTTTGAGCGATCGGATGAACTTACGGGCGGACTGACAGTTTCGTGATGTGACTAGGGCGATGGCAATTCCTTTCCGGTATACATACTCGATGGCTTCTTTCGTTTCCTTGCTGAGACGGCCGTTGCTCTGAAGCAAGGTGCCATCTATATTGACCGCCAATAGCTTATATACCATGATGATCTCTCCCTTATATGTGATGTCCTGTTCACCATTTTATGAACCGCCAAAAAACTATAGAACCTGGAACCCATACTTCTGATGTTGTTAATTAAGCAACAATCTAGAAAAGAGCCTTACGAACAGAGCCAACAACAAAGAGTAAAACAAAAAGAAAACCGCTGCCAAAAAAAGACAGCGGTAAATTCTTAAATTGCTAAACCGCTTCAAGATGTTTTGCAACATATCAAGCGGTCTGAACTATTTCCCACTTAAAGGAGAGTCATCCTTGCATCCCGTATAAATCCTCAAGCGGCTTCATGATAATCTTATTCAGTTCACTGATCATCATGCTCATACGCTGCTCTGCTTCAATCAACTGGGCAATGGTCGGATTTTGCTGCACAAGCTGGAAAGATTTCTGGGCTTGATCTACTTCCTCCTGGGTGATTTGCTCCCCAGCCATTTGCTTTTGCTGGAGTTTCATTTGAACCTCTCTGAAGTTCTCGAACATCTTGCTGGCGATTTCATCCTTAGCCATCTCTGCAAACAATACTTGAAGATCGGTATATTCTTTGCTTTCCCGGATACCTTTTTCCAATTCATAACTTAAGTCATATACATTTGTGCTCATCTATAACACTCCCTATCATTATTTTGATACGTCATTACATAAACAGTACCACTATACCCTGCACCACACCGATTACTCCTCCAAGCAGCGCTCCCAAGTATGTAATTGTTCCCAATTCTTTCTTTGTTATGCTCAGAACCATTTCCTCAAGACGCTCAACGGAGAAAGTATCCACCTGTTCCTTCACTATTTGCTCCAGTTTCATCTTTTTCATGAACACTTCCACATTTTCGATAATTTTATCGAAAGTAAGATCAACGACTCTTGGAAGGATGGTATCCGCAAGCATTTCTTCCATCAGTTCAATATATGGTCCAACAGGTTTGTTCAAGTACTGTTTCCTTTGAATCATCATGATTATTTCTGTCTGCAGTGCTTCCTTTGCTCTCTTGATCTGGAATTGCTCCTCCAGTGATTCGATGTCACGGTCCCTAAACTTATGCCATTCTTTCCTCATCAGATCGTTGATGAGCGTCTTGGTCCCATCCGCCTCCAGAAACTTCATAATTTCAGGCTGTATCTTATCCGCCAATCTTTCATTTTTCATGAACATCTGAAGCATATTCCAAAGCATCCCTTTATCTTCGAAGAAATCTTCCACCAACTTCTCCAGCTGCTTCTTGCCTTCTTCTCCAGAGAAGAATTCCTTTCCTTTATGGAGCAGGAAATCTGTGAAAACAGGGATTTTCTCCTCCACAGCCAACCGGAACCTATCGGGAAGGATTTCACCCAGTTCAAGATGCTTATTGTCTTCAAGCCATTGTTCGAATTGCTTATCAAGGGAATTTGACATCCAGCTTATCGCCCTGCTCTCCGCATCCTCAATCCCGGAAACTTCCAAGAGTTCCGCAATGGTGGTATCGGTTGTTTTGTAACTTCCCAGTTTCAGTCGCACAAAATTGATGATCCTGCTGCGGAATGCGGCCGTCAGTACCTTTTTCCGGATACTGTCAGCGGTCAATAAATGCTCCACCACAAGCTTTCCCATCTGCTCGGCTAGTTCGTCTCTCCGCTTCGGAATCAGTCCCGGAGTGAAAGGAAGTTTCCGTCCAAATAGATAGATTGCTTTATATGGCCTGAAAAGCATTTTAATAGCAATAAGGTTGGTGAATCCTCCTATGACAGCTCCAATGACAGCCATGAATAGAATCGTGAGCATATCACCCATATATGTTACTCCCTTTTGTCAGGCTTTGTTGAATCGATTTTCGTGAAAAATAACACAGAAAAGTAGAACAGAGCCTCTTTTTTAAAATCACTTATTCCGTAACATATTATAGTAACAATTTTAGAGAAATAGCAAATAAGAGCCTTGGCATCCATTCCCGGAATCCCAGCAGCAAAAAGACGGAAATGTTGTCAGTATTATCCTGTTGATTTATAATTCTTAAAAATCGAACAAACACCCAGGAGGAGTCAGTATGCTGTTATCTAAGCTGAAACAACGCTTCACAAGAGCCATAGATATGCTTCCTGAAGGAACCGGGAAACAGGATTTCTTTTGGATAACAAACGAGGAAGGGCGAATCGGGATTCCTAAGGAAGATCTCAGTTTGGATGAAATGGAGCTGCTTCACCTATTATTCCATGAATCACCAGAGATTCTCCTCAACCGGACTGCTTCACAATTGGCATGGAATGCTTTTCTCCTGAAGGGCGGTCCGCTTCCTTTGACATCCTGGCATTCTGTCCGTTTCATTCATTTCCATAACCACAACCCGAATGTATCTTCCCCTGAATTTGAAGAGGCGATTGCATCCTTCTTCCAAGAAGACGCGCTGCTTATATGGGAAGATCACCAAACCGGATGTATTCTTGAGAAGGCCGATAAAGATATGATAAGTATAGAAGCAATGAAGGAAGCTGTACTCGTAATGGAAAGTGACTTCTACAGCGGTATTCATTTATATGCGGGCAGCCGCCGCCCATTGGAAGACAGTCTGCGCAAACATTCCGCTATGGAAAGGAAGATATTTAACGAAGCCCGACTCCAATCTCCTGAACGCACAGTCCATGATATCCGCAGTTCATTTCCATATATGATGTTGAAAGGATTTGATGGTGAATCTTCTTGGTATAAGGAACAGCTTCTCGGTGAAATGGCTGATGATAAGGAAATGATCCGGACAATTCGAACCTATATAAGGCTTAACAGAAATGCAACTATGGCCGCAAAGGAGCTCTATGTGCATAGAAACAGCCTGCAATACCGGATCGATAAATTCATTGAAAAAACAGGACTGGATATTCGAAACTTCTACGACGCCATGATCGCTTATCTCGCCATCACTATTTTGTAGCATCTCAAACAATAGGCATAATGCACAATATTCCAAACATTTTTTGTGCATATTCCATATGGCTCTCTCTTTTGTATGCGTTTACAATAGCTTTAAACAAAAGGAATCGGGAGGTCTGAACATGGCTGAACTGAAGCTGGAGAACATTTATAAAACATACGACAATAAGGTGACTGCGGTCGAGAACTTCAATTTGCATATCCAAGACAAGGAATTCATCGTTTTCGTAGGTCCATCAGGCTGCGGGAAATCTACTACTTTGCGAATGATCGCAGGTCTTGAGGAAATCAGTCAAGGTGAATTCTACATAGACGGCAAGCTTGTGAACAATACGCCCCCTAAAGATAGAGATATCGCAATGGTTTTCCAGAATTACGCATTATATCCGCATATGACTGTTTTTGATAATATGGCCTTCGGACTGAAGCTCCGTAAAATGCCGAAAGAGGAGATCAAGCAGCGCGTACAAAACGCGGCAGAAATCCTTGGTCTTACCGAATACTTGAACAGAAAACCGAAAGCACTGTCAGGCGGACAGCGTCAGCGTGTCGCTTTGGGAAGGGCAATCGTCAGGGATGCAAAAGTATTCCTCATGGATGAACCTTTATCGAACTTGGATGCCAAACTGCGCGTGCAGATGCGTGCAGAAATCGCCAAGCTGCATAAACGCCTGAACACGACCACCATTTATGTGACGCATGACCAGACGGAAGCCATGACGATGGCCACCAGACTTGTCGTCATGAAGGACGGTGTCATTCAGCAGATCGGAACGCCGAAAGATGTGTATGAAAATCCCGAGAATGTATTTGTTGGCGGATTCATCGGATCACCTGCCATGAATTTCTTTACAGGCGCCTTGAAGCAGGGGCACATTCAATTTGAGAACACAAAGCTTGCCATACCGGAAGGCAAGATGAAGATACTGAAAGATCATGTAGGAAGAGACATCATTATCGGCATCCGTCCGGAAGATTTCCATGATGAACCGCTATTCATACAATCGGCAGCAGACAGCACCATCCAAGCGCATATTGAAGTGGCGGAACTGATGGGGGCGGAATTCATGCTCTATTCCGCAATCGACGGTCAATCCTTCGTATCAAGAGTCGATGCCCGCACAGTGATACAGCCGGGTGATACTATCGAACTTGCCATCGATATGAACAAAGCCCATTTCTTCGACAAAGAAACAGAGCTGCGCATCCGCTGAATAAAGGTATAGAAGAAGCTCCGTGCATTTACACGGAGCTTCTTCCTTTGTAATCGGTTTTGTTAAACCATCTTTTTCGGATCCATGATATCATCGAATTCCGCTTCCGTCACATACTCAAGCTTCAAAGCCGCTTCTTTGAGAGTCGTATTGTCTTTATATGCCAACTTGGCGATATCGGCAGCTTTTTCGTAACCGATATGCGGATTCAAAGCTGTGACAAGCATTAAGGAATTCATAAGGGATTCCTTAATTTTGTCTTCATTCGCCTGCAGTCCTTCCAGACAATTCACCCGGAACGACCGGAGACCGTCTGTCAGCAGTCTTACCGATTGCAGGAAATTGTAGATGATGACCGGTTTGAAAACATTCAGTTCGAAGTTCCCCTGGCTTGCGGCCACAGAAATGGTTGTATCATTTCCGAATACCTGTGCGGCAATCATCGTGACAGCTTCACATTGAGTCGGATTGACCTTTCCAGGCATGATAGAACTTCCCGGTTCGTTTTCCGGTATGCGGAGCTCCCCCAATCCGGAGCGCGGTCCGCTCGCAAGCCATCTGACATCATTCGCTATTTTCATGCTGTTGGCGGCAAGTCCTTTCAACGCACCATGCACGTATACAAATGCATCATGGCTCGTCAATGCATGAAATTTATTGGCTGCCGAATGGAATGGATAATCCGTCATTTCCTTCAGCTTCAATGCGACTTCTTCCCCGAACCGAGGATGTGCATTAATGCCCGTACCTACTGCGGTTCCTCCAATCGCCAGCTGCAGAAATGCTTTAGCACTTTCTTCGATGCTTCTTTCACTTTCCGCGATCATGGCCTTCCATCCGCTGATTTCCTGCCCAAGCGTCAATGGGGTCGCATCCTGCAAATGCGTCCTTCCGATCTTCACGACATGAGCAAATTCCTGCTCCTTATCCGAGAGCACTTGTTTCAGTTTATGTAATTCCGGAAGAAGCCTTTCCCGCACAGCTATATAAGCGGATATATGCATTGCTGTAGGAAAGGAGTCATTGGAGCTCTGTCCTTTGTTGACATCATCATTCGGATGAAGCCGCTCTTTGCCGCCTCTCTCCTCCAACAGAAGATTCCCTTTATAGGCAATCACTTCGTTCAGGTTCATATTTGTCTGCGTTCCGCTCCCCGTCTGCCATACCGACAAAGGAAAATGTCCATCATATTTCCCTTGAATGATTTCTTCGCAAACAATGCGAATCGCTTCCGCTTTCTCACTCGAAAGCGTACCAAGATCGGCATTGGCTTCAGCAGCCGTTTTCTTGAGCATGGCGTACGCTGAAATCAGTTCTTGAGGCATCTTCTCCATTCCGATATCGAAATTCTGTCTGCTTCTCTCTGTCTGCGCTCCCCAATATTTATCCTCAGGAACCATGACCTCTCCCATTGAATCTCTTTCTACTCTCATCCATCTCACTCCTTAATTCCTTATCCCTTATCTATACCACTATTTAACAAACAATAACGTCTTATAATACAGATAAAGCAAGGACTATATCAGCGCCTCTTCCCCAGCCTGCACTCTGTACATATGGGCATACTGGCCGTCCAGTTCCATAAGCGCTTCATGATTGCCGGACTCCTTGATTCTGCCGCCATCCAAAACATATATTTGGTCGGCGTCCTTGATGGTGGAGAGACGGTGGGCAATGATGAATGTCGTCCTTCCTCTTTTCAATACATCCAGGGCCTTTTGAATGATTTGCTCGGTTTCTGTATCCACACTGGAAGTCGCTTCATCCAAAATCAGGATAGCCGGTTTTTTTGCAAGCGCCCTTGAAAATGAAATCAGCTGCCTCTGCCCCGCCGACAATGTGCCTCCCTTCTCCGTAACAGGTGCATCTATTCCCTCTTTTAAATGCCTAAGCACAAGATCTGCCCCGGTATCGCAAAGGGCTGATTCGACATCTGCCCGCGAGATCGCCGGATTATCAAGACTGACATTACTGGCGATTGTGCCGGTAAACAAAAAAGGATCTTGAAGGACGATCGCCATATGCTCCCGCAAGCTCTGGACAGGTATATCCTTGATATCTTTCCCGTCCACGAAGACGGCTCCTTGCTGCGTATCGTAATATCGGAACAATATATTCATGATAGAGCTTTTGCCGGAACCTGTATGTCCGACAAATGCGACTGTCTGCCCTTTCTTGACTGTAAAAGAGATATCCTTCAAAACATGGAGCCCATCTTCGTAACCGAAAGAAACATTCCGGAACTCTACCTCTCCTTCGAACCTCGGTACACTTGTTTGTTCCACCGGTGTTCCTTTCTCATCCAATAACTCGAACACCCTGTTACCTGCCACAAGCGCCTGTTCCAGACTGGCGAATTGATTGACAAACCATTGAACCGGCTGGAACAGACGATTCAAATAATCGATGAAAGCGTACAGTAAACCGACAGACACGATTCCAGATCCATTCAGTCCGATATTCCCGAAATAAAGGATGAAAGCAAGGAAAGATAAATTCTGCAGCAAATTCACCATATTGAAGGATGTCACAGAATTCAATGCCACTAGTTTCTTCTGATAGGTGAAATGCACATCATTCACTTCCTCAAATTCTTCTTTGATCTTCCTTTCCCTGCTGAAAGCCTGTATGATCGGCATCCCTTGAATCGATTCATTGACCATCGCGTTCAGTTCACTGATCTTCGCCTGTATCACCTTATTATAACGGGATGCGAATTTCCGATATATGAGCATCCAGGCAATCAAAATAGGAATGAAAATCAATGCAAGCAAGGCAAGTTTGGCATTAAGGATGAACAAAGCAATATAAATGCCGGTTATGTACAAAATGGCCGAGAAGAAATTCGCCAGCACATTCACATACAATTCACGGATCGATTCGGTGTCATTTGTGATGCGTGCCACAATTTTCCCTGCCGGAAAACGATCAAAGAAACGGACCGGTAAAGTGGACAAATGTCTGAATAGATCTTTTCGCATTCCCTGAATAATTCGATTTGCAGTGTTTTGGAGCAAGTAACTCTGTCCGTATTGAAAGAAAGCAGCAATCACAAGCAGACCGAAATATAAACCGAGAAGATTGATGATTCTTGGGATTTCAGGCTGATAAAAACGGTATACCTCGCCAGCTGTCAAAGCTTCGGAATCGATTATTTCCCCTTCTTGATTCTTCAGGGTCCCTTCATCGGACCGGTAAGCAAGTTCCAAATCGAACTTCCCATTTGCCGCATAGAAGTCCTTCCCGCTCTGGATGATCGTCATAACAGGGCCATCCGGCTTTTCGCCTGTAACATATGCATCCCTTGTGTACCAGCTGTCCTCATAAAGGACTGCATTCTCTCCTTCTCCGGTTTCATACCAGTGCGATTGGATACCAAGTATGTGGTCATCGATGACCCGTTTTGCCACAAACGGACCCGCCAAGTCGGCCGCAACTGAAACGGTCAGTAAAAGAAGGGCCGCGAACAAAGCTCCTTTGGCCCGCATTGCATATGCCGTCAATCGTTTCCCCGTGGTCATTCCTCCACCTCCATCCCTTCCCCCAGCTGCTGCCTGATATATTGTTCTTTATACCATCCATCATTCCTAAGCAAATCTTCATGGGTTCCTTTTTCGATAATCCTTCCATGATCAAGAACAATGATCAAATCCGCGTGTGCAATCGCGGATAATCGGTGACTCGCTATGATGGTTGTTTTTCCTTTTCTTTCCCTTCTTACGTTGCCTATGATCTGCTTCTCCGTTTTCGCATCGACCGCGGATAAGGAGTCATCCAACAAGAGAATCTCCGGATTCTTCAACAATGCTCTTGCGATGCTGATCCGTTGTTTTTGGCCTCCGGACAGTCCGACTCCTTTTTCTCCGACGAGTGTCTGTAGTCCCTCGGCTAAGCTTTCAAGGTCTTTCTTGAAATCAGCGGATTCGACCACGTCCATCAGCTCTTCATCAGAAGCTTTCTGATTACCGAAAAGGATATTTTCTTCAATCGTTTTACTGAAAAGAAAAGGATCTTGAGGAACATATCCGATCCAGCTTCTTGTATCCTCCAACTTCAGGTTCTGTAAGCTGATGCCCGAGATGGTGATTTCCCCTTCCCCAGGCGGGTATTCCCGAAGCAGCTGTCTCATGATGGTTGTTTTTCCGCTGCCTGTCTTCCCGACGATGCCAAGTGTTTCACCATGCCCCACCTCAAAATCCACATCAATCAAATTCATGACTTCCGACGCAGGATATCGAAAGTTCACACCTGAAAAGACAATGTTGACGGGACCGCTCAAGGAATAGGCAGAATCCTCCGCATCGGCTGCCGAATCATCCGCATCAAGCACTTCTTGAAAACGATCTAAGGAGGCATTGCCTCTCTGCATGATATTGATTAATTCACCAATGGCGAACATCGGCCAGATCAGCATACCGAGATACACATTGAAGGAAATCAAATCACCAAGGGTAATCACTTGTTCGAATACCATTTTACTGCCGTATCCAATACCGATCAGATAGGAGATACCGACCAGTATTTTAATTGTCGGATCAAAAAAAGAATCGACCATGGCCACTTTTCGGTTTTTTTGATAGACATCTTCTGCCATTTCAGCGAACCGGTCCTCACTCTGGTTTTCCTGTGCATAAGCACGAATCACACGGACCCCGGCGACTGACTCCAGAACGGAATCATTCATTTTCCCGAATGAATCCTGGGCTTCCGTAAAATGCATATGCAGTTTCTTTCCATACACTTTCATCAGCCATGCCATAATCGGTAATGGAAGAATCGACAATAATGTCAGCTCCCATGAGATGGAGAATCCCATCATACAAAGGATGACCCCTGTGAAGAGAATGGCGTCGGTGAATGAAAGGATACCGAACCCGGCGGTATTGGAGATCGCTTTCAGATCATTCGTCGCCCGGGCCATCAAATCGCCGGTTCTATGCTTTTCGAAAAACCGCGGCGCCATCTTAAGCAAGTGGCCTATGAAGCGGTACCGCATCTTCCGTTCAAGGATTGCCGCTCCCCCGTAGAGCCCTTTCTGCCAGGTGATTCCCATTATGTAGACACAAACCAAAATAACCCCCAGCACCGCCGCATACTTCATTAAAGTCTCTTCCGTAATTGTCCCTTGATGCAAATGGTCGATGGTCATACCGACAAACCTTACCGGGAACACTTCAAGAACATTCACAATCGCAAGCAGCAGGATGGCACTCGTATACCTTTTCCAATTTTCTTTAAAAAACCAGCCCAGTTTCATGTAAACAGAGAACATTGCTTCTTCCTCCCCCAAATAAACACACCAGCTTACGGAAAGCAGGCTCCAGACGAAAAAACACAGCCCGAAAATTTGGCTGCATTATTCAACTATATTCATTTTATGGCTCCGTATATTACTCAGATTCCTATATCGTTTCAGGAACCCTGTTCAACCCATATAGAAAATATTACCTATAATTGTAATTTATATCAACAAATAAATTAAAAACACAGAATTATCTGAATTGTTTCCTTCAGGTTACAAAAAAGAATGCGATGTTTTAAAAAATCTCGCCTGGGTAAAAACATGGTACAACAACTACTATAAACAATACACAAATACAATAAATGAACTTAAAGGAGAAAATACAAATGAAAGAGATTATTTCCGAACAAGTAACCATGAAAGCCAGGATGCCCCTTATGGAGATTATGCGTTTGCATAAAGAAATGAAAGCATGGGGCGGGGAAGCATATGTGATGCATAATCATTCCACCATTTCTTGCTCTCATTTATCTAAATTGATCACATTCATGCTCACACTTCCCGAAAATGCAACATTGAAGGTATTACTAAACGGAAAGCAAGCGGAAGAAATAAAAGATAAAGTGGTTAAAAGACTGTCTGTTGAACCAAGAATGGCAGAACAGCGATTAGAAACAATCATCTAATTCAGAAATCAGTGTAAAAGGAGGAGTTTTTCATGATGAGAACAATCTTAATGATCATTGGTGCGATCGTCGTCATCGGCGCAGTCATCAATTTCTTATTTTAATCATAATCGGAAATTACATACAAGCAGGAGGAGAGAATCAAATGGGCAGAACTATTTTAATGGTCATTGGCGCAATCGTTGTCATCGGTGCAGTCATCAGTTTCGTATTTTGATCGTACAGACAAAAAGCAGGCTGGTTAGATAAATTACACGAAAATAATCAGGCTGATTGAAGCCCTGAGTCCGCTGCACTGGACTCAGGGCTTTTTATTTTACTCATTACTTAAGGTTTTTTTTTAAGTTTTTAAGCTCAGGTAATATTTTTTGAGCTCCATTAGCGGAAGGTGCGAGACTCCTGCGGGATCAGCGAGCAGGGTGAGACCCCGCACGCAAGGAGGAGGCTCACCGCTCGCCCCGCGGAAAGCGAGTATCCTGCAGCGGGAGCCAACTTACATTATTTAAACGATTAAACATTAAATAATCTTATCTAGTCACGCTTTTGAGCAGCACACGGGATGCAGAAGCATATAAAGAAACAACAACAACTGAACAGAGGATGAAGCTAGGAACCATATAGGTACCGTTGTAAACGGCGGAAGTAAGCACAATATCGAATCCTCCTATATTACTGCTGGAGAAATAAATGATACCTGTCGCGAAATGGCACAAGAAACGGAGCAGGCTCCCCAAGAAAATGCCGGTGACGATATAAGAGCCAGCTTTCTTCTTCTCTCCCTTTTCATAGGCTTGCTTTATTCGGACGGCAAGGATTCCCGAAACCCCGACCACTGTGAAAGCCGCGAAATAATCCAAGAATCCTTGAATCGGATGAATGATATAAGCTTGTCCGATTGCGACTTGCAAAAGACCGAGCAGGAATCCCGCAAGCAGACCGCCCTTTAATCCCCACCGGAATGCCATCAAAAAGATAGGGACCATAGCAATGGAAACCGATCCTCCTGCTGGCCATATACTTGAGAATACAATACTCGAAATAACATCGAGCAATAATGCCAGAGCTGCGAATACAGCAACCTCCACAATAAATAAAGTCTTTTTGTTCATCTTGAATCTCCTTTGGATTGCCACAAGATGAATCATATGCTTAACAGCAAATTATTCCCCATCACTTTTTTTACTGGACGCAAAAAAGCAATGAAGGGGAGGAAATGGATACCCTGCATTGCTACCTATCCATAACCACATCCCTGCGCAAGCATTATCTTAACAGGTTCATAGGGTCAGAACTATTACGTTCACTCTCAGCATATGCTCCCCTTGTGGAAAAATATTATTTTATCTGAATCTAATGTACATTTTTTTCGAAACTATATCAACCATTGTTTTTGTTTCCCTTACGCAATATATTTCACATGAAACAAAAACTGTGAAACACCTCAATTATTATGGCTGCACCATAAAATGTTGCTGTAGACATACACGATTTCGGTCTGTTATCTTTATTTAGCGAAATATTAAATGAGGAGGTGTCAGAATGTTCAATGATACTAGCCTTAATCATCTTGTCCAGAGAGGGGCATGGATCAGCATCTTTGCCTATTTATTCATGGCCTCACTCAAAATGACCATCGGTTACATCGGCGGTTCTGAAGGGCTCTGGGCAGACGGCTTGAATAACTCCACGGACATCATCGCCTCCTTGGCTGTTTTGATCGGATTGAAGATTTCCGCCAAACCGCCCGATGCAGATCACCTATACGGACACACAAGGGCGGAGACGGTAGCCTCCCTTCTGGCGGCCTTCATTATGATGACAGTCGGCATCAGTGTCATCATTCAAAGCGGGCAATCGCTCTTCTATAAAGAATCGGAGGTCCCATCGGTACTAACCGGCGTAACAGCCGTTTTTTCTGCTGCATTCATGTATTGCATTTATCGATTCAATAGAAAATTAAGTATCAAAACAAATAATCTTTCTCTGATGGCTGTCGCAAAAGACAATCTATCGGATGCACTGGTGAGCATCGGCGCCCTGGTCGGCATCGCAGGAACTTGGATGGGCATTCCTTGGCTTGATACGGCGGCGGGGATTGCTGTCGGAATCATCATCTGCAAGACAGCTTGGAGCATCTTTGCGGAAGCTTCCCATAGTTTGACGGATGGTTTCGATGAAGCATTACTAAAAGAAATCCTTACGACCATCTCTTCGACTTCCGGTGTTCTCCATGTCTGCGACTTGAAAGCAAGGATGCACGGAAACGATATACTGCTTGAAGCGACTATTCAAGTCTCTGCTCAATTGAATATAGTAGAAAGTCATCAAATATCTGATGCAGTCGAAAGCAGTCTGAAAGAACAATTTGGAATAACGCAAGCAAACATCCATATCGAACCTTATACAGAGTGAATAACTTGAAAAATGGTCCTTCTATGAAAGACCATTTTTTATTTAATGGCTCTATTATCATTTATTGTTGTTTTTACTTTTGTCAGACCAAATGCTGCTCTTCCTCAGATAGGATTGAAGCGGAGAACGGCGACTCCTGCTTAGATTAGCGAGCAGGGTGAGACCCCGCACGAAGGAGGAGGCTCACCGCTCGCCCCGCGGAAAGCGTCCGTTCGCAGCGGAAATCAACATAGAACTTAAACAGAGCTCTATAGATATTAGTCCAAACATAGTACATTCGCTTCGGGAAACGACAGTATTACTAAAAGAACATTTCTAATCCCTAACTCACATTCCCGTTACTTATCCCCTAATATTGGGTATTTGTATAGAACATCCACATTGATAAAAGGAAAAGCCCTTCCTTTTAGAGAATACATAGTATTGGAACTAATTTATGCATAATAAGCGGTTCATCGGGTCAAAAAATGGTCCGAAAGGACGTCAATTACAAAATTCCGGAGGTGATGCGAGCATGGTGCAGGACGACTTTACTGTTGCTTACCTGACCCGAAATAGAGATAGAGTCATATACGGATTACAAGATAAGATAGCACATACATCCCAAGAAGAAAGCAAAAGCCAAATTTTCCAATGCCTCGTCTCCATCTATGACGTCTTGACGAACACTCCCCTTCCTGTGACTTCACAGAAAAAAAACAATATAAAGGATATTGTCATAAAACTGGCCGAAAGTGAAGTTCATGCCGGCACCACAATAGAAGATTTTTTGGCCAGAATATCCATTGTGAAATCCGAACTATTTTTATTGCTGGAGAAGCAAATAAACGGTACACTTCCAATCCAGGATATTAAACTGTCATTATATGATCGTTTCGAATCACTATTGATTCATTCAATCCCTATTTTCTTGAAGTCACTCTCGGCAAACGAAGCGGATAAGCACATTATATCTGAAGCACATAATGAAAGGCTGACATTACTTGGACAGATGACATCCAGCTTTGTGCATGAATTCAGAAACCCCCTTACATCGGTCAAAGGCTTCATACAATTATTGAAGGCCGAATATCCTGATTTGAAGTACTTGGATATCATCTCAACCGAACTGGAACAATTGAATTCCCGTATTTCCCAATTCCTTCTTTTGTCACGAAAAGAACATGTGGATTTACATCCGAATATTTTCCGTTTGGATCCACTTATTGAAGAAGTCATCACCTTTCTTTACCCAAGTATCGTCGACACAAATGTGAAAGTGGAAAGCGATGTCATGGAGGAATTATATATCCTCGGCAATATGGAAGAAATTCGGCAAGTCTTATTGAATATCACCTTCAATGCACTCGACGTGCTCGCCGCCCAACATCATCCGGTAATCAGGATCAGCTGCAGACGCGAAAAAGAAAATGTCATCATAACCATTGCGAACAATGGGCCGAAAATCGATGAAGAGATGCTCAAAAATATTTTTAAGCCATTCTATACTACAAAGGAAATCGGAACAGGATTGGGACTTTTTGTCTGCAAAGAAATCATAGAGAAACATTCCGGTACATTGAACTGTGAATCTTCAGATCCATGGACCCTCTTCACTATTACCCTTCCATTTGCAGAATAAAATGCAAAACAATATCATTGAGAATCTCAAAAAGGGGTCACGCCCATTTCGGCGTGACCCCTTTTAAATGAAGCTTATGCAGCTCCTTCTTTTCTTTTCTCCTGTTCTGAAACGATGACCGCACAAGCAGCATCACCGGTGATGTTCACGCTTGTTCTCGCCATATCCAGAAGTCTGTCAATTCCAAGGATCAAGCCAATGCCTTCAACCGGCAGATCGACTGATGTCAGAACCATCGCAAGCATGATGAGCCCCACTCCTGGAACTCCTGCAGTTCCGATGCTCGCAAGAACAGCAGTCAATACAACAATCACCAATTGGGTCAGTGTTAAATCCACCCCGTACACCTGTGCAATAAATATAGTAGCAACCCCTTGCATGATTGCGGTTCCATCCATATTGATTGTGGCACCCAGCGGCTGAACAAAGCTGCTGATCGACTTACTGACGCCTAAATTATCTTGAGCCGTTTCCATGGAAATCGGTAATGTCGCATTACTGCTGGATGTACTGAAACCGACACTCATCGCCGGTGCAAACCCTTTAAAGAACCAGATAGGACTCTTTTTCGCCAAGAAGAAAATGGAGCCTCCATATGTGACAATCGCATGGATTACAAGCGCGGCAAGCACGACAATAAAATAAAGTCCCATTGCCTGCATTGCGTCAAATCCTTGTTTTCCGATGGAGGATGCGATCAAGCCGAAAGTACCATATGGAGCAAGATACATGACCAGATTGACAAGATACATCATTAAGTCATTTCCCTGTTCAACAAGATTCACAATTCCCTTTGTCCTGTCACCAAGGGCGATTAAACCGAAACCAATTAGTACAGCCATGGCAATTACCTGCAGCATATTTCCCTCTGCCATTGCAGCTATAGGATTGGTAGGGATTATATTCAGAAGCGTATCAGATATTGGTGGAGTTTCACCTGCATCAAAACTAGCATTTTCCGTATCAAATGATCCTCTCTCTCCCGGAGCGATCACAAGAGACAATGTTATTCCGATTACAATGGCAATTCCTGTAGTGATTAAGAAGTATGAAACCGTTTTGACACCTATAGTGCCCAGCTTCTTGGGATCTCCCAGACCGACTGTACCTAGAATGATTGAGAACAGGACAATCGGGACGACGAGCATGGTGATGAGGTTAATGAATATTTTTCCCAGAGGTGTGAATACATAAGTATCCAGAGGTGTAAAAATGTTTGGAGCAAAGAGATTAAGCAATAACCCGACTGCCAGACCGGCAAATAAACCTATAACGATTTTCTTTGTCATATTCATCTACTTCATCCTTTTCTTTAATCTAGTATGTATGTTCATGCAGCCATCTATCCAAACGATGCGGATGGTTCTGACATGGATAACATAATATTCAAATTATTATTTTAATTAATAATATACTAATTTTCAAACAACAACAAATAACTCGCTCTAATGGACAGAAAAATCACTCGTAAAAACGCTGTAAACCGGCTAAGACAGCGCTTTCGCATATTATGACTCAAATTTCCAGTCAAGCTGTAGAATAGCTATATGAATATACCGGAATATTATCTTCCCAAAAGCGAAAATATAACATAACAAAAAGCCTCTTCTTTACTCAACGGAGGCTTATCAGGGATTACAGCCTTCCCTCTCTATTGCATCTTCCGAAGTCACTTAAGCTGAGTGTATTATTTTAGATCTGTCCGGTGACAGCCCCATTTTTCCCCGCCGGCTTCAACAGGGTTTCTCCTTTATAGGATCCGAAGGAAGAACGGCCGCCGAAAACGGATTGAAAAACATCATCTCTGGACTTTGTTCTTTCGATTTTGACCCCTTGATTTCGTAATTTGATAAGTGACTCATTATTCACTTTGTTCACCCTTTCCATTCATCTCGGTTCATTTTATCCTATTCGGCCGCCAATTAAACTTAAATTCTCAAAAATTAATAATTTTAACAAAAATGAAAGACATGCACAAATAAATCAACCTGCTTTGTGCATATAATAATAAAAATTCTATTTCCCTGCTAAAAGCATCTGTTCCCGCACTTCCAATATCCAAGGCATATGCAGCAGCGATTGACGGTTTAAGAAGTTTTTTCTATAATTATCTTAATCTTGCATTTGATAAAGAGGTGAAGTACATGGGGCAGAAATGATTCTGAACAGCAGACAAAGTGCAGTGGAGGCAGTATTCTGCCGTATGGACGGAAGCTGTTCATCCCCAGCCAATCTTTGGTGCTGACCATTTATGGAAACAAAGAATGAAGTAAGATTTTAAATTCTCAGGAGGTGAACTCCTTTCTCGCTAAAAGCAGGCGGGACAAGGAAAATATTTGGACGACATATCTAATTTGGTTTTATTGGCTCTGTTAATCGCTTTCACAGCTTTTTTCGTAGCCTCGGAATTTGCCATTGTTAAAGTAAGAAGCACTCGGATCGATCAACTGGTGGAAGAAGGCAAAGCAGGTGCCTTATCCGCTAAGAAGGTCATCAGTAATCTGGACGAATATTTATCGGCCTGCCAGCTGGGGATCACAGTAACGGCCCTTGGATTGGGATGGATCGGGGAACCGACCGTCGCAAGTTTGCTGGAGCCGGTTTTCAATGAATTCGGTGTGACCGCATCTGTATCTCATCTTCTTTCCTTCGTCATTGCATTTTCATTAGTCACGTTCCTTCATGTTGTTATCGGGGAACTTGCACCTAAGACAATGGCTATACAGAAGGCGGAAACAGTTACATTATTGACTGCAAGACCATTGATTTTCTTTTATAAAATCATGTACCCATTCATCTGGGTGCTGAATGGCTCTGCTCGTCTCGTAACTAGGATGTTCGGATTAAAGTCCGCTTCTGAGCATGAATTGGCTCATACTGAGGAAGAACTTAGAAGCATTCTGTCTGACAGCTATAAAAATGGAGAGATAAACCAATCTGAATTTAAATATGTGAATAGGATATTTGAATTCGATGACCGTATCGCCAAAGAAATCATGGTGCCGCGGACAGAACTAATCACCCTCTCAAACGATGACTCGCTGGAATCGGCATTTGCGGTCGTCAAAGAAGAGAAATTCACTCGATATCCAATCATTGACGGTGATAAAGACCGAGTAGTCGGAATGGTGAACGTAAAAGATCTTTTCACCTCTATGCTGGCGAAAGAGGACCATAAGGATAAAGTGCTTGGAGATCTGGCAAGACCAATTATCCGTATTATTGAAACAGTTCCGATTCATGACCTTCTTCTGAAGATGCAAAAAGAAAGGACCCATATGGCTATATTGATGGATGAATATGGCGGTACGTCCGGTCTTGTGACAGTTGAAGACATTCTCGAGGAAATTGTCGGAGAAATCCGGGATGAGTTCGATCTTGATGAAGTTGCGGAGATCCGCCAAGTGAACGAGAATCAATATATCATCGACGCGAAAGTGCTGATTGGACAGGTGAATGAATTATTGGGTCTTGAAATTTCGGACGAAGACATCGATACATTAGGCGGATGGATTCTGACGGAGAATTATGAAGTGAAACAAGGAGATGTCCTTTCTTATGGCAGTTACAACTTCAAAGTGATTGATATGGATGACCATCATATTAAATACATTGAAGTCAACAAAGCAGTGGAAGTCCTTCCTCTCGACTCTTTCGGAACCAAGGAAGAGAAGGAAGAAGAATATTCTTTTGAGGAAGAGGCGGTCAGTACAATCAATCGCCGCCCCCAAAAGCATTCCACAACTGAAGTAGTCTCGTAAGGAAGCATAGTCTCATTTATATTATATATAAGAACAACTGCCCATTCGGCAGTTGTTCTTTTTGCATGAAACGATTTACTGCTGTACATACTAATGTGTGAGTTCATCAGCAATTGCCTGCTTGGCAGCTGCTATGACGGCAAACGCAGAAAAGGAGCAGTGGATTCATGAAGTATATAGAATTATGCCAAACATGCCGTGGAAAAGGAAGAGTTTCTATGCTTCAATTTTTCTCGAAAAACTGCAAAGAATGCAAAGGAAAAGGAAGAAAGGTTACAAGTCTCCCTTCCGGCCACTTGTAAAACCTTCTTCCTTCATTTAAACAGTGTAATGCGGCCATCAAGTCTGAGCAATAACAGGCTTGATGACTTTTTTCAGTTGAATGAATTTTAATAAGCAATATCGTACATCTATTTACTGATTTCAAGAAAATCCAATCCTATAAGATAGAATTTGTACTGAAAAAGTAAAGTACCCTAATCAAGGCTGCTTTAGGCCCCTGAATCACTTCTAACTCCTAATCCGATTGGCTCCACTCACAAAGTTGTCTTCCATTTGATGACACCCGCTTTTTTCAGTGTTTCATACACAATGACAAGTGCCGGTCCAAGGAAGAGTCCTGCGACGCCTAGAATTTTGAATCCTAAATACAGACTGATCAAGGCAGCAAGCGGACTCAGTCCCATATTTGCGGAGTATACCTTCGGCTCCACCATCCTTCTTACAACCGTTATCACAATGAATAATATGATCAGTCCGATACCTAGTGTCTTATCTCCTTGCAGAAGTAAGATTGTGGCCCATGGAACCAATACTGAACCCGTCCCCAAAATCGGAAGAATATCCACGAATACAATCAAAAGAGAAAGCAGTAAAGTGTAGGGAACACCCAATATCGTTAACCCTGTATATGCCATAACGAATGTGATGAGGCTTAAGATGATCTGAGCTTTAAAGAACCCGACACCCGCTTTCGTCAAATCAGTCAATACGAGAGAAATCTTCTCATAGGTGACTGGATTGATCAGCAGCTTAGCTTTCCCTTTCAATTGAGGCAGCTCCAAACTGATGAGGAATAATGCGACCATATATATAATGAATTCGATCAAGAAGCCTGGAATGATACTCGCAAACGCAATCAATGCTTCAATTGAAGTCCTTGTGAATCCTTCCAAAGATTCGATACTTTCTTCCATCATTTGCTGCAGCGATGGAAAGACATTCTTCGGGAGGGTTTCCATATACTGCTCCCAATCCCTCATATAAGGCAAAATAATGGAACTGTATACTTCCTGTACAAAATCCGGTGTTTTTTCTGCCAGGGTAATCGCTTGCTTAATCAAAACCGATACTGTGATATAAGCGATGCCCAGCAGGCTTCCAATATAAATCAAAAAAGTGACCAAAACAGCAACCGTACGGCTTGCCTTCATTTTCCCTTGAAAGAAGCGGACAACTCCATCCAACAGGACGGCTGTCACCGCAGCAAAAAGCAAAGTCCAAGAATACGGCAGCAGCCATATCAGGACAATGACAGCCGCTATCCGTAAAATCCATCTAAGCAGCATATTCTTCTAATCCCTTCCGCTTCGTTCTTTAACTTCTCGTCTTTCTTTTTCGTATGCCCGTTTCATCAAATGTTAAACTTCAAAATCTTCCTGTGAACTGCATGATCAGTATAAACCCGCCGATCACCCATACATAAATGGCAAAAACCTTCATTGAGTATTTCTTCAGATAGGCAATCATCCATTTGACCGCAATATAGCCGAATACCGCTGATGCAGCGATACCGATCAACAACGGTATTGCGGAAATCGTCTCCCCTTCCCCCTTCAGCAAATCGGCAGTCTGAAGGACGATCGCACCGGCAATGGCCGGTGTCGATAACAGAAAAGAAAAATAGGCAGCCGTCTCCCTGTCAAGTTTTCGCAGAAGCCCTGCGGCAATCGTGAAGCCGGATCTCGAAAGTGCAGGCATGATTGCCGCAGCCTGGAACATTCCAATGAACAGCGCATCGCCCATGGTGATATCGGCCATCTTCTTTCTTCCTTGCCGGATTGATTCCGAATACCAAAGAAAACACCCGGTCAATAGAAACTCCCACCCTATTGTCGCACCTGTTTCAGAAATGACAGCGACATAATCCTTAAATAATAATCCAAAGATAACAGCAGGGATTGTCCCGATGACCAGAAGCCAAGACATCTTGCCGAACGGGTGCCTTAAAATGCTCAGGAACTCCCGTCTATAAAAGAGAAGGATTGCCGCAAGAGTCCCGATATGAAGCATCGTATCGAGCAGCAGACCCGCCTCTTCCAATCCGAACAGATGCCTTCCGAGGTATAGATGTCCAGTGGAGCTGATCGGTAAAAATTCCGTGAATCCCTGAATCACTCCCAGAATGAATGCTTCCAATTTACCTAACATATGCCTCACACAATTCCTTTCTTAACAGAATGAATGGTGTTGGCAATATCACTTTCCTGGAGACAGCCTATCCGGTTGCCGGACATTGCGAGCAAAAATAAGAATCAATTTCTGCTTATTTACTACATCCTATCATGGACAGGCACAAGATGTCCCAGAATAATCAGTAATTATTGACAACAATATATAAATAACGAAAGCTCATCTTCCCGCAGCTGTACATTCTTTCAGGCATTGCCCCAGAATACCAAGACCTTCCATAAGCTGTTCGTCCGTGATGACAAGCGGAACCATAATACGTATCACATTGCTGTATATTCCCGCATCTTGAATCAGGAGGCCTTTTTGGAATGCCGATTCAATGATTCTGGATGTGAGTTCCTTATCCGGCGTCTTCAACTCTTTATTTCCCACTATTTCCATACCGCATATCGCACCAAGACCCCTCACATTTCCCACGCACTCGTAGATATCCTCAAATTCCCGTAAAGTCTTCATCACCATTTCCTCAATTTGTTTCGCACGCTGTAACAGGCGCTCCGTCTTCAGTATGTCCAGCAATGCGAGAGCAGCAGCACACCCAAGTGTGCCTCCGGTGGACATATCCGCCAATTCACCTGGCGCAGCGACATCCATCACCTTTGCCCTTCCGATCACACCACTTAATGGTATCCCTCCCCCAATGGCATCCGGAATGACGGTCAGATCAGGAGATACATCGAAGTGTTCCATCGCAAAATAAGTACCTGTTAGACCGAACCCTGTCCGGGTTTCATCGGCAATAAATAATATGTCTTTTTCCCTGCAGATTTTCGCGATCTCCTGCACAAACTTCTTACCGGGTACAATGATGCCGCCCTCGTTTTGAACCGGCTCCATGACAACGGCTGCAATATTGTCGAGATCCATTTCTTCATTCATGAATTGATGGAATTCTTCCAACACATACCGTTCATATTCGTCGATTCCCATCGTATCCGGTCTTCTGTAATCGTATGGAAAAGGTGCCTTATATACTTTCTGGGCAAACGGGCCTTCCCGTTGCAGTGTCCCTTTACTCGACATCGAACCCGTGAGAAAAGTGCGACCATGGAATCCTTTCGAGAAAGTGACGATTCCTGCTTTTTTCGTATATCTTCTTGCAAGCTGCACGGCACTCTCCATGGCCTCCGGACCGCTGTTCTGAAACAGAATCTTTTTTTCAAATAGACCTGGTGATAAGGCTGCAAGCCTTTCAGCAAGCTTAATGTTTGATTCACACTTCATGATCTGGCTTCCCGTGGACAGAAGGGAATCAATATGCCGCTGAAGGGCTTCCTGTATCTTTGGATGACTATGTCCGACAGGAAGTGATCCGGCAAAATCAATGAAAACATTATTATCCACATCCATTGTTAAAGCTCCCTGGGCAGCTTGGACGAATGTCCGAGCATTGACGGCGATACCTCCCGGCAATATCCGCTTTCCTCTCTCAAACAGCGATGCAGCTTTCGGTCCCGGAAATTTTTGCTGAATGATTGCATTCCTTATATACATATGACACACCCCGCTGTTCATTAATTAGGACATCTGCCCTCTATACAAATGTATGTCCCAAATACACCGTTAATCCTTCTTCTTGTGAAAAACCGCCGGAACACCAAAATCAGATGGAATCAATCAGCTGGTATGTTCTTGGATTAGAAGGGCAAAATTTAAGCAAATATATCGGCCTTATCCATCTTGGAGAAGAAGATTATTTGGTCAAGGAGACTTCATTATGCTTGTTAATCTATTAATTGTAGCTTTACTAATTGCTTTCACTGCCTTTTTTGTCGCATCGGAATTTGCCATTGTTAAAGTGAGGACGACCAGAATCGACCAACTCGTGAGCGAAGGGCAAAGAAGCGCCATATCCGCTAAAAGAGTACTGACTTCACTGGATGAGTATCTATCTGCCTGCCAACTCGGCATCACCTTGACATCCCTTGGCCTTGGCTGGCTGGGCGAACCGACAGTTGAACATTTGCTGAGTCCTTTAATTCGGGGGTTGTCGCTTAATGAAGCATTAGGGGAATTCCTTTCATTTCTGATTGCCTTTCTGACCATCACCTTCCTGCATGTCGTCATAGGAGAGCTGGCACCGAAAACATTCGCGATCAACCAAGCGGAGGCGATCACTTTATTTGTCAGCAAACCTCTGATCCTTTTTTATCGATTGTTGTATCCCTTTATATGGTCTTTGAATAAATCGGCAGCCTTCATCACAGGACTATTCGGCTTAAAACCAACCTCCGAACACGAATTGGCCCATTCCGAAGAAGAACTCAGGATCATTCTTTCCGAGAGCTTAAAAAGCGGTGAAATCAATCCTTCTGAATACAAATATGTGAACAGAATATTTGAATTCGACGAACGGATTGCCAAAGAAATCATGGTCCCCAGAACCGAAATCAAAACGGTGGATCTGAATAGCAGCCTGCAGGAAGTGATGAATATTTATCTGGAGGAACGGTATACCAGATATCCCGTTGCTGAAGGAGACAAGGACAATATCGTTGGAGTCATCAATATGAAAGAGATATTGACAAGCGTGATCAACAAAGGTTTTTCACTTGACGGCAAGATAGATCCTTTCATCCATGAGGCCATTTCTGTCCTTGAAACCGTTCCGATTCACGAATTGCTTGTCACACTTCAGAAAAAACGTTCTCCTATGGCCATTTTATTCGATGAATATGGCGGTACTGCCGGACTTGTGACTGTGGAAGATATCCTTGAAGAAATTGTCGGGGACATCCACGATGAATTCGATGTTGATGAGCTGCCCGATATCCGGAAAATCGATGACGGACATTATATATTCGAGGGGAAAGTATTAATCGGAGATGTCAATGATCTACTCGGCATTGATTTATTGGAGGATGAAGTGGATACGATTGGAGGATGGTTCCTTTCACAGAAGTACGATGTAGCAAAAGGAGACAGTATAACCGAAGATGGCTATATGTTCACCATCATTGATATAGACGGCCAGCATATCCTGTTCGTTGAAGCGAAACAACAATAACAAAGAAGGAAAGCTATATGAAAGCTCTCCTTCTTTGTGCATATTCCGTTCAGATTCTATAACAACTTTCCTTCATTGAGGATCAAAACATCTTTCCTTTATACCGAGTAGATTCAAGTTCATTGAAATCATAGTTCTTTAACTCTTCCAATGTAAGGTTTGCATGTGCGCCTTCATGAATCATAAGGTTGGAGTCTTCACCGACATGAACCACGATGTTTGGAATGTTGCATGCATAGGCCATACCGCATTCAAATGCTGTACCGCTGTCGCTGTAGTTGCCATGATATATGGTTACCAAGATATCTGCCGCTCGGACAAACTTCACGTCATTATTGAAAATATCTAATGACCAAGCAGGTGTTCCAGCCTCATAATTGTCCAGCTGATGCTTGCGCGGAGACCAAACATTCAACCCTTTTCCCTCAAGGATTTGCTCCACTTGCTCTACATAGCTGAGTTCCTTCTCATTAAAAAATGGGGATGCTAAATAAACTCTCATATGATACCTGACTCCTTTAATACTTTTGTTAAGATGTCGATTACTGCCGATTATTATCAGCACTGAATTATTACAAGGCTTAAAAATAATAAATCCTCGTTCTATTAAAAAGCAAGAGGAGGGATATATTGGCAGTGTCATTTGCTTCACATGAAATATAACAAGGGCACAAAAAAAAGACATCTTTAGAAGATATCTTCTAAACCTTTTTGCGCATGGATGATAACCAAACCAGAAAGAGTGCTTTCCGTGTTTTTGTTTTTACTGGACTGACGTATAATATAAGGAGAGAATAATACAGAGATACAAAAAGAAATGGGGAACGTTTAGATGGATATACAGAAGGAATCTGCCTTTTCAAAGGAGCTCGATGAGGAAACTTTATTTCTGGTCACACAAACATTCAAAGCCTTGTCCGATCCAACCCGGCTTCGAATTCTATATTTATTGTTCCAAGGGGAACATTCCGTCAACGAAATAGCGGAGAAACTGTCCCTTGTCCAGTCGACAGTTTCCCACCAGCTCCGATTTCTGAAGAACCTCCGCCTTGTGACATTCCGAAGGGAAGGTACAACGCTCTTCTATTCCTATGATGATGAACATGTCATGAGCATCATTGCCCAGACCATCCATCATTGCAGCCATCATTAAAGGCACTGAAAATGAGAGTCCGTACAACGCTCGCCTTCTTTTTCCACTTGGATGGTGCAGTGCTTTATTCCAAATTCTTCATTCGTGATACGCTGTGCTTCTTTCAGGATTACTTCATGCTGATCATACTTAATGAGCAAATGACAAGTGAGCATAGGCATTTCGGAAGTGAGCGACCAAATATGCAGATCATGGACATTCTCGACCCCGTCAATGTGTAGAAGCCGCTTCATTAAGTTTTCCTGGTCAACGGATGCTGGAGCCCCTTCCATGAGAATATGAAAAGCCTCCTTCGTCACCCTGCAGCCGCTCACCGCTATCAGGACAGCCACGATTAGACTTGCGATGGGATCTGCGTATGTCCAGCCAAGGAAGTAAATCAACAGGGCCGCGACGATGGCTCCGATTGAACCCAATGTATCCCCAAGGACATGAAGATAGGCACTTTTGACATTCAGATTCTCTTTATCTCCTCTCATCAGAAGGAAAGCTGCACCAATATTGACAAGCAGCCCCAAAACGGCGATCGTCAACATACCAAATCCTTGTATTTCCGGAGGCTGCAGGAATCTTTGAACCGCTTCATATACAATATAAACTGCGATCAACAGCAGCGTAATACCGTTCAGCGAAGCAGCTATGATCTCGAATCTCCTGTAACCGTAAGTATTTCGCTGTGTAGCTTTCTTTTCACCCAGGATAATCGCATAGAGACTGAGCCCGAGAGCAGCCGCATCACTAAGCATATGGCCTGCGTCCGATAATAGAGCCAGACTGTTGGTCAAGATTCCGCCTGCAACCTCTACAATCATAAAAACGGCAATCAATAAGAACGCCTGAAAGAGCGCCTTTTTATTTCCAGTCCCGTTATGGTGATGGTGGTGGTGATGAGCATGATCGTGACCCATATATAACCCTCCCTATCCTCATATATGTATATGTGTACATATATATTATCTCTTAAAGGATCTTATCCCGCAAGCGATACCTGCGCGGAAGGGCACCGTTATCCACATATTCCGGACTAGAATTGATGTTCGTTCTGTAAGGCTTCACCTGCGGCCGCTTCATATTCCGCTTCCAGTTCTTCTATACGCATTTGTTTTTCCTTTTCGGACCAATGGAAGACATCCGCCATGTATCGGGTTACAGTACGGCTCCATTGTTTCACCCATCTGATATCGAACAGCAAGGCACCAGTCCTCCTGAAAAAGAAATCGACAGGGGTTGCGATTTTCTCTTCTTCAATGGCATATGCCAGCCTCGCGAATACTTCCTGAGTAAATCCATACGCTTCCATGGTTCCCCTATGCTGTGCAAGAAGCTGATACAGTTTCTCTATATTTGTCCCGTAAAAACGGACCAATCTCCTTGCTTCCTGTTCCGAGAGGCCCATTTCCATTCCTTCACCGACATGTTCTTCCACAAATCGCTCCATGAATGCCGAACCACAGAAGTCCCCTCCCGAGAGAGGGATTGATTTCGTCATACATTCATCGAATAATTTATACTCTTCTTCTTTGAATTGTTTGGCCGCCAAGTCAACGACCTTCTCCGCCATTTTCCGGTAACCGGTCAATTTCCCTCCGGCGATGGTGATCAACCCGGTCGATGATACCCATACCTCATCCTTCCTCGATATTTCCGATGGCCCTTTTCCTTTTTCCTGAATTAAAGGTCTCACTCCAGACCAGCTTGATTCAATATCTCTCATGCTCATCTCCAAATGAGGAAAAACAGCATTGACCGCCTGCAAAATATATTCCCGATCTTCCTGCTCAACCGAATGTTCAGCCGGATCTCCCTGATAGAATGTGTCGGATGTGCCCACATACACCTTATTTCCCCGTGGTATGGCGAACATCATCCTTCCATCCGTATTGTCGAAATAAACAGCCTGTGTTAACGGAAACTTGACCTGACTGAAGACCACATGCACCCCTTTCGTCAATGTGAGGGTCTTACCTTTCTTTGTTCCGTCAAGTTCCCGGATGAAATCCACCCATGGTCCGGCTGCGTTGATGACCTTCCGGGCCCTGATTTCATATTGCCGCCCCGTCAAGACATCCCTGATGACTGCTCCCGCTGCTTTGCCGTCTTCATAGACAATTTCGATCACTTCGCTGTAATTATGCAATTCCGCTCCGTACTCGGCAGCTTTCTTCATCGTTTCGATGGTCAGCCTCGCATCATCAGTCCGGTATTCCACATAATAGCCGCCTCCTTTCAGACCTTCTTCCTTCAAAAGCGGCTCTTTACGCAAAGTCTCTTCTTTTGTGAGCATCTTCCGTCTCTCCTGTTTTTTTACACCAGCCAGAAAATCATACACACGCAGACCGGCTGAAGTGGTGATCGGACCAAATGTTCCCGATTCATAAAAAGGAAGAAGCATCCATTCAGGGGTAGTTATATGCGGACCATTTTCATATACGATCGCCCTCTCCTTCCCGACATCCGCCACCATCTTCACTTCCAGCTGCTTCAGATACCGCAGGCCGCCATGAACCAGCTTTGTACTTCGGCTTGAAGTACCCGCGGCGAAATCCTGCATCTCGAACAAAGCTGCTTTCATTCCTCTAGCAGCCGCATCCAGGGCAATTCCTGCCCCGGTGATGCCGCCGCCGATAATTAAGATATCGTATATTTCCGACTGCATTTCCTCCAATGCTTTTGTCCTGCCCATATTAGTGAAAGTCATTTCCGAACCTCCTAACACTTCTTGCTCTTTAATCCAGTTTGAAAACCATGGCCGCTTCTACAGCTTTCTGCCATCCCCTATATAATCTCGCGCTCTCTTCTTGCTCCATTTCCGGAGCGAATTCCCGGTCGAGTTTCCACTTGTCCGCTATACTGTCCACACCTTCCCAGAAACCTACCGCAAGACCAGCCAGATAAGCCGAACCTAGTGCCGTTGTTTCATTTATGACAGGCCTTTCCACATCCACCCTGAGCAAATCGCTTTGGAAAGCCATCAGGAAGTCATTCTTCACGACACCTCCATCGACCCGAAGCTTCTTCAACGGCAGACCTGAATCCGCTTCCATTGCATCCAGAACATCTTTCGTCTGATAAGCAAGTGATTCAAGCACAGCCCGGATGAAATGCTCCTTCTCTGTTCCCCTTGTGAGTCCAAAGACTGCTCCTCTTACATCACTGTCCCAATATGGCGTGCCGAGCCCGACAAAAGCAGGTACCACATATACCCCGTCCGTGGATTCGACCCTTCTGGCATACTGCTCGCTGTCACCGGAAGACTTCAGCATCCGAAGTCCGTCACGCAGCCATTGGACAGCTGAACCAGCCACAAAAATGCTGCCTTCCAATGCATACTCCACCTTTCCGTCTACTCCCCAAGCGATGGTCGTCAATAAACCATGATCGGAACGGACGGCTTTTTCTCCTGTATTCATGAGCATGAAGCATCCTGTACCGTATGTGTTCTTCGCCATCCCTTCTTCAAAGCATGCTTGTCCGAATAGAGCGGCTTGCTGATCTCCGGCCACTCCGGCAATTGGTATATTCTGACCGAAAAAGTGCTGGCTGTCCGTATGGCCATATATACAGGAAGAAGGCTTCACTTCTGGAAGAATCGACTTCGGTACATCCAGCATTTCCAGCAGCTCTTCATCCCATTTCAAATCGAATATATTGTACATCAATGTCCTTGAAGCATTGGAATAATCCGTCACATGAACTTTGCCTCCAGTCAGCTTCCAGATCAGCCATGTATCCATCGTACCGAACAGCAAGTCGCCTTTTTCCGCCCTTTCCCTGGCTCCCTCCACATTGTCGAGAATCCATTTCACCTTTGTACCCGAGAAATAAGCATCAATCAACAGACCTGTCTTTTCCCTAACCATGTCATCCAAGCCTTTTTCCTTCAGATCTCTGCATATGTCTTTCGTCTGCCTGGATTGCCAGACAATCGCATGATAAACGGGCTGGCCAGTGTGCTTATCCCAGATCACAGTCGTTTCCCTTTGATTGGTGATGCCGATTCCGGCAATTTGCGATGCATGGATATCCGCCTCGGTCAATGCCCCGGCAATCACCGACAGGATGCTCCCCCAGATCTCATTTGCATCATGTTCCACCCAGCCCGGTTTAGGAAAGTATTGTTTAAATTCCTTCTGCGCAATATGTACAACTTCCCCTTCTTTATTGAAAATAATAGCCCTCGAACTGGTCGTGCCTTGGTCCAATGATAATATATACTTCTCCATACATTCATCTCCTCCGAATATTGTGGGCAAGCCTTCCCCTTCAAGCATGACTTTATGCTCTATCGCTCATATGTATGTATTCTCTTTCTTGGTTGTTTACCCTTTTTACTCTGAAAAATAACTGCTGCCGATTGGTTTATGGAATTATATCTTTAAGGAAAAACTCTTCCTAAAAAACATTTAAAAACTTACTGTGAATAGTACCAGCTTCATTAATTAACCCAGCGGAAGGTACCAGACTCCTGCTTAGATCAGCGAGCAGGATGAGACCTGAGCACGAAGGAGGAGGCTCACCGCTCGCCCTGCGGAAAGCGAGCGTCCTGAAGCGATGACTCACTACATTTTAAATTTTGTTCATAAACAAAAAAGCGTGTGAAAACACAGTGTCTAAAGATTCTTGTTATAGTACTTTCTGTGAATAAAACCAGTACATCATATGTGATTAATTTTAGCGGAAGGTGCGAGACTCCTGCAGGATCAGCGAGCAGGGTGAGACCCCGCACTAAGGAGGAGGCTCACCGCTCGGCGTGCGGAAAGCGAGCGTCCTGAAGCGGGTGAATCACTACATTTAAGCAATAAGTTTATGCAAATCCTTCCTAAAAAGATTGTTGTTACAATATTTTCTCTGAATAAAACCAGCTCATAATTATGTTGATTACCCAGCAGAAGGTACGAGACTCCTGCAGAATTAGCGAGCAGAGCAGCCCCGCACGAAGAAGGAGGCTCACCGCTCGCCCTACGGAAAGCGAGCGTCCTGAAGCGGGTGAATCACTACATTTAAACTCAATTCATAAGCAACAAGTTTTTGAAAACAGCTGCATAATGGAATAAAGAAGGCCGGTGACTCAAATACTAAGATCGATATTCTCACACATGAATATCATGATTCAGTGTCTTATTTCTGCTGAAGAGGTGATTACTGATGAGTTATAGAGACCAATTAGACCCGCAATCACAGAAGTTTCATCATAATTGGACCAGAAGTAAACGCTCCAAGTCCCAAGTCAACGGACACACAGAAATGTCACAGACCAATATCATCCTGAGGAGCAACGCGAAAGCCCACAGATGGTAAGCAATACTGAATCGGAAGGAAGGCGGACAGCCTTCCTTTTTCTTTTCGGCTAATATCTCCACCCTTCTCTTGATATAATGGTAAAGACAGGAAAAGGAGGTTGAAGCAATGCCGATTGATACCGGGAAAGTATTGTCGATCCATACAGGGAAAGTGAAAGAAATGCCTTACGGAGACAAAAGCATCACCACTGCATATCAAAAAGGGAAGATTGAAGGATCCATTTTTTTATCAAAAAACGGATTCCAGGGAGATGAGCATTTCTATAAAGGGCATGGCGGTCTTGACAAAGCTGTATGCATTTACTCTGTCGACCACTATCCATACTGGGAAAAAAAGTTCGGACGCATTGCCGGAGACAGTATGTTCGGCGAGAATCTGACGGTCCAAGGCCTGACCGAAGAAGAAGTGCATATCGGGGATATCTTCGAATTCGGAGACGCTGTCATACAAATCACGGAACCAAGGGGTCCATGCCATATAATCGCCAAGAGATACGGCGATAAAACCATTCCGCTTATCATGCAGCAAACCGGCTGGACCGGCTATTATGCCAGAGTACTGCAAGAAGGCCGGGTCTCTTCGGGGCATGTTCTTAAGAGGAAGGAAACACACGAAGATCGAATCACCATAATGAAGGTTAATGAGTTACTGTACAAGAACGAGAAAGATGAACCGCTCCTTCATACATTAATTGGAGTAGAAGCACTTTCTTCAAGTCTTAGAGAAGATCTGCAGAGGGAAGCCGAGAAACTAAAAAAGAAAAATGCCGATTCATAAGATGCGGTCGGCATTTTTTTGGGGAACAAACGAAAAAATGAGGGAGTAATCAAACCTCCCTCATTTTTTACGGTGCTGCACATTGGGCAAGTTTTGATCCGGATGCCCCTTTCCTTGATGTTGTTGGTTCTTTTTCTGTTTCTCTTTTTGTTGTTCAAGTTTACGGACAAACTCTTCTGTATTTTCCATACAAATATTCCTCCTTCCGTCGTCATTCTTTTAGTATGACAAAAGAAAGAAGCCCTATTCCCGCATTTCAATCTTCTTTCTCTGTAATTTCCTTCTTCCTGCTCCTTCTTTTTCTTATACCATAATAGAGCAGCAGTCCCGACAGAAAAATGACGCCTATCCCGATCTCACCCATGGATGAAGACAAAATTCCTGCAGGAATCAAAGCAAGTATAAAGAAGTAGATAAAATTGCCGAGAAGAGTCGCATAGAAGAACGAATACCCTTTTATGGAACTGATTCCCCCGGCGATATTGATCAAGCTGGTCGGGATAAAAGGAAATATCCTTGCCTGGAATACATAAACATATCCCTTCTCTTCCAGATTCTTGATATGATGAGGGGAAATATAGTGCAGCAAGCGGTCCTGAAAAAAGAAGCGAACAATATAGAAAATGATGACGGCAGCGATAACGCTTGTGATCCAACTCCACAGAAACCCATATAAAAAACCGAATAATGCGATATTGACTGTAATGACCAAAATAAGCGGAATCAATGTGAATGTGTTCTGGACAATCATCACCGCCAGCATCAGGATAGATACTCCCCATTTATTATCCGCCATTTCCGCTCGTATATAACCGATATCCCCATCAAGGACAGCTTCGAACAATACTTGATTCCTTAAGAAAAAGATCGCTGCCGCAAAAATGATCAGCAACAATACACCAAGCTTAATCAAGCGTTCTTTATTTAAAACATGGTTCCGTTTTTTTTTCATAAATCACCAAATCCCTTTAGTACTATTAAATGCTGCCTTACAGCACGGCTTCTTTTATTATAACGGCATAATCATGAGAGAAGCTATTTTATTCACGATAAAAACAGTCCCCTGACATGCAATGCATGAATGGTAAACCAAAAAAAGAAAATACTAGTTCTGACAGCAATACATTATCTTATGTAAGGAGTGTTCAGGGATGAGTAATGAACCAACAAAAAAAGTTGTCATTGTGGGTACTGGGTTTGTAGGCACAGCCATTGCTTACTCGATCGTCAATCAAGGAATCGCGGAAGAATTGGTGTTGATTGATATTGATATGAATAAGGCGGAGGGGGAAGCAGTTGATCTAAGGCACGGAGTTCCCTTTGGTCCCGCCCGCACAAAAGTCCGCGCATCCGGATATGAAGAATGCAAGAATGCGCATGTCGTGGTCATCACAGCAGGTGTGAACCAAAAACCTGGTGAAACCCGTCTTGACTTGGTGGAGAGGAATGCCGCAATCATGAAAGGCATCATTAAAGAAATCATGGGTTCAGGTTTCAAAGGCATCCTGGTGATCGCTTCGAACCCAGTCGATATCATGACCTATCTGGCTTGGAAAGAATCCGGCCTGCCTGAAACAAGCGTTATCGGATCCGGAACAACACTGGATACTTCACGTCTCCGTTCAGGTCTTTCCGAATACTTCGATATTGACCCTCGGAACATCCATACCTATATTATGGGTGAGCACGGGGATACTTCTTTCCCGACATGGAGCCATTCAACGATTGCCTCCCAGCCGATTCAAGAGTATATCAGGAAGCATGGGGATAAATACGATGAGAAAGATCTAGAGCAGATATTCATCGATGTCAGAGACGCAGCGTATTACATCATTGAACGGAAACGAGCAACTTATTTCGGCATAGGTATGTGTGTCGCCAGGATTACGAAAGCAATCTTGAATAATGAAAGAGCTATCCTTCCTGTATCCATTTATATGGATGGCATCTATGGACAGCATGATGTTTATTCAAGCGCTCCAGCCATTATTTCACGGCAGGGCATCGAAGAAATCATCGAGCTTGATTTATCGGAAGAGGAGAGACAGAAGCTTGATCATTCCATCTCCGTCCTGAAAGAAACCATGAAACCTATCCTTTAATGACAATCCCGCATCTTGGAGATGCGGGACTTTTTTTTCGAACCGCCAAACGGTGTTTTATTATTTTTTTGTTGTATCCTAATTGTCGTGTTAAAATGAATGAAAATCCATTCTGACATAATAGGAGTTAAAAATTACATGCATGAAAATTTATTATTGGCATTCGGTCTGACGTTGGTGGCTGGATTGGCGACAGGAATAGGAAGCTTGATTGCCTTTTTCAGCTCCACGACAAACAATAAATTCCTGTCCGTAAGTTTAGGCTTCTCGGCAGGCGTGATGATTTACGTATCGTTGATTGAAATTTTCGTCAAAGCACAGGATTCCTTAGTTTCCGCACTAGGAAACACGATAGGGCAGTGGACGACGGTCGGATCCTTCTTCGGCGGTATGCTCTTGATCGCCTTAATCGATCGCTTCATACCAGAGCAAGGGAACCCGCACGAATTAAAGAAAGTCGAAGATATGAATGAACCGGTGACAGACTTCCGAAAGAACCATGAATTGATGAAAATGGGCACGTTCACTGCATTGGCCATCGGCATACATAACTTCCCGGAAGGAATCGCCACCTTCACCTCCGCTTTACAGGATCCAGGACTCGGTATCGCTATCGCGTTCGCGATTGCCATACATAATATTCCGGAAGGGATTGCGGTTGCCGTACCAATCTACTTTGCAACCGGTGACAAGAAAAAGGCATTTCGTCTTTCTTTCCTATCAGGACTTGCTGAACCGGTCGGTGCGATTTTCGCATTCCTCATCCTCATGCCATTTCTCAATGATGTGATGTTCGGAGTAATCTTTGCGGCAGTTGCCGGAATCATGATCTTCATATCACTGGATGAGCTTCTGCCGGCGGCAAAGAAATATGATGAAGCACATTACAGTATCTATGGCGTTGTTGGAGGCATGGCTGTAATGGCGTTAAGCCTCCTTCTGTTCATCTAAGTTATATCCAGAATAACCCCGGCGGATAGTTTCCCCGCCGGGGTTATTCATCGTTTTAGACCACAGACTCCAAATGCTCTTTGATCACAGCTGTGACACCCAATTCATTATTGGAGACCGTTTCATATCTTGCGGCCGCTTTCAGTTTTTCATGTGCGTTCGCCATTGCATAGCTGAAATAGGCATGCCGCATCATTTCAAGATCATTTAAATAATCTCCGAAAACCATTGTCTGCTGCGGATCCACATCAAAATACTCCTGCACTTTACGGATCGCGATTCCTTTATTTGCTTCTTTATTCATAATATCCAGCCATAAGAATCCTCCGACTGTCACCTGCAGGCTCGAAAGATAGGATTCAAAGTGAGGGTACGTGTTAAGTTCCGCACCTTTGAAATCCAATATACTCACTTTCAGGATATCATCTTCGACTTTCGTAAGATCTTCAACCAACTTGCATTTCGTGTAATATTTATCGACCTCACGTAGAAAGTCAGCATCTGAGCTCTCGATATACGCAGACTTCTTTCCGCATAGCACAATATTTGTCCCTTCGATTTCACGGGCTTTTTCCACCAAGCGGTAAGCGGTTTTTCGATCAATTGTCTTTGAGAACAATTCTTTTCCTTTATGGACCACATAGGTTCCGTTTTCAGCAATGAAGAGCATTCTTTCCTTCATTCCATGGAATAGCTCCAACAGATTATAATACTGACGTCCGCTGGCAGCACAGAAGATAATCCCCTTTTCCTCCATCCGTTCAAATATGGATTCGAAATTCTCGGGCATTTCATGATGATCATTCAAGAACGTGCCGTCCATGTCAGTAGCTATCAATTTAATCATCTATTGTCCTCCGCTATAAGAAAATTTGACAAACTGCTATCTCATTATAGCATTGCAATTGGAAGGATTAATCCTCATTATTTCCACTGTCATGGATTACCTTTCCTATATGCTCATAAAAATCGATCATATCCTTCAAATCGGCAAAACCTGCCTGGGCGGATTGCTCACTTCCCCCGCCTTTTCCGTTGTATTTCCCCAAATGTTCCTTGTATAAATTCCCACAATGCACATACTGTTTTCTGCTATGCATCAGGACGACCTTTAATTCTTTCTTGGAAGCGAAAAGGACCGCTGCATCATTCCCTTTGGTCACCTCAACCGCAAGCTGCTGCATCTCCTTCATCGACTTCTCTTCAAAAATCGAGGAAACGATTCCATCATGGGCTGACTGATCCAATAATTCTGACGCTTCAACAGCCAGCAGCCGCTCTTTCAACGCCTTGATTTGTTTTTCGACTTCTTTCTTCTCTTGCGCAAGCTTCATAATCCGATCCGGCACTTCATCTCTGCTTGTATGGAATTGTAATGCCAGAGCCGCAAGCGTATCTTGCGCAACGGCATAATCAGCCAGGGCCCTGAACCCGCATTTGAAATACAGCCTTGTATTTCCCTTGTTACTTTCCGATTTTAGTATTTTGATCGGCCCGATTTCTCCTGTCCTTGCCACATGTGTCCCGCCGCAAGCATTATATTCAATTCCTTCTGTTTCAACAATTCTTATTTTACTGTGGACCGCAGGCTTTTTAACCAGTTCTATATGCTGCAATTCTTCCTCTGTCACGAAATAACTTTTGATTACATGGTTTTGAATCAATTGTTTATTTACTTCCTGTTCTAGCAGCTTAATTTGCCTATTGTCCAGATTAGCGATGTGAATATCGATTGTCGCAATCTCCTTGCCGAGATGGAAACTGACGGTTCCGGCATCAAATAGTTGTCTGCATACGGCAGACAACAAGTGCTGGCCGCTATGCTGCTGCATATGATCAAAACGCCTGTCCCAATTCAACTCACAGATGGCTTTCCCCATTTTAGCGGATCCACTCACCTTATGAAGGATTTTGTCCCCTTGCTTCACTACTTCTATAACAGCCATGCCATTGATAGTCCCTTCATCACTCGGTTGTCCTCCGCCTTCCGGATAAAAAGCCGTTTCGGCAAGAATGATATATGAACCATCCGCCTGCTCAACCACTTCCACAATCTCTGTCTCCCATTTCCGGATATAGGCATCTTCATAGTATAATTTTCTCGTCATTTTCAGTCCTCTTCCTATCCTTTTGGTTTTATTGTATCTGCTTCTTTCTTTGATTGTACAAGAATTGTGATTCATCAGCTGCAATAGAAGCATTAGCAGATGATTATCCCCCTTACCGTATGGTACGATAAAGATAACCAAGAAAGGGGCTGCAACTATGACTACACCATTGATTACAGCTGTCACAGCCGGAATTGCTTATGGAGCGATCCGATCCTACTTCCTAAGTAAAGCGAGCGAAGATGGTAAGCCCGTCAAAAAAGGGAACCCGTATGTCGAAAGCATCATCTTCACACTCGTTGTATACTTATTGGTAAGCTTCTTTATAAACTGAGAGTACATATGTAAACGCTCTTCGGGCCGACAAAAGCCGTTCTTACAGATCGGCTTTTTCGCATTGCGGTCATTACATAAATCAACTGGATTGACGCAATATAATCCTAATTGCCTCGATTAGGAGTGAAACCCATGCATAAATTTTTTGCAGCGATGACTATCGTCTTTCTCCTGCAGATAGGGATGTTTCCTTTCCAAAGTTCGGGTTCGACAAAGACCCGA
Organism: Bacillus sp. (in: firmicutes); assembly: GCA_045576475.1. Lineage (GTDB taxonomy): Bacteria > Bacillota > Bacilli > Bacillales > DSM-1321 > Bacillus_AD. The sequence continues at coordinate 18,169 of JAZNGP010000086.1, read as the reverse complement.
TCCGAATATGAAAAGACAGGGAACGTCATCTGGGAAACCCAAACGGATGAAAAGTTGGTGGCTATCACCTTTGACGATGGTCCCCATCCGATATTCACCCCCCAGATACTCGATATCCTTAAGGAACACAATGGAAAAGCAACTTTTTTTGTGGCCGGCAACAAAGTGGCCAGATTCCCTGAAGTTTTGCAGCGTACCTACCGTGAAGGCCATGAAATCGCAAACCATACGTATAACCATATTTACAGTCCCAAAATAACGCGGGCAACATTGACATCGGAATTAGAAAGAACGGATGAAATCATCAAACAAAATATCGGAATCATCCCTAATCTGTTTCGTCCTGTCGGCGGGTTGTATAACGACCTGATCATTGATACTGCAGCCGGCAACCGGAAGCTTGTTGTCCTCTGGTCTTGGCAGACAGACGCAAAAGATTGGAGGAAACCCCCTGCAAGTAAAATCGCAGCAACAATCAAAAAGACACTGAAACCCGGCAATATCATTTTATTGCATGATTGGATCGGAAACGAAGACATTACCGTTTCTAACACAGTTTCCGCATTGGAGGATGTAATGGAATACCTAAGCAGGAAAGGATATAAATGTGTGACGGTAAGTGAGCTGCTTTATCGTTCCAATCAGCCTCTACCAGACCATATCGACCCGTTTTCCTGAATAAGCAATTTAAAAAGCAGACCTTATCAGGTCTGCTATACGTCATCATTCACTTAATTCAACATTATGGTAAACTTGTTGAACATCATCTAAATCTTCGATTGCATCAATCATTTTCAAGAACTGTGCTTCCGCATCTGCCGGCAGTGTCATTTCATTTTGGGCAAGCATCGTCAGTTCCGCTACTGTGAATTCCGTGATTCCGGCTTCCCTTAATGCTTTCTGTACGGCATGGAACTGATCCGGTTCAGCATAAATGATGATCGCTTCTTCTTCTTCAAGAATGTCACGCGCGTCCACATCTGCTTCCATCAGGATTTCAAGCACTTCGTCAGCGGTTTTACCTTCGATGCCGATTACCGCTGTCGCATCGAACATATAAGACACGGAACCGCTCACGCCCATATTTCCGCCATTCTTGCCGAATGCTGCCCGAACGTCGGAAGCTGTCCTGTTGACATTATTCGTCAGCGCATCGACGATGACCATCGATCCGTTAGGACCAAATCCTTCATAACGCAGCTCATCGAAATTCTCTTCGGAACCTCCTTTTGCTTTCTCAATCGCACGGTCGATAATCGCCTTCGGAACACTGTAGGTTTTGGCGCGTTCAAGCACGACCTTCAATGCCTGATTGGATTCCGGATCTGGTTCACCCTGTTTGGCTGCAACATATATTTCCCTTCCGAACTTCGCATATATTTTACTTGTGTTGGCATCTTTGGATGCTTTCTTTTCTTTGATATTGTTCCACTTACGGCCCATCTGTGTCACTCTCTTTCTCTTTTATCGTGCCAGACATACTCCAATACGAATATGGCAGCAACTGTTATTTCACATTATACATGAAAAGCCAATCTCATTAAATGGAACTTTGTTCATTAATATGATCTTATCCAATTATTACACCTTCAACCCTTCGAATAAACCAATCACAAGCGGGGATAGCTGGATTAGGTCTAATCTGAATTCGAAGCGACTTCCAATAAAAAGGAAATGTTTAATCTCGGAGGATCAAGGGTATAAAAGGAGAAGATTTTTTTGCCAATAATATAGGAAATAAGAAGGGTTGATGATTCATTCGCCTTTTGTTACCATTACACTTTATATAAAAGGAGGTGACAGAAGATTCAGATCGAGTTATTTTTCTTGCTTTCATAATTGCTTCAGGAGCAATGCCGCAGCACAAGATTACTCCAAATTATGGAAATAAGAAAGGTGATTCTTAGCGTTTTTTCGATCGCTATTGCTGCATAGATATGGCAACCTGTGTAGACATAAAGAATGAAAGGATTAGTATATGAATTATTTGAAGAAAAAACTGAATATTGTTTTTACGGTATCCGCAGCAATCATCTTGCTGTTTGTCATCCTTGGAGCAGTCATACCAGAGACTTTTGCAGTATATGCGAATGCAGCACTGATATTCACTACAAGGAATTTCGGCTGGCTCTATTTGGGGGCTATCTTTGTTTTCGCCGTTTTTCTTATCTGCCTCGTCTTCAGTAAGTATGGATCGATCCGACTGGGAGGCAAAGATGCCAAGCCGGAATATCCCTTGTTCACCTGGATAAGTATGCTTTTCTCAGCCGGCTTCGGTGTAGCACTTGTTTTCTACGGTATAGGCGAGCCGATGTCCCATTTCTTCACTCCCCCCACCCCGGGCATAGAACCCCAATCCGCAAATGCCGCAAGGGTAGCAATGGGTTATTCCATCTTCCATTACGGCATCAGTCAATGGACTGTATTTGCGATAGTCGGATTGGCGATTGCCTATTATCAGTTCAATAAAAAACAGGATGGACTCATTTCGACGACACTTTCTCCTTTGATTGGAAAAGGCCGTCATGAAAAGCCTGTCAAGAAGTCAATCGATATATTTGCTATTGTGGCCACAGTCATGGGCGTAGCGACGTCCATCGGTCTCGGAGTTCTGCAGATAGACGGCGGAATCCGTTATACATTCGGTTTAGCGGAATCCATTTGGATTACCGTGGCAGTAGTGGTTGTGTTGACAGTCCTTTATTTACTTTCCTCAACAACCGGACTGGATAAAGGGATTCGTTGGCTGAGTAATTTCAACTTGGCCGCTGCGCTGCTGTTCATGCTATTCGTATTCGCGACTGGTCCGACGGTGTTCATCCTCAACTCTCTGGTAGTGAGTATCGGGGATTATTTCAATAATTTCATCGCATACAGCCTCCGTATGACACCTTATACAGGAGGAACATGGGTGTATGATTGGACCGTCTTTTACTGGGCATGGGCCATTGCTTGGGCTCCGTTCGTAGGTGCTTTTGTCGCACGTGTATCGAAGGGACGAACCATCAGGGAATTCATCATCGGTGTGATCGTAGCTCCTCCGACGGTCGCGATCCTATGGATTTCGGTGCTCGGCGGTACGGCACTTCATATGGATCTATTCCAAGGAGGAAATATTGCGGAAGCGGTCAATAATGATATTACCTCCGCATTATTCAAGACACTTGAAGGGCTGCCGTTTTCGTCAGTCGTATCATTCCTTTTCATCTTGCTGATTTTGACTTTCCTGGTCACATCAGCGGACTCGGCCGTCTATATTCTTAGCAGCATGTCGAGCAAAGGGTCATTAAACCCTCCAATCAAAATGCGGATCGTTTGGGGCGTCCTCATGAGTCTGATTGCGCTCATTCTTTTGTTATCAAGCGGACTGGATGGTCTACAGACCGCATCGGTTGTCGCTGCTCTTCCATTTACGATCATATTGATTTTGATGATGTTTTCGATATGGAAATTGCTGAAGACCGATTACAGTAAAGAAAAACAAAAACAGTCGCTTAAACAGCAAAAGATCAACAAAGAAGATACTTTGCAGAAAAACGATAATGATCGACAAAAAGTCATCATTGATTGAGACATATGAATAAAGACCCGGTTCTTAGACTTCCATATTAATGGATAGTCCATAGACCGGGTCTTTTATTTTCCAGATACCTACTCAACTGAAAAGCTCAGCAATTCCCTGATATCGTCGTCCGTAAATGTCCCTTCCACTCCAATCACTTCTTCAATCAGCTTCTTTTTGCGATCTTGAAGCTCATTGATTTTCTCTTCAAGGGTGCCTTTCGTGACGAGTTTGACTACTTGAACAATATTCTTCTGCCCCATCCTGTGCGCACGGTCAGCCGCTTGTTCTTCGACTGCCGGATTCCACCAGGAATCGTACAGAATGACTGTGTCTGCCCCTGTCAGATTCAAGCCTGTCCCGCCGGCTTTGAGACTGATCAGAAAGAGATCACATTCGCCCTGATTGAACCGGGCGCAAAGCTCCACCCTTTCCTCAGAAGGGGTCATCCCATCCAGATAGAAATAGGGGACATCTTCCTCCATCAGGTCATTACGGATGATCGAGAGCATCTCCGTGAATTGGGAAAAAATCAAGACTCTTCTTCCGGCCAGTCTTGCTTCTTGCAAGATTTGCTTCAACTGTTCATATTTACCGGAAGTCCCCTGGTAGCCTTGTACAAATAGAGCAGGATGACAGCAAATTTGACGAAGGCGGGTCAAACCTGCCAGAATTCTGATTTTATTCTTATTTAACGTTTCTTTATCCAGATGCTTGAATGTATCTTCTTTCAGCTTTGCCAGATATGCCGCATAAAGCTTCTTCTGTTCCGGAAGCAATTCGACCACCTCCAGATGTTCCTGCTTGCCGGGAAGCTCAGACAGAATATCCTCCTTCATCCTCCTCAGCATGAATGGCTGTATCCTTTTGGCTATACCGGCTTTCGATAGTTCGCTGAATTCCTTCAGGTTCCCGAATAAGCCTGGAATCACTACTGTAGATATCGACCAAAGCTCTTCAATGGCATTTTCCATCGGAGTGCCTGTCAATGCGAACCGATTTTCGGCATTAATTTTTTTCACTGCCTTGGCGGTTTGCGTCACTGGGTTTTTGAAAGCTTGCGCCTCATCAAAGATGACTGTATGGAATTTTTGTTTTTCGTACCATTTTATATCTTTACGCAGCAAAGGATAGGAAGTAATCAATATATCCACATTGTCGAGCTCTTCTTGTACCTTACTTCGGTCCGACTGCTTGCCATCTGCTATCACAGCACGGATTTCCGGTGTGAATGTATGGAATTCACGGAGCCAGTTGTATGTCAGCGAAGATGGACAGATAATGAGCGCCGGAAGCTTGCCGGATCGAATCTCCGGAATGCAAGAAGAGAGGAAACAAATACTCTGCAGTGTTTTCCCCAGTCCCATATCATCTGCAAGGATTCCACCCATCCCGTATTCCGCCAGCGTTTTCATCCAGCGGTATCCGTGTTTCTGATAATCCCGCAAAATACCTTCCAATCCATCAGGGAGTTCGTGAACATTCCTTTCCGGATGCAGCAAGCTCTCCAAAAAGTCCTTGAATGACGCCTCCGCTTCCATCTGTCCTTTTTCTCTCATTTTCTCTATAAACGGCAAACCTTGGAGCAGCGGCATACTGAAATGAAGATTGTCATCTTCCTGCACAGGGACTTCATTCAAAAATCGTCTGATTTCTTCATATTCCTTTGTTTCCAGTGAAAGGAGTGAGCCGTTCCTTAATCTGTAATACTTCCTTTTGTCTTCCAAAGCCTGAAGAACATCCTTGATTTGATCATTCGGGATCCCATCCATCTCAAACTTGAATTCAAGCAAGTTCAATCGTTCCCTCTTGAGTCTTACTTTAATTCTCGGAGGATGGCCTCCTTTCACAATCCTGTTTCGCACAGCTGTCGTCGCATATATAGAGGCCAGCGGCTGGAGCTTCGGAAGCTGATGGTGAAGAAATTGATATTCCAGCGCTTCATTCTGAAGGAAATAACCGCCCTCCGTCTTAGCGAATCCGCTTTCGTCCATCAAACCTAGAATTTGTTCCTCCTTCTCCTGTTCTCTGAACAACACTGCCCGCTTGCGGTCTCCTCCGTTTTCATCCAAGGGTTGGATGATTTGATGCCCGTAATGAAATTCGACCCCTACGAGAAGCCTGCTGCCGATCCGGTCCAAGTAGATTTTGGCCTTCAATGGCTCTTGTCCCAATTTCTCCGAGATACCAGGTTCTATTGTGACTTCCCCTAGTTGTTTCAATCCGGGAACCACTTTTTCTATAAAGAAGCGTAATTGTTTATTTGCTATCGGAACTCTGTTACTTCCGGTTTTACCGCATAAATGGCGAAGTTCTTTGATGCGGCGGAAGTCATCATCATCCAAAAGTATCATTCTTTCTTTCACCAAGACGAGACGGGATGCCTCCAACATATAAATCTTTTCCAATCCAGATATATTCAAGATATAGCCTGTGATATTTTCCGATAAACGGAAAGCAAGACCGAGCGAATCGGAAGAAATACAGGCTTCCCGATAGTAGGTATCATTATAGGATAAGCTGAATTGCGCTTTCTCCAAGTACTTCAACAGCTTCAGCACCGAAGATGGAGGAATAATCAAAATGGAAGCCTTCTCTTTTTCACGATCAAGAAAAACCTGCTCATCACCCATCAATTGAACTAGCTGTTTCAGAACTTCATCATCCTCTGTCCGGAAACAATGCATGTCCGGGTCATAAGTGAATGAACCAATCCGCACCTTTTCACTTTCCCTTATTCGCTCCAGGAAATGCCGGATATGCTCTATCTTTTCAGTACCGATGTTAATCTCGATACCCAATTGAATGGCACCGTTTTGCAGCAATACAGGACTGCATGCGAATATAACAGCAAGCTCCTGTCTCTTATCAAAATAGTTCTGCTTACCCGTTCTTCGAGGCCTTCTCTTCTTGAATGAAGAAAGCCATTGGTTTGAAATGTCCTGTCCTTCAGAGAACGTTTCGTCAAATCTGTTCTCATTCTCCGATATCCAGAGCAATAGAGCCGCTATGTGCTGACAGTCTTTCCGGAAGGACGCTAATGAAGGACAACTGCAGCTTGCAGTGATTCTCCCTCCGGTCCCTTCGACAATGACATGGAATTCTTCTGTTCCATGTACGACCGCTTCCCATCTCCCTGCTTCCTGTTTCACTATTTCAACCTTATTCGTGCGATGGTAGGCTCGGCCCTTATTGTAGGCGGCAGCCCCGCACCGTTCCATAATGGTTTTCTTGTTCAACTCAAGAGTCAATGCTCTCCCCCTTTCAGGACATATCTGCTTCTGTCGGTAAAACGAACACTGCAAGTATCACGATTGTATCATAGAGCAGCGGTTATATAATATGTGCGATCATAATAGGAAGAATCCACCTGCAAACAAAAGACCCTTCATCAAAGGGTCTTTACATTATTGAAGACTTAGCATCAATCCAAGATAAAGAGTAACAGCACCCAGCAAACTTGCCGCTAGTCCGAAGAGTACCGAAGCTTTTCTCCAGAAAGAAAGGACCGTACACAGCAGGAAAGCTGAAGAAAGTAACAGAAATAATAATCCTATCCACTCAAAGCCAAGAAATATTGCACTGATGCTTGCAGCATTCCCTTGATAAAAGATATCGAATATCGGGGATTTTCCCGACGATACGATCATTTCTTCTATATTATGGGGAGGCTCCTGCTTGGACAGCACCGCGGTAGCGGTGAACACCAGATAAATAAGTACACCTTCCGCTTTCAACCATGGCGGCGGATGGAATCCGGAATCTTTCTTAAGTCTCCCGCGCAGCAATAGTGCATTAATGGCGGCAAAAGTAAGCAAAGGAACCAGCAGAATATGTTTCCACAACAACGCCTGCCCATATGACACAGTCCATGCATTCACGTACTCTCCCAAATCGTTCACAAAGCTCATCAATAGAAAGCCCGATGCTGTAATCAACAAAAAACAGATGATCGCGACTGGAGTGAACCATTTTAAGAACCGCTGCCATTGTTTCACATCAGATGACTTGGATCCCCAGCCTGCCACGAATAGGATGCCCACCCAAACCGACATAGCCAGAAAATGAAGCGTGTGGGCAAGGAAGCCTTCGTACTCCGCTATCGATTTTGCATGACTTGTGAAGCTTACGATCAATATCAGTGATATAGTGAGAAGGATGCCGGCAACGGAATGAAGCCTTTTCCTCCTTAACTCCACACCACAGATAAAGAGGAAGAACAAACTTGAGAGAAAGAAGGTAAATACCCAGGCAATCCCTATATCAAAAGTGAACAATACGGCTGCAAGCACTTGACCAAATCCTAGCTTTCCATACAAAGAAGCCGCCACTTCCAGAATCGGAACAACTGATAGGAAAGGAATCGAAGCAACAGCTGATAGGAGCACTCCCTTCGGCACTTTCAATACCGGTATATATGTATCGGGAATATTGAATAAAAGAAAGCTGCCCATCAAGATGGACAAACTGACATATAAGAGTGACTCACTCAAGATGGAAAGGAACGCCATCCAATCAATCCTTCTTCTTTTTGGTCAATAAGAAAATCATTCCTGCAAGGATGACAAATAACCCGATTGTAAGGACAGGAATCAAGAAGCCGCCATCTTCCTCTTCATTAAAGGTTTGTTCTTCGAGCGGTGCTTCCTGCTTCGGCTCTTGAAGTGCTTCCTCGGTATCCTCTGGCACAACTTTTGGCACCTCTTCAGCCGCAAGTGAGGTAAAGGATAGAGACCCATCCATAACGTGACCGTCCGCCCCGACAATGGAATACTTCACTTCGTACGCTCCATTCTGCAGCTCTTCTTCCAAGGTACCGATTAATGTATTTCCTTCTGTTTTCACCTGTACGGGAATTTCTTGTTGATCCGTATCTATTATTTCAATGATACCGTTCTGTTCAATGGCAGTATCGAATTTGAGCTTTATTTCTTGGATTGGTTCTGTCAACTCTTCCCCATCTGTTGGAGTCGACTCCGACAGATAAGTATGGGCATCAACCTGAAATGGCCATATAAAGAGGGACAACAAAGACAGCAAAAGCATTCTTCTCATCATGTTTAATCTCCTTTGGACGCAATATTCCCAGAATGTTCTTTACTTGTCGATGATATCAAATAGGCATATTGCTGTCTAACAAACGGACTCCTTCATTTGTACTATAAATTTGATCATTCATTACCTTGAGAAACACCTTATGGAAAGATTCAAATGAAGACATGATAATATAAAGAAGACTATATTCCCTCAAAAGTATTTTCATTTCACTTTAATATTTGACAGCTATAATCTCAATATATAAAACATGTTCTATTTACCTCAAAAATTATTAGTAAACAGGAAAGACATAAAGGAAAGGAGAATGGAGATGCGGATTCTTATTGTTGAAGATGAACAAGACCTGCAGATGATACTGAAAAAGCGATTGAGCAGCGAATATTATAGTGTCGATGTTTGCGGTGATGGCACTGATGCACTCGATTACATCAGGATGACTCCGTACGATGTCATTGTGCTTGACATCATGCTTCCCGGGAAGAGCGGATTAGATGTGCTGCGGACCATGAGAAGCGAGAATATCCAATCACCTGTTTTACTTCTGACGGCGAAGGATGCGGTCGAAGACAGGGTAACGGGACTTGATGCGGGTGCTGATGATTATTTGGTGAAGCCATTCGCTTTCGAAGAACTGCTGGCAAGATTGCGTGTACTGTCCCGCAGACAAATAGGCCAGACATCCAATATTTATGAATTGGATGATTTGAAGGTCGATTGCCAAACACACTCCGTCACTCGCGGCGGCATACCGGTCGAGCTCTCAAGTAAAGAGTTTGCCATCCTTGAATACATGATCAGGAATAAAGGAACCGTGCTGACAAGATCAAATATTGAACAACATGTTTGGAGTTATGATTATGAAGGAAGCAGTAATATTGTCGATGTCTATATCAGGTATCTCCGCAGAAAAATCGATCGGCCCGAATCCAGGAAGCTGATACATACCATCCGCGGCACCGGTTATGTATTGAGGGTGAACCCATGAAGAAATTGTCCATCAAGATGAAAGTCACCCTCTGGTATTCGGGGCTGGTTCTCTTCATCTTATCATTGGTTCTTTTATTCATCATGCTGTCGACTGATAAATTAGTACTCATCAATATGGAAGAACAGATTCGGGAAACAGTGCATGACAATATGGAAGAACTGCAACATAAAGATGAACGATTGGACATTGACCATGATTTTGAATTTCACGATGATGGAGTCACTCTGATGATATACAACGACGATGACGTATTATTGGCCGGGGACGCTCCTACCGGTTTCAACACGGATACCCCGTTCAAGAAACATCGGATACAAAGAGTAAAAGGAGATGAACAAGAGTGGATGGTGTATGATTCCCGACAGGAAATAGACGGAGAATACATACGTGTCCGTGGGATGCTGGGTCTCGATCGTTTAACGGAAACCACGAAAGCGATCGTTATCATAGCGTTGATCGTCTCTCCTTTTCTGCTTCTCTTGGCAGCATTCGGAGGCTATTGGATCACAAAAAGAGCGTTCAGACCCGTTCAACAAATTATCGATTCCGTCAACGATATGAAAGAGGGAAGCGACCTTTCCAAAAGATTACAGCTCTCAGGTTCAAAAGATGAAATCCATCAGCTGGCAGACACGTTCAATAATCTGTTCGACCGGCTTCAGACCGCTTTTGAAAATGAGAAAAGATTCACTTCAGATGCTTCACATGAGCTGCGCACACCAACTTCCGTCATCATTTCACAATGTGAGTATGCACTCAGCAAAAGTGAGAATCCCCGGGAAATGAAAGAAGCACTGGAAGTAATCTTGAAACAATCAGGAAAGATGTCCACATTGATTTCACAACTGTTGCTGTTGGCCCGTAACGAACAGAAAGAAAAACACCTGGACTTTGAAATGATCGATATCAGCGAATTGGCCGAAATCGTTATAGAAGAACTATCGATTATAGGGGAAGAAGCCGATATCAAGATAGTTGCGGATATCCAGCCTGGTCTTATGATATGGGCTGAACAAACGTTAATGATGCGGCTATTCATGAATTTGATCGGCAATGGGATTTCTTACGGAAAAGCCGGAGGCCGAGTGTCTGTTCGTTTGAAAGAAGAAAATGGGATGGTGGCAGGTACAATTGCCGATGATGGAATCGGCATCAGACAAGAACATCTCGGTAAGATTTGGGAACGCTTCTATCGTGTCGATCCTTCACGCACCGCTTCAGCAAGCGGAAATACCGGGCTTGGTCTCTCCATCGTCAAATGGATCGTGGACATACACCATGGGACGATCTCTGTTGAAAGCCATTACGGGAAAGGGACCACTTTCACATTCAGATTGCCTATGCAAAAAAAATGATCACTGCTGACTTAGAATCGTTCGTCCCGACAAGCTGTTCAGCTTGTCGGGCTTCTTTTCCCATCTTTAACCAACAGATCAACCGATTTTAAACCTATATAACGAAAAAATAAATAATATATTACAAGTAAAATAGTTTATGTTTATCATAAGATGGCAATTGTATAGTAAGAGATGAACCAGCGACTATCAATTGTTAGGAGAAATCATATGGAATTGACTAACGAAGAAAGACACATATTCATACAAGAATTGAAGTTGCTATGTCTAGAATATCGGTCATGTGATATAGACCAATTGAAGCCGTCCATATATAAAGATATAAGTCTTATTTACCAAGTCCTTTGCCAAAATCAATAGCTGGATCATCCCATAATTGTTAGGAACACAAGGACTCACCGCAAATAGGAAGTGGTCGCTTCTATTGATAGGTTAATCAAGCGAGAATAAAAAGCCGCCATCCAAAGGATGACGGCCATTTTTTTATTGTTTCACCACTTCAAGGAACTGAATCTGATAGCCGTCGATCTGCTGGACTTTGAAGACATATCCATCTGCTTCAATTGTCGATCCGGCTTCCGCGTCAATATGATTTGTCAGGAACCATCCCCCGATTGTATCAACTTCTTCGTGGTTGATGTCCATTCCCAATAATGTATTCACTTCTTCAATCATGACCTTCGAACTGATGATATAATGTCCTTCTCCCAGCTTTCGGACATCCGGCACTTCTTCATCATCGTATTCGTCACGAATTTCACCGACAATCTCCTCTATGATGTCCTCTATGGTCACAAGACCTGATGTACCTCCATATTCATCAATGAGGATAGCAATATGAATGCTTTCCTTCTGCATTTTTACCAGCAATTCATGGATTGGCACTGTTTCAATAACATGGATGACCGGATTGATATAATCTTCCACAGAGAATGACTCGAAAGATTTCTCCCCTGTCAGACTGTCCGTCAAGAATCCTTTGACGTTCAGAAAACCAGGTATATGATCTTTATCACCATCAACAACCGGATATCTTGTGTAATTTTCCAATTTGATGATTTCCATCACATCATCAAAAGTATCATCGATTGAAATAGCAACGATTTCTGTTCTTGGAACCATGATTTCTTTCGCAATCCGCTCATCAAATTCAAATATATTATTCATATATTTGAGTTCATTTTGATTGATTTCACCACTTTTGTAACTTTCCGACATCAACAGACGTAGTTCTTCTTCCGAATGTGCCATTTCATGCTCAGAAGCAGGTTTTAAACCAAAAAGCCCTACAAGCGTACGTGCTGAACCATTTAAGAACCAGATAAATGGGAACATGATTTTATAGAACCAAATGATCGGTGTTGAGAAAAGTAATGCGATTGTTTCCGCTTTTTGGATGGCGACCGTTTTAGGCGCCAGTTCCCCTATTACCACATGAAGGAATGTAACCGAAATAAAAGCAATACCGAACGATAAGACATGCGACAAAGCCTCATTCACTTCAAAGTGACTGAATAAAGGAAGCAATAGCTTCTCTACCGTCGGTTCCCCAAGCCAGCCTAAACCTAAAGCTGTGACGGTTATCCCAAGTTGACATGCCGATAGATATTCATCCAGATGCGTAACCACTTTCTTGGCGGCAACCGCCCCTTTTCTATTTTCAAGAACAAGCTGGTCAATTTTGCTCATCCTCACTTTAACAATGGCAAACTCGGTTGCCACAAAAAATCCGGTCAGTGCAATAAGCACCACAATCATAATCAAGTTAAAAGTTGTCAATGGACTATCTTACGTAATGTAAGATGTACACCTCCTGTTGTTTTCCCATTTATTTTTGTAAGGGCATTCTCATCATAAAACCGATAATTGGAGTCCGAACGTTCTTCCATGAGCAGGCCTGAAATTCGTGTAATGGTCGATGGTTCGCTTGGTCATATTGGTCTTCTTTGCCAACTCACCGATTTTCAGTTTCGATATCCAAGTGAACCCCTCCAAAACCATAGCGTTATAGTTTAATATTACTTAATAATCTCATAATTATCAACAAATGCGGCCTTTCCTGCATCATCTAATTCGGGATTTTAAGCAAAACAAACACATAAAAAAACTTCCGAGGAGAATTTTCAACTCTTCTTCGGAAGCTTCCTATTTTATCTCGTTACTTTCTTCTTTTTCTTCTTTTTTGGTTTCTTTGGTTTTTTTTCTTTTTCTTTAATGAACCTCAATGCAATAAAGGCAACATACAAAAACAACGCCAAATAAAAATAAATGGAAACACCTGTGAAATCGTTGCTCCAGAGATGGAACAGCATGTATAGCATGAAGATAGTCGTCAAAATACCGTTCTTCGGCAATTTAACATCCTTTAAGCTCGGAATCTTAATCGTACTGACCATGAGCACTGCCAAAATATAGAAGATCACCATAAAAACGACAGGGTGGATGTATTGATTGAAGAGGATGAGAAATGTGACAATCCCCCCGGCCATAGTTATCGGAATTCCTTTGAAATATTCCAATGACTCCTCCGTTTTCGTTAAATTAAACCTTGCCAAACGATAGGCACCGAATAATGGGAAAACAGCCGTCAAAACAATTCCCCAAACATCTAGTCCATGAAGATAGGTATGTACAGTCAAATATGCAGGCGCCACTCCAAAAGAGACAATATCGGCCAGTGAATCAAGCTGCTTGCCGAAATCATTGGCGACCCCCAAAATCCTGGCAATTCTTCCATCGACCGCGTCAAGCATGATGGCGATGAATATAAGAATTGTCGCATTCCGGATATCACCGCTCACCGAAAAATGCAGCGACAGAAATCCGCAAAACAAATTTCCGAATGTAAATAAATTAGGTATATGCTTTCTCATAAAATCTCAACTTTCTTTTTCAACCAATTTTTCGCTTATCCAGATATATGAAATGTCTATGATACAGGATTTATCCTAAGAACCTTCAGATATCATTCCCAACATCTTATAAAAAAATGAAATGAGTGTTCCTTGCTTTTCATTTTCAGCGGTATATCCATGGTCCTAACAGCGATGGAAACGAAGGATTCCTTTGATGATTTTTCATCCCCATATTAAAAATACCATTAAACAGACATAAATTCATCCAAAAAGAGACAACCGGACACGAAAAAAGAAAAAAGATTCGGCTCACCGAATCTTTTCTTACCTTATTTATATACCTTCACACGCTCTTCGACGTCGTTGAATTGTTTTCTCTCGGCTGTCAGTACGACAGTACTTCCCGATAGGTCTTCTACATATACTGAGTTCCCTTTTTCCATATAAGGATAATCATGTTGTTTCAACGCTTCCTTTATTTCTGCTACAGCCTCTTCATCCGGAAGCGAAATGGTGTAAGATGCCAGTCCCGCTGTATCTTTCCCAGCAGCCGGAGCACCGTTTCCATTCCAGATATTGATGGCAATATGATGATGGTATTTCCCTGTCGATAAAAACTTAGCCTGATTACCGTATGCAGTCACGATCTCATATCCAAGGATATCTTTGTAAAAAGCAGCCGCTTCCGTAAGATTTCCGACGTGCAGGTGTAAATGTCCCATTACTGTCCCTGCAGGCATCCCCGACCATTCATGCTTCTTGCCCAATTCAATCAGTTCTTCAACATCCAATGGTTCGGTCGCCATTTGGACTTGGTCACGAATCCAGTCCCACTCTTCCGGTTCACGATCCCTATATACTTCAATCCCGTTTCCATCCGGGTCATTCAAATATAGCGCTTCGCTTACCAAATGATCTGATCCGCCTGTAACCGGATACTGCTTGGCTGCCATATGGAATAAGAAACTGCCGAGCGCTTCACGCGATGGAAGCAAGATAGCGAAGTGATATAAACCTGCAGTACCCCTTGTCTTCGGATGTATCTCTGCCGGCTGCTGGAGCTTTATTATGGAAGCAGCACCGTCTGCAGTCAGTTCAGCTGAAGTATCTTCCTTATTCAACAATTTAAAACCCAGTATGTCCGTATAAAAACGAATCGATCGGTCCAAATCGCTCACGCGTAATGTCACATCTTTCACATACCTATTCGGTATCGTATGAAAAATCATATCCTCATCCCCCCAAAAAAAGTAATTAACTTACTTTATGTAAGTAACTATAATATATTAATAAACATACATCAAGTAAATAACTTTCATTACGATACCTTTTTATTTTTTGTAATTATGAAGTATAATAAAAGAAACAGATTATTTCAGGGTGAATGTAGACACCACTGGATTGTCAGCCAGCATCATTTATTTAAAAGCGGCCGTACTTTCGCCCTTGTGCTGTGATAAAAGATAGGAGTGACGAAAATGAATGATTCCAGACTATGCCCCCGCTTCGAGAAAGCAATGTCAATCATCAGTCAACGGTGGACTGGCTTAATCATTCATCAGTTAATGACAGGTGGTCCCCAGAGATTCGGTCATATTGAATCATCCTTACCGATCAGCGGCAAAGTGCTGTCGGAGAGACTGAAGGACTTAGAGAGTGCCGGTCTGGTGAAACGGAATGTAATCCCTGAAACACCTGTCCGGATTGAATACTCGCTTACAGATAAAGGCCGATCCCTCCAGCCCGTGTTCAAAGAAATAGAGAACTGGGCCGCTGATTGGATAATTACAGACTAAAAAAGGAACGGCCGGATATGATGTATCGGGCCGTTCCTGCTTTTTATATTACTGCAGCTCAACTTTTCTTCGTTACATTCCAAAGTGCATCCTTGCTGCCGAAGAAAATCTTCCTCAAGTAAATCGCCATCTCTACGGGCGTTTGTTTCATGCCTGTTTCCAGCCAATGCTGTATGACACCTAATTGTGCCGAAACTGCGTATGCACTCAAAATGTCAACAGGTACTGTCATCATATCATCCTCATGAACCTCTGACATGATATTCCGCTCCATATTGCTTCTCATCACTTCTTTCAACTTTACATGAAATGCCGGATTTCCTCTTGGTCCCAATAACACCTTCATGAACTCAGCATTTTCTTTTACATATTCAAATAATTTCACATTATAGGGTGAAGGAGTATTGAGCAATTCTTCTTCATTTTCCAATTCCTTGCGACCGATCGGTTTGGCATTTTTTATTTTCTTTATTTCTTCGATTAACTCTTCTTCGTTCTGTTCAAGCAAATCAAACTTATCCCGGTAATGCAGATAAAAGGTTCCTCTGTTGATATCGGCTTTGGAAGTGAGATCGCTGACTGTGATGCTGTCGAAACCTTTCTCGCACATCAAGTCTGTCAATGCGTCACGAAGCATTTTCTTCGTTCGGACCACTCTCCGATCCATCTTATTCTCTTTCAATTCAATTCCATCCTCCCAAAAATCCATAAGATAATGAACAAAAAATGTGTATCTGTCAATAACTTAACAATGCTGAGCATTTTGTTTATTGTAATATCTTTTTCTTTTCCATTATAATAATCTACATGACCTTTATCAAACACTGTGTTCATTATTTTATATAGTCAATCTGATACTATTTGAAGGATACAAATGTAAGAAGATTGATAAAGACATACAAAAGAGCATTTCATCATATGGAATGCTCTTTGAATGATTGAAAGGAGACATATAGTTTATGGGGAATAAATTAATTGGAAAGCAGGTAAAGCCTGATTATGCAGTGATCGCTATTCTGGTAATCGGTGCATTTATCGCTCTCTTGAGCAATACACTATTGAATATCGCCCTGCCATCCATCATGACAGAATTCAATGTCACTGAATCGACAGTACAGTGGCTTACAACCGGTTATATGCTTGTGAACGGAATCATGATCCCGTCTACGGCGTTCTTGATTCAACGTTTCTCTGCAAGACATCTTTTCCTTACTGCGATGCTCTTATTTACAGCCGGCACGATTATTGGAGGTTTTGCTCCTGAGTTCTGGGTATTGCTCGGCGGCAGGATGATACAGGCATCAGGTGCAGCAATTATGATGCCTTTACTTATGACAGTGATGATGAATAGCTTCCCTGTCGAAAAGCGCGGGCAAGCGATGGGAATTTTCGGACTTGTCATGGTATTCGCACCCGCAATCGGTCCGACTTTATCCGGCTATATCATTGAAAGCTATTCTTGGCCTGTCCTGTTCCATATCATATCGCCAATTTCATTCTTGATCCTTGTCTTGGCTTTCATCAAACTGCACGATAAGAAAGAAAAAATCGCCATCAAGATCGATTTCTTCTCTATTGTTACATCAGCAATTGGATTCGGAGGGATTTTATACGGATTCAGTACTGCGGGGAATAAAGGATGGGATTCTACGGAAGTGATTGTCACACTGGTCGTCGGCTTCCTTTCATTGATCATATTCATTTTGCGCCAATTCAAGCTCGAACAGCCAATGCTTGATTTCAGAGTCTATAAATATCCGATGTTCGCTTTGTCTTCAGCGATATCTGCAACTTTGAATATGGCTGTTTTCTCCGGGATGCTGCTTATGCCTATTTATCTTCAATGGCTAAGAGGTGTCTCCCCCTTGGAATCCGGCCTTCTCATGCTTCCTGGAGCACTGGTCATGGGAATCATGTCACCGATCACAGGTAATCTTTTTGATAAATTCGGCGCAAAAATATTGGCTTTTGTCGGTTTGACAATCACGCTCATCACGACATATATGTTCAGTCAATTAACATTCGATACAAGTTACACGTCCTTAATTATCATGTACACGTTGCGGATGTTCGGTATGTCGATGATCATGATGCCGATCATGACGAACGGAATGAATCAGTTACCAGCAAGGTCCACACCGCATGGTACGGCCATGAACAGTACTTTGTCCCAAGTATCAGGTGCGATAGGCAGCTCCTTGCTGATCACCATCATGTCGAACAGAAGAAATTCGGAAATGGCTCATCTGACTGAAGAAGCAATGAGTGCCACGGGCACCCAAATGTCCGACAGTGCTATGGCAGAGATGCAAATGCAGTTATATTCCAAAGCAACACTTGAAGGAATCAATTTTTCCTTCCTTATCTCGACCTTTATCCTCTTGGCGACATTGATACTCTCATTCTTCATCAAGCGCAGCAGACCGCCTGAAGAAAAAGTTGACCGGCAAACAAATAAATCAATAACTGAAGAAGCATAAAAAATATAAAGGCAGCCTGTACAGGCTGCCTTTATATATCATAGTGATTAAAAATAAAAAAAGGACCCTGCATGC
>JAZNGP010000085.1:0-3366 GCA_045576475.1 Bacillus sp. (in: firmicutes) | reverse complement strand
TACCTTATAAGGATCGGGAGACTGAGCGTTGCAGAAAAGCGGCAGCCGGTCAACATCAGGCAGCTATTGAAAACTATGCGTCCTTGTTTGATGATCATCCGTATTTAGCCGCATATGTCCGTGAGCTTGGGGGAAGATCCCAGAAAGCTCTTTGTGAGATCTTTATACAGGTGCTGAATGAGTGGCATGAGTGGGTGAGCGGGCAGGAAGAGTGGGAGAAGTGGAATCGGGCACTGGCTTCTGAGCATAAGCGGCACAGTTCAGTGAATTTGGGAAACCCCATTGAAGAGATTGAGAGTATTACGGACGGAGTGAAGTACATACCGGAACCGTCAGTCTGGACGGTCAAATTGG
Source organism: Bacillus sp. (in: firmicutes) (assembly GCA_045576475.1). Lineage (GTDB taxonomy): Bacteria > Bacillota > Bacilli > Bacillales > DSM-1321 > Bacillus_AD. The sequence continues at coordinate 3,012 of JAZNGP010000085.1, read as the reverse complement.
TTCCGCATTTCTCATACCGGCCTTGGATATTGAAACTGCGTACAGCTGAAACCCAGCTTCTCTTTTATCCGTTGAAAGATGAATACATGTCGGAACCTGGCCACCCCTCTGCCGGTTTGATCCGCGGTCATAAGGCGCTCGGTGATGAAATCCGCTTGCGGCTGCTTTATCAGCTTCTGAAAGGACCTCTATCGCTTCAAGAGATGAGTGTTCGGTTCCATATGTCAAAGACAACTTTGCATCACCAGCTGTCTTTATTGAAAGCAGCGAAATTTATCCGTGCCGACAAAGGAATTTACTCGGCAAATCCAGAGCGGGTTCATTTGTTTTCCGGACAGCTGTCCGAGTATCTGGGGCTGTGATGAAGAAATACTCCAGGTCATTCAAAGCACTTTGGATTGGTGAAATCATATCGGAATTCGGAGGTGCAGCCGGCGGAATCATTAATGGGTTGCTTTTGTATGAATTGACGGGATCGAAGGAATGGATGGGTGTGCTTTGGCTGATCTACTTTATCCCTTCATTGATCCTGCAGGGTATCAGTGCCCCTTTCTTGAATCATGTGGCAAAAGCGAAAGTGCTGAAGAACATCCAATTGATCCGGGCAGTTGCCTATCTTCTTCCGTTAATGGCTTATTTCTTCGGGACGGACACTGGAGTGATCACCGGATTGGTCATTCTGCAATGTACATTAGGAATGATGCAGCCCATATATGCAAGTTTGTCTTTTTCCCTTCTGCCTGACATCTGCAGAAAAGAAGAACTGGCGGAATCAAACGGGCTTTTGGATGCCGCGATCCGGCTCATGAGCTTTGCCGCCCCGGGAGCAATTGCGTTATTATTGCTGTTCAGTCCTATACATGTCTTATATGGAGTGTCATCATTGCTGTTCTTTACGAGCTTTTTTGCTCTTTCATGCATTCCGCCATCAGGCATCGGGAAGACTGCGGCATGGACAAGAAAATTCTGGTGGTCGGAAATGCAGGAGGGATATCGCACTTTCTTTGGCTACCCGCATCTTTTGCGCCTTACCATTCTTTCCTCTACTGTCCAATTTGCGGTTGGCGCAGCAATGGTTTTGAGTGTACCCTTCATACGCGGGGAACTGAATGGACAAGCTTATGAATATGCCCTTTTTTCCGGAGCTTTTCCGATCGGCTATGTATGCGGGATGGTGCTGCTGACGAAATTGCCGAAAACCGATCAAACGATGTACGTCGGTTTGATTGGCGGGGGTCTTTCATTCGTTTTGTTGTTTTTTGTGCATTCCATTCCTTTTGCGTGGATCTGTGAATGGTTCGGAGGGTTGTTATTTCCTTTATTCAATGCGCACAGTGCGGCGATTTTTCAGCGTGAAGCTCCTCGGGAACGGCTGACTCAGCTGAGCGCAGTTCGTCTGCTTTTCCTTCGGGTGACGATGCCGTTAGGGATATTATTTGCCTCATACACCTCTTTGGATACCCGTCAGATGTATGCGGCTGCCGGAATGATGATCGTATTGCCTGGACTGTATTTCCTCATCACTTCTTTTTCGCAACGGGATAAGGCGATGCTATCATCCGGAAAAACAAAGACGAATTAATATCAGAATCTTGATACGACATTCGAGGATATTGCAGAACTTGCGTCATTGTGCAGGTTCAGGGATTGTGCACATAAGAATGAACCTGGATGCAGAATCCAAAAGGCTCTGCAAGAAGGTGATTTGGATGAAGCGCGTTACAAAAGTTTTTTGAAGTTGAAGCGGGAGCTTGCTTACATCGAGAAGAAGATGAAAGCGGAAGAACGTTCGAAAAAAGGCGGCAGGCGCAAAAGATGAAATGAAGGGAATCGAGGGAAAAGGCCGACCCTAATCGGGGGGCTTTTTGTATGGGAAGGTTCCTGACTCTTATTTACGCTTGAACCAGACGAGGGCCTCCTTCTCTAAATTGGATACATAAGCTGCTTTTCCATCGATATAAGACTCCATATCGTATGGAAATCGTGCAGCAAGTTCTTTCTTTAAGCTGCTGTATGTCTCAGCAGCCTTAGGGTGCGAGCGGAGATAGTCCCGGAATGCAAGGTGACGGTCAATTTCAGGATTTCCTTGCTCATAAATATGGAGATGATGCGTCCGGTCATCGCCTCCCTTCATGAAGAACCGGCGGCCGGGGAGACCATTCTCCCCTCTTGGTTCATAGCCTGCTTCGGTCAAGGTCAGGTTATACGCGTCCGTATGGTCGATATTCTTTACAACCGGAATCATATCGATAACAGGTTTGGCATACATTCCCGGCACAGAGGTACTGCCTATATGGTGCACTGCGGTTAATTCCTTTCCAAAGATATCGCTTAATAATCGTACTTCCTTGCTGAATAATGTCTGCCACTCATCTTGATGATCTATTACTTCCACTCTCCTCATGAACCTTGACCTCCTTTGGGAATGCTGACCGTTTTTTTTTCAGTATACAGTATGGGTATGTTTTCATTCTTCCGATTAAGCTTGTGATAATTAAGAAAGAATCTGGCACAACATCTTAGGAAAAGAAAATAGCAGGCGGACATGGTGATGTCTGCCTGCTATATTTTTCGAGCTTTATTAAGGTTCCATGTTTATTGCCGCTGCAAGCGGACAGTTTTAACAAAATTAGTTTGTAAAATTTGACTTCAGTTAAGCAAGTCCTTTACTTTCCCAACTTTCTCCTGCACTTTTCCTTTTGTTTTATCCTGTTTTCCTTCAGCTTGCATTTCCCGATCGTTTGTTGCATTGCCGAGCTGGTCTTTCAATTCGCCTTTTATTTTGTTTACTGTTCCTTTTGTTTTATCGGATGTGCCTTTCAATGCAATCTCCTCCGTTTACAAATAATGTATTTTTGTGTTGTTTTATTTTTTACCCAGTGCGAGCGGACGTTAAACATGAGCAATCAAGTCTGGAAAGTTGCATAAGAGAAAGCTTATTTCTATAGTGAATGATAAGTATATGTCATTTAGGGGGAATCGTAATGAATGAAACGATTGAATTGATGAAGA
>JAZNGP010000084.1:0-45308 GCA_045576475.1 Bacillus sp. (in: firmicutes) | reverse complement strand
AATTCAAAATAATGTACTAAAATAGAAGAGCGTTAGGCAAAACGCATAAAAAATAATGGTGGATTTAGCGTAGTTGGTTAACGCGCCAGTTTGTGGCACTGGAGATCATGGGTTCGAGTCCCATATTCCACCCCACTAATTAAATAACATTGGGCTGTAGCCAAGCGGTAAGGCATCAGACTTTGACTCTGACATGCGCTAGTTCGAATCTGCCCCTCTCCACCACTTTTATTTTAGAGAGCCAGGTAGAGCATTCTGAAACTTATTGGGGTGTAGCCAAGCGGTAAGGCATCAGACTTTGACTCTGACATTCCCTGGTTCGAACCCAGGTACCCCAGCCAATCTTCTATATGTCCCGGTAGCTCAGGCGGTAGAGCAACTGACTTTTAATCAGTGGGTCGAAGGTTCGATTCCTTTCCGGGACACCACTTCTCAAAAATAAATATGCGGGTGTAGTTCAATGGTAGAACTTCAGCCTTCCAAGCTGACTACGTGAGTTCGATTCTCATCACCCGCTCCATTACCATAATGTGGAGGTTTAGCTCAGTTGGGAGAGCATCTGCCTTACAAGCAGAGGGTCAGCGGTTCGAGCCCGTTAACCTCCACCATTTATTGGCCCGTTGGTCAAGCGGTTAAGACACCGCCCTTTCACGGCGGTAACACGGGTTCGAATCCCGTACGGGTCATATATTTTTTTAAATTAATTAGTGTTGCATTTCTTAATTTTAAAAAATACGATAATCCTTGATTATCTTCAATATAGATTTATAGGTCCCGTGGTGTAGCGGTTAACATGCCTGCCTGTCACGCAGGAGATCGCGGGTTCGATTCCCGTCGGGACCGCCATATTTTTTTAAAGCGAACGGAACATTAGGTTCTGTTTTTTTGTGTTTACGGAAAATGGACGTTGTTATGCGGGGTTCATTTGTTTATTGGAATAAAAAAAGGTACACTACATAAGAAGACAATCCTTAGGAACCCGCTTCCTAAGGTTTTTTTATAAAAGCTCAGTCTATATTATTTAACAAGTTGGGTGAAAAGATGAAAACTTACAAGATGTATACACATTCTGCGGATGAAACAACAGCAATTGCGTTTAAAATAGGAGAACTTGTCGAAGGACAATCCGTCATCACGCTGGAGGGAGATTTAGGAGCAGGGAAAACCACTTTCACGAAAGGCTTCGCCAAAGGACTTGGAATCAAGAGGAATGTGAATAGCCCGACATTCACCATCATCAAAGAATACAAAGGCAGACTGCCGCTGTACCATATGGATGTCTACCGGGTATCAGAGCAATCTGAGGATTTAGGTTTTGATGAATACTTTGGAGGAGAAGGCGTTTGTGTGGTGGAATGGGCTCATCTGATCCAGGAACAGCTCCCTGATGAAAGACTGGATATAAAGATTCGTTATACCGGTAACGAGGAGAGGGAAATTGTATTTATTCCTCGAGGAGATAAGTATCAGCAACTGTGTGAGGAGATTTCAAAATGAATATATTGGCCATTGATACATCTAATTTTGCCTTAGGGGTTGCTTTGCTTCAAGACGGCATCATCATAGGGGAATATGTGACCAACATCAAGAAAAACCACTCGGTAAGAGCAATGCCGGCTGTTGAACAGCTCATGAAGGAATGTGGACTGAAGCCGGGAGATCTGGATAAGATTGTAGTAGCCAAAGGACCGGGTTCATATACGGGAGTCCGCATCGGAGTTACGCTAGCTAAAACACTTGCGTGGACATTGGGCATACCGCTTAGCGGTGTATCCAGCCTTCAGGTCTTGGCTGCCAATGGAAAATACTTCAATGGTGTGGTTTCACCCGTATTCGACGCGAGGAGAGGGCAAATCTATACAGGGTTGTACGCTGGAGAAGATGGAGCTGTTTCGATGATCAAAGAAGATCGGATCCTACAAAGTACGGACTGGGCAGAACAACTGAATGAGCTGGACCGGGATGTTTTATTCATCGGAAACGATGTCGCACTGCATGCGGATATCTTCCGCTCCATTCTTGGAGAGCGTGCTGTCTTTGCGGATGCGGCCAGCCATAATCCGCGCCCTGGGGAACTTGTAAGACTCGGGAAAGACCTGCCTGCGGAAGATATCCATCGGTTTGTCCCGAATTATATCCGCTTGGCGGAAGCAGAAGCGAACTGGATCGAGCAACAAAAAAAAGTCGACGAAAAGGAATGACAAGTACCATGGATCAAACACTCGCTATCCGGTTGATGGAAGAGAAGGATTTGGACGAAATAATGGAATTGGAGCATGCGTGTTTCACCCTTCCATGGACTAGGGAAGCTTTCTTTAATGAATTGCACAATAATCAATATGCCCGTTATGTTGTACTAGAGGAAAACGGGAAAATCATCGGCTACTGCGGAACCTGGCTGGTCATAGATGAAGCGCATATCACAAATATCGCCATATTGCCGGAATGCAGAGGCAGGGGATTCGGTGAGAAGCTCTTGAGCTCCATGATGGACTATTGCAGGGAACAGAACGCCGAGAAGATGACATTGGAAGTAAGGGTGAGCAATATTCCGGCACAGTCACTGTACAAGAAGCTAGGGTTCCAAGAAGGGGCCATCAGAAAAAATTATTACAGCGATAATCAAGAAGATGCAATCGTGATGTGGGTGAACTTAAATGAGAGATGAATATATATTAGGGATCGAGACAAGCTGTGATGAAACAGCTGTTGCGATCGTCAAAAACGGAACAGAAATCGTATCGAATATCGTCGCCTCCCAAATCGAAAGTCATAAGCGCTTCGGTGGAGTAGTGCCGGAAATCGCTTCAAGGCACCATGTCGAGTCGATGACGCTCGTACTGGAAGAAGCGATGCAGAAAGCGGGCATCACTTATGATCAGCTGGACGCCATTGCGGTAACAGAAGGACCGGGATTGGTGGGCGCGTTATTGATCGGGGTCAATGCAGCGAAAGCGGTCGCCTTTGCGCATGGAATCCCGTTGGTTGGTGTGCATCACATCGCAGGACATATATATGCGAACCGTCTCGTCAAGGAAATGTCCTTCCCGCTTGTCTCTTTGGTTGTCTCAGGAGGCCATACGGAACTTGTGTATATGCAAGAACACGGTTCTTTTGAAGTCTTGGGGGAGACAAGGGATGACGCTGCAGGAGAAGCATATGACAAGGTGGCGCGTACATTGAATCTCCCATATCCGGGAGGACCGCATATCGACAGATTGGCAGCAGAAGGAGAAGATACATTGAATCTTCCTCGGGCTTGGCTGGAGGAGGACTCCTATGATTTCAGTTTCAGCGGATTAAAGTCTTCTGTCATCAATACCTTGCATAATGCCAGACAGCGCGGTGAGACAATCGCTCCCGAAGATTTGGCCGCAAGTTTCCAAAGCAGTGTGATTGAAGTGCTGGTTACGAAGACAATGAGAGCTGCCAAGGAATATGGAGTCGAACAAGTCTTGCTTGCAGGGGGAGTGGCAGCCAATAGGGGACTTCGTGAGGCTCTTCAGACAGCATTTGAAAACATGCCGGATGTGGAACTCGTCATTCCTCCATTATCGCTGTGCACAGACAATGCAGCGATGATCGCAGCCGCAGGCAGCATCGCCTTCAAGAAGAAGAAGTTCGCAGGATTGGATCTGAACGCAGAACCAGGATTGGATATAGAGAGTTGATGGAAGCTGCAAAGAAATTTCTTTGCAGCTTCCCTTATGAATAAAGATAAATGAAAGTTATCCACCGATTCGATAATTTATCCACTTTTTTATACACATAACAAATCCCTTTATAAGAAGTTATCAAGTGGTTTTTCCACATTATCCACATGCATTACTTAAGTTACTAACAGTATCCACAAGTTATTAACAGATAATTTCAATAATTTTCAATTTATCCACAGGACATAATCGGATATTCGTCATTTATCCAAAGAAAGGCGCACTTCGTCGAAGTGCGGCTTTTCTTATCCACAGACTACATATTCAATTCTTCTTCTAGTGATGCCCATTCTTCCAGAAGCTCTTCAAGCTCCGTATTACGTTCTTCCAATGTTTGATTGATCTCCATTACTTTCTCGTGGTTCTGGAAGACTTCAGGATCGCAAAGCGCTTCGTTGCCGGCATCAATATCGGCTTCAACTTCTTGCATGCGGCTTTCGATTTCTTCAATGCGCCGTTTGATCTGTCTTTGCTTCTTCTTTGCTTCTTTATCGATTTGGAAGGAAGTTTGCTTGCCTTCCGGTTGTTTGCTTGTCATATCTGCTTGTTGATCCAGAAGAAGGATTTCCGCTTGCTCTTCCTTCTTCGCAAGATAGTAGTCGTAATCCCCAAGGTATTCGACACTGCCTTCCTTAGACATTTCGATCACTTTCGTAGCAATCCGGTTGATGAAGTAGCGGTCATGCGATACGAAAAGAATGGTTCCGGGATAATCGACCAGCGCATTCTCCAAGACAATCTTGCTGTCGAGATCCAGATGGTTCGTCGGTTCATCGAGGATAAGGAAGTTGGCTCCCTGCAGCATCAGTTTCGCCAGGGCGAGCCGTGCTTTCTCTCCGCCGCTCAGTGCAGAAACAGGCTTCAGGACGTCTTCCCCGGAGAAGAGATAATTGCCGAGAACTGTCCGGATATCTTTCTCGTTCATATGCGGATATTCATCCCAAAGCTCATTTAATACTCTTTTATTCGAAGAGAGATTTGCCTGCTCTTGATCGTAGTAGCCGATGACCACATTGGAGCCGAAGGAAATGCTTCCTTTCAAGGCTTCAAGATGGCCAAGCACCGTTTTGAGCAATGTCGTCTTACCCACACCGTTAGGTCCGACTAAGGCGATGCTGTCGCCTTTATTGATGCTGATGCGGATATTCTCGGAAATGGGTACTCCATCAAAGCCGATGGATACATCTGTGATGGTCGAGACGATATTCCCGCTCTGCTTCTCCATCCTGAAAGTGAAGGAGGCGGACTTCTCATCTCCTTGCGGCTTGTCCATCACCGTCATCTTCTCCAGCTGTTTTCGGCGGCTTTGTGCCCGTTTCGTCGTCGAAGCCCGGACGATATTCTTCTGGATGAAGTCCTGAAGCTTGGCGATTTCATCTTGCTGCTTCTCGAACTGCTTCAATTCCCTTTCATAATCCTCTGCTTTTCGCTCCAGATAGTGGCTGTAATTGCCGTGGTACTTCTTGATGGCATTCCTGGACAGCTCATAGATGACCGTCACAACTTTATCCATGAAATAGCGGTCATGGGAAACAATCAGGACTGCGCCGTTATAGCCGGTTAAATACTGCTCCAGCCATGATAATGTCTCGATATCCAAGTGGTTGGTCGGCTCATCCAGTATCAGCAGATTCGGCTGTGCAAGCAGAAGCTTCCCTAGTGCCAAACGTGTCCTTTGTCCGCCGCTCAAAGAGGAGATCGGAGTATCATAGTCGAATTGCTGGAATTGAAGCCCGTGCAATACAGAGCGGATATCCGCTTCATATTGATAGCCTCCATTTTCCTTGAATGCGACCTGGAGTGTATCGTACTCCGTCATGACTTTCTTATATATTTCTTCATTATTATAAACGTCCGGATCGGTCATCCGCTGTTCCAGTGAACGCAGCTGCTTTTCCTGCTGCAATAAAGAGCTGAACACTGTCAGCATCTCATCCCAAATGGATAGGGAAGAGTGCAGGTCGGTATGTTGGGCCAAGTAGCCGATGGTCAATTCCTTCGGCTTGATGATTTCTCCTTCATCATAGGATAATTGGTCCGCGATGATCTTCAGAAGCGTCGACTTTCCTGCGCCGTTTCTGCCGACGAGGCCGACTCGATCCCTCTTCTGTACTTCCAACTTGACGTTGGACAATATTTTCTCTGCCCCGAAATACTTGGACAGCTTGTTCACTTGCAATACAATCATTTTCTTCACCTCGGTTGTCTTACAGTAAGTGTAAACGATAAAGGGAGCGGGGGGCAATCATCGCGAAAGGCTTTTGTGAAAAAGAAAACATGCGGCGACACAAAAATGAGAAAATAGTGTAAAATTTAAAGAAGAGGGGGAATGAAGATGGGGGAATTTACCCACTTTAATCAACAGGGGAGGGCAAGGATGGTTGATATAAGCCATAAACCTGAAACTGTAAGGTCAGCAGAAGCGACGAGCAGTATCGCTGTCAATGCAGACATCTACGGGAAAATCACATCAAACCAAATAAAAAAAGGGGATGTCCTGTCGGTGGCACAGGTAGCGGGCATCATGGCAGCGAAGAATACAGCGGGCATCATACCGATGTGCCATGCCATTCCGATTCAAGGGACGGATATTTCATTTAATTGGGACAATACAGATGACGGTAAATATAATTTGAGAATCAATGCGAAGGTCAAGACGAAGGGGTCCACCGGCGTAGAAATGGAAGCGTTAACAGCCGCCAGTGTGGCCGCATTGACTATTTATGATATGTGTAAAGCGATCGATAAAGGCATGATCATAGGACCTACCATGCTGCTTGAGAAGACCGGAGGGGTTTCAAGCCCCGATTACAATCGGACAGCAATAGAGAATGACAGTCACATATAGTGGAAGGAGAGCCAATTATGCCAAATGATACATTGAAGATACCACAGGCGACAGCAAAACGACTGCCTTTATATTATCGCTTTCTGAAAAACTTGCACACATCCGGAAAACAGCGGGTATCCTCCGCGGAATTAAGTGAAGCCGTCAAGGTGGATTCCGCAACCATAAGGAGGGATTTCTCCTATTTCGGGGCACTCGGCAAAAAGGGATATGGATACAATGTGAATTATCTATTATCATTCTTCCGAAAGACATTGGATCAGGATGAGCTGACGAAGGTCGCCCTCATCGGTGTCGGCAATCTTGGTACTGCTTTCTTACATTATAATTTCTTGAAGAATAACAACACCAAAATAGAGATGGCCTTTGACGTGGATCCGGAAAAGGTAGGCACCAAAATCGGCGATGTCTCCATCTACCATATGGATGAGATGGAAGAGCATATCATGAGGGAAGGCGTTTCAGTCGCAATCCTCACCGTTCCGGCTCCGGTCGCACAGCCGATCACCGACAGGATCGTGCAAGCGGAAGTGAAAGGGATTCTGAACTTCACACCGGCAAGGCTCAATGTCCCGCCCGCAATCCGGGTCCATCATATCGATTTGGCTGTAGAACTGCAGTCTCTCGTCTATTTCCTGAAGCATTATCCGATTGTGGAAGAGAATGCGGAAGCCGTTCTTTCAAGAGAGGACGAATCCTGACCGCTTCTTAAAAAAAGACCTGTCTTCATTTTGAAAACAGGTCTTTCTCATTTACTTCTTCTTTATTCTTTTGACCCTGAAATGCAGATTCAAAAGCCTGATCCCCGCACCGATATCCATAGTGGCCAGGAAGACAATCAGATAGGAAAAGAATGTCCATCCGCTCCTGTTGACCTGCTCAATGGCCAAGTAAATGAATACCGATCCGAGAGCGAAGTATAGAATTGCTGCTGCTAAAGGTGACTGACGTTTCATAAAAATCCTCCAATAATGCTGAACAATTGACCGGCAGAATGCTCATCCTGAATGGTGAACTGGGCAATGACCACAAGTGTATTCATGGTGACATGCGCAATGATGGGCACCAGTATTCGATTCGTTTTGACATATAGGAATGCAAAAGTGAAGCCCATCATCGTATAAATAAGGATATGCTCCATTTCCCCGTGAGCCACTCCAAAAATGAGCGAGCTGATCAAACCTGCCAATATGAAATTCGTTTTTTTATAAATGCTTCCGAATATAATCTTCCGAAAGACGATTTCCTCTAAAATCGGGCCGATGATGGAGCTGACAACGATAAACATCGGCGCCATCTCAATGATTTTAAGGATATCTCCCGTATTCTCGGACCCCGCTTTGATCCCCAGTGCATTTTCAATGGAAATGGCGGCTGCCTGAGCGGTGAAAGCAAGAAAGACCCCGCCGACTGACCATGAAACGGAGAGACCGAGGTTTGCTTTCGTTCCCCGGAGAGTATCCTCGCGTTTAAATTCCTTGCGCAGCAGATACAGTACAAGCACCAGTGCGGCTGTAAAGCTGAAGAAGGTCCAGTAGATGGAGACAGGCATCGCGATCGCCTGGATATCGACCCCGGCTCTTTGAGCGATCAACAGTGCCGGATTGACGATGAGGTAGCCAGAAAACAACATGATTGTATAAGCGATAAGGATGTACCAATATTCTCTCTTCACATAACGACTCCTTTGATTTGATACTTATGTTCTATTGTACTTCTTTTACTGTAATTGTATCAAACGATTATGGTTATAAAAGACTGGATTTAGTCACATACTGAAAAAAGTCGGATGATCTGCGGATCTTGTTTGAATTTGTAGAATTAGTGAGAAATTTTTTGAAGTGAAATACTTGAAATAAATATGGGATTTGATTATCATAATACTTGTGTTAGCACTCATTAATTTAGAGTGCTAATAAATGAAAAAATCGGAAAAGTTATTGAGGAGGTTGTTTTTCTTGTTAAAACCATTAGGTGATCGCGTCATTATTGAACTAGTTCAATCAGAAGAAAAAACTGCAAGCGGTATCGTGCTGCCGGACACAGCGAAGGAAAAGCCTCAAGAAGGCAAAGTTGTAGCGGTAGGCCAAGGTACAGTCCTCGACAACGGTGAGCGTGTCGCTCTAGAGGTAGCTGTAGGCGATTCTATCATCTTCTCAAAATATGCCGGTACTGAAGTGAAGTACGAAGGCAACGACTACTTAATTCTCCGTGAATCAGACATCTTAGCAATTATCGGCTAAATACACACTGTTTCAGAAACCAATATACAATTACGGTGGAGGGCGGCTTTCCCACAGGCAAGAAAGCTGCCGGCCAATCTCCGCCCGAACATAATGCCTGCTTGTTCAGAAAAGTACGTATATATTCTTGGGAGGTAATGAATAATGGCTAAAGATATTAAATTCAGTGAAGAAGCTCGCCGCTCTATGCTTCGCGGTGTAGATGCACTAGCAAACGCAGTGAAAGTCACACTCGGACCAAAAGGACGCAACGTTGTTCTCGAGAAGAAATTCGGTTCTCCCCTTATCACAAATGACGGTGTAACAATCGCGAAAGAAATCGAGCTTGAAGATGCATTCGAAAACATGGGTGCGAAGCTTGTTGCGGAAGTTGCAAGCAAAACAAACGACATCGCCGGTGACGGAACGACAACTGCGACTGTCCTTGCTCAAGCAATGATCCGTGAAGGACTTAAGAACGTAACTGCAGGCGCTAACCCAATGGGTATCCGCAAAGGGATCGAGAAAGCAACAAAAGCAGCGGTTGAAGAACTGCAAGCTATCTCCAAACCGATTGAAAACAAAGAGTCCATCGCACAAGTAGCGGCAATATCTGCTGCTGACGAAGAAGTGGGCCAATTGATTGCGGAAGCGATGGAGCGCGTAGGCAACGACGGAGTCATCACAATCGAAGAATCAAAAGGCTTCACAACTGAATTGGACGTAGTGGAAGGAATGCAGTTCGACCGCGGATATGCTTCTCCTTACATGGTTACTGATTCAGACAAAATGGAAGCGGTTCTTGAGAATCCATACATCTTGATCACGGACAAGAAAATCGGAAGCATCCAAGAAATCCTTCCAGTCCTTGAGCAAGTGGTACAACAAGGCAAGCCATTGTTGATGATCGCTGAAGACGTGGAAGGCGAAGCCCTTGCAACACTTGTAGTGAACAAACTTCGCGGAACATTCAATGCTGTCGCTGTCAAAGCTCCAGGATTCGGTGACCGCCGTAAAGCAATGCTTGAAGACATCGCTGCATTGACTGGCGCAGAAGTGATCACAGAAGAACTTGGACGCGACCTTAAATCCGCTACACTTGAATCTCTTGGACGTGCAGCGAAAGTGGTTGTCACAAAAGAAAACACAACAATCGTTGAAGGTGCTGGAGACAAAACAAACATCGACGCACGCATCAACCAAATCCGCGTTCAATTGGAAGAAACAACTTCCGAATTCGACCGTGAGAAACTGCAAGAGCGCTTAGCGAAACTTGCCGGCGGCGTAGCTGTCATCAAAGTCGGAGCAGCGACTGAAACAGAGCTTAAAGAACGTAAACTTCGCATCGAAGACGCTTTGAACTCTACTCGTGCAGCTGTCGAAGAAGGAATCGTATCCGGAGGAGGAACAGCCCTTCTGAATGTATACAACAGAGTGGCTGAAATCACTGCAGAAGGCGACGAAGCAACAGGAATCAAGATCGTCCTTCGCGCAATCGAAGAACCAGTCCGCCAAATCGCACACAATGCAGGCCTTGAAGGATCTGTCATCGTGGAACGCCTGAAACGTGAAGAAGTAGGAACAGGCTTCAACGCAGCTACTGGCGAATGGGTGAACATGTTCGGCGCAGGAATCGTCGACCCGACAAAAGTAACTCGTTCCGCATTACAAAACGCAGCATCCGTTGCGGCTATGTTCTTGACTACAGAAGCAGTAGTTGCCGACAAGCCGGAAGAAAACGGCGGAGCACCAATGATGCCTGACATGGGCGGCATGGGTGGAATGGGCGGCATGATGTAATCTGCCCCCAAATCCTTGATAAATAAGGATCTATAAGAAGGTTCCCGTAAGTTCAATGAACTTACGGGAACCTTCTTTTTTCATTCCTTGGTTTATTTTGAAGAATCCGTACGACGATGTGGAGAAATGTGTGTTTCGCAGCCCTTGCAGGGGGTGTTTTGTTTTCATAAAAGAGTCTATATGTTCATAACATATCCATAATATACTAATATAGTGGTATAAAATAACAATATTTACGTTATTTGTATAGTATAATAGACCTTATTTGTAAGATTAAAACAGGCGATAGATGGGGGATCCACAGATCCAGGGAGAGAGCCCATCATGCACCACAGGAGGGCATCCATGTTTTTTTTGAAAGAGAAAAAAAGGAAAGAAACGCCACAGATAGATTTATCGAGGACACAATTAATTATTCCCAAAGATAGTGAATTAGAGAAGCAAGTGAAGATGATCGGGTTAACAAAGGAAGATCTATATGCAGTACAGCAAATTCAGCCTTATATATCTGAACATATTCATATTCTTGTGGATGATTTTTATATAAACCTTGCTCATGAACCGGCATTAACACGGATCATTGATGATCATAGTTCCATTGAGAGATTAAAGAAAACCTTAAGGTTGCATATCATTGAATTGTTCAGCGGCGTGATTAATGAGGAGTTCATAGATAAAAGAAAAAGAATCGCTCATATACACGTCAAAATTGGGCTGAAGTCCAAATGGTATATGTGTGCTTTTCAAAACTTGCTTTTATCTTTGATGCGGATGATCGATGATTTATTTGATACGAAAGAAGCATATAAACAGAATGTGGAATCCGTTTCGAAACTATTGAACTTAGAACAACAAATCGTTTTGGAAGCGTTTGACCAAGAAGCCGAAATGCAGAAGAAAGCAGTAGAAGATCAAAAAATAACGATTGGAAAAAGAGTCATAGAAGAATCGAATACGGTAGCGGCAATCTCTGAAGAAACGTATTCAAACTTTCAGTTATTGGATATTCGCTCACAAGAAATTACGACATACACGGAAAAAGGAAGTGAGCTGGCAGTTCAAGCCAAAAAGAGTGCCGGTACAGGAAATGAAAGAATTGAAAACCAGCATCATAATTTAAATAATATCCAACAGTCCGTCGAAAATATATTCATAGATGCCCGTACATTACAAGACATTATGAAGGAAATGCAAGGAATAGTGGAATTAGTGACCGGAATCGCTAGTCAGACGAACCTGCTTTCTTTAAACGCGGCAATTGAAGCAGCCCGTGCAGGCGAACATGGAAAAGGGTTTGCCATTGTAGCGGAAGAAGTAAGGAAACTTGCGGATGATACGAAAGACTCCGTGATGAATGTATCTTCCCTTATTGCAGCTTCAAATGAAAAAGTGGGGAAACTAACTTTATCTTTAGGCAATATACAAGAGGAAGTAAAAGAAGGCACAATAAATATGGAAGAAACAAAAGAACAGTTTAAAGATATCTTAGAAACAATGGAACAATCACAACAACAGAATCTGATGATCCAAAAAGAAGTACAATCATTCACACATATTCTGCATGAAATAGGAGAAGCCTTTGAAGAAGTCGCCAACTCAGCAGATCAATTAACAAATATAGCACAAGACATTATTTGAAATCTAAATAGACAATAACCCGGAAAGCAGGTACTGATAAACCTGCTTTCCGTTTTTTGTATATCTGGATTAAATGATTCGAAGGGTCTATATAACATATTGCTTAAAAAACACTCATACACTCAGCCTTCAAAAACTGTTCACTTTAAGGATATAGAAACAACAAATACTTAGTATATATTCCATTATACAAACAGTATCCCTAATTCGAGAGGTGTAATTGTGAAGACAATTCAGTTGTATAATCTATCTAAATCTAAACTTAATATAGAATATATGAATGCTGTGAATGCTGTCAGCAGCGCTACGCATCCATGTGAGTATCTATACAAAATTAAACAATACAAAAAAGCTAAGCATTATAAAAAGCTTGTTGAAGGTCATTGTGAATAAATTGTTCTCAATAAATAGGATAAATACATTTGACGCTTCCCTTTTTGCTATCGAACCCCATAAAAACTTAATTATCGTTAATGATGTTACATTTACATTCAAACTAAAATGTTGATTACCGCACTATGTTCCTCATTGTTAAAGATAGTACGCATTCCCATCTTGCAGACTTTATGATGGAAGAAACATCATAACATCTAACTGTTAAAGGGCAAAGAATATCGTAATTCAGAAAGACTTCTATCACTAAAATAGAAGTCTTTCATTGTTTTCGCCCCCTCTCCACGGAACTTTGCTTTTTTGCAATGTCCTTTATATTCATTATGGACAATCCTGAATTATAAATATTTGCATTATTTTTAATTATTATTATAATACTTGTATACAAGTGTACTAGAATCCGAATAGGGGTGATGATATGACGGAATCAACGGAGCTCCTTTATCCTGAAAAATGGCTTTCCAAAGCTTCCACTGGTGATCGTGTGACATCGGAGCTTAGGATGCGTATTATTTCGGGGATGATTGAAAGCGGTACCATTCTTTCTGAAAATAAACTGGCATCCGACTTCGGCGTCAGCCGCTCGCCCGTCCGTGAAGCATTGAAAGTATTGGCATCGGAGAACATCATCCGTTTGGAAAGAATGGGTGCGATGGTCATTGGTTTGACGGAGAAGAAGTGTGCGGAAATATATGATGTGCGAATACTCATCGAGACATTTGTGTTTGAACGCTTGGTGAAGCGGGACACGAGTGAATTAGTGATGGAGCTCAGCAAGATACTGGAAATGATGAAGGTGTCGATCAAATACAGGGATGCGGATGAGTTTTCCTATCAGGATGTCCTATTCCACGAAACGATCATTCGCTCCATCGACCATTCTTATATCCGGATGATCTGGGATAATCTGAAACCTGTGATGGAAAGTTTGATTCTTCTGTCCATGCGCAGCCGTTTTGAAGAAAAGTATGAAGACTTTACAAGAATCATCCATAATCATCAACTGTATATAGAGGCGATCCAAACAA
The DNA here is from genome assembly GCA_045576475.1 of Bacillus sp. (in: firmicutes). Lineage (GTDB taxonomy): Bacteria > Bacillota > Bacilli > Bacillales > DSM-1321 > Bacillus_AD. The sequence goes on along the minus strand of JAZNGP010000084.1, from coordinate 31,666 downwards.
AAGACCGGGACCTCATGATCAAGTCGCTGCATGAAAACTTCGATGATGTCCAAGAGAAAGTGGATGACTTGTGGATGGCTCAGCATATGCTTTCAAAGGGAGGAGGATACGATCATGACTAGCTATATGTTAGGTGTGGATATCGGCACAACGAGTACAAAAGCGGTATTGTTTACGGAGAAAGGCGACGTCATTCAGCAAGAGAATATTGGTTATCCTCTGTATACACCGGATGTCATGACTGCGGAACAAGATCCCGAGGAGATTTTTCAAGCTGTTTTGAAAGCACTTTCAAATATAACGAAACAGCAGCCTGATAAGAAGCTTTCATTTATTTCATTCAGCAGTGCGATGCACAGTGTGATTGCGATGGATGAAAACGACCGACCGCTGACTCCTTGCATCACTTGGGCGGATAACCGCAGTGAAGCTTGGGCCCGTAAAATAAAAGAGGAATACGATGGGCATGACATTTACAAACGAACCGGAACACCGATCCACCCGATGTCGCCGCTTGCGAAAATCACTTGGATTGTGAATGACCGCCCGGAAATCGCAGCGAATGCGAAGAAGTATATCGGGATTAAAGAATATATCTTCAAGAAGTTATTCGGTCAATATGTGGTCGATCACTCCCTTGCATCATCGATGGGCATGATGAATCTCAAAACTTTGGATTGGGATGAGAAAGCTTTAAAGACTGCCGGTATAACGCGTGATCAATTATCGGAACTTGTTCCGACAACAAAGATTTTCAGCAGCTGTGATTTTGATTTAGCCAATCAAATCGGTATAGATCCGGAAACTCCTTTTGTCATCGGAGCAAGTGACGGCGTTCTGTCCAATCTGGGTGTCAATGCGATCCGTAAAGGGGAAATCGCTGTAACGATCGGGACCAGTGGTGCGATCCGGACGATCATCGACGAACCGAAAACAGATGAAAAAGGAAGAATCTTTTGCTATGCATTAACGGAAAAGCATTGGGTGATCGGCGGGCCGGTAAACAATGGCGGAATGGTTCTTCGCTGGATCCGCGACGAATTTGCTTCTGCTGAGGTGGAAACGGCCAGAAGACTCGGGATTGATGCGTATGAGGTATTAACGAAGATCGCCGAACGTGTAAGGCCGGGAGCGGATGGTTTGTTATTCCATCCATATCTTGCGGGTGAACGTGCGCCATTATGGAATCCGGATGTAAGGGGTTCGTTTTTCGGGTTAACACTTTCGCATAAGAAGGAACATATGATTCGGGCCGCGCTGGAAGGAGTCATTTACAATCTGTATACCGTCTTTCTGGCATTGACAGAATGTATGGATGGTCCTGTGACGCGGATTCAAGCTACGGGAGGCTTCGCAAGATCGGCTGTTTGGCGGCAGATGATGTCCGATATATTCGAATCGGAATTGGCGGTACCGGAAAGCTACGAAAGCTCATGCCTCGGTGCCTGTATATTGGGGTTATACGCAACCGGGCAGATTGATTCCTTCGAAGTCGTTTCCGAGATGATCGGCAATACCAATAAGCATGTGCCGAAAGAGGATTCTGTAAAGGAATACAGGCAGCTGCTGCCGATTTTTATTAACCTTTCAAGAGTATTGGAAGAGCAATATACACAGATTGCGGATTATCAAAGAAGCTTGATCAGCGTCACAAAATAGAACATACATGGGGGATGGATGTATAATGCCGTTAATTATTGTAGCTATAGGAATTGTCGCTTTATTGATTTTGATCATGGGCTTGAAATTGAACACCTTCATTTCTTTGATCATTGTATCGTTTGGGGTAGCTTTGGCATTGGGGATGCCGCTTGATGAAATCGTCAAAACAATAGAAGCCGGATTGGGCGGAACACTTGGCCACTTGGCGTTGATCTTCGGACTTGGAGCGATGCTGGGCAAGTTGATCGCGGATTCGGGCGGTGCGCAGCGTATCGCCATGACCTTGGTGAACAAATTCGGTGAGAAGAATATCCAATGGGCAGTTGTGGCAGCATCATTCATCATCGGTGTCGCGCTATTCTTTGAAGTAGGATTAGTATTATTGATTCCGATCGTATTCGCTATTTCAAGAGAATTAAAGGTGTCGATTTTGTATCTTGGTATTCCTATGGCAGCGGCGTTATCCGTAACGCATGGCTTCTTGCCGCCGCATCCGGGACCGACGGTCATTGCGGGAGAATATGGTGCGGACATTGGCGAGGTTCTGCTGTACGGCTTCATTATTTCGATTCCGACCGTCATACTTGCTGGACCGGTATTCACAAAGATCGCGAAAAGAATCGTGCCTGATTCATTCAACAAAACAGGCAATATCGCTTCTTTGGGGGAACAAAAGTCGTATAAACTGGAAGACACTCCTGGATTCGGGATCAGTGTATTCACCGCTTTACTGCCTGTCATCCTGATGTCAATCGCTACAATCATCACTTTGCTGCAGAATACAATGGGCTTTGAAGATAATAGTTTCATAGCGGCGATCCGTTTCATCGGGGAAGCCGGGACCGCTATGCTCCTATCTTTATTGTTTGCCGTTTATTCGATGGGATTGGCAAGAAAGATTCCGATGAAGGAGATTATGGATTCCTGTACAACAGCGATTTTGCATATCGGTATGATGCTTCTGATCATCGGCGGAGGCGGAGCCTTCAAACAAGTATTGATTGATGGCGGAGTAGGTGACTATGTCGCTGAATTATTCGACGGCACATCGTTATCACCGATCTTGCTTGCCTGGATCATTGCGGCAATCCTGCGGATCTCATTAGGTTCCGCTACCGTCGCTGCATTGACAACAGCTGGTTTGGTCATCCCTTTGCTGGGGCAGACAGACGTCAATCTTGCTTTGGTTGTTCTTGCTACAGGAGCTGGCAGTCTGATTGCTTCCCATGTGAATGATGCAGGCTTCTGGATGTTCAAAGAATACTTTGGTTTAAGCATGAAAGAAACGTTTGCGACATGGACTTTACTGGAGACCATCATCTCAGTTGCTGGCTTAGGATTCATTTTACTGCTAAGCTTATTTATATAGACCTTTCGCGGCAGTGAATCGATGAGAAAGATTTGCTGCCTAGCATACTTACATCAAAGGAGGAAACATACATGTTCAATACAATTGGTGTCATTGGTTTAGGGGTAATGGGCAGTAATATCGCTTTAAATATGGCAAGCAAAGGGGAACAGGTTGCTGTGTATAACTACACAAGAGATCTGACCGATCAGCTTGTCAGCAAACCGGAAAGTCAGTCGCTCCACCCATATTACGAAATCCAAGACTTTGTCCGGTCGCTGGAAACCCCAAGAAAGATTTTCATGATGGTGACTGCCGGTAAAGCAACCGATTCGGTGATCCAATCCTTGATCCCTTATCTTGAAGCCGGGGATATTATCATGGATGGAGGCAATTCACATTTCGAGGATACGGAACGCAGATACGATGAATTGAAGCCAAAAGGGATTCATTATCTGGGTGTCGGTGTTTCCGGCGGGGAAGTCGGGGCATTGAAAGGACCGTCCATCATGCCGGGTGGAGATAAAGAGCCTTATGACCATGCAGCTCCGATTCTGAAAAAAATCGCAGCCCAAGTGAATGGGGAGCCTTGCTGCACATATATCGGTCCTAAAGGAGCAGGTCATTTTGTGAAAATGGTGCATAATGGAATCGAGTATGCGGATATGCAATTGATCGCGGAATCCTATACATTTTTAAGAGAAAAGCTCCATTTGGAAGTCGATGAAATCGCTGATATCTTTGAAACTTGGAATCAAGGAGAACTGAAAAGCTATTTGATCGAAATCACAGCTGAGATCTTAAGGAAAAAAGATGATGTAACGGGATTGCCATTGATTGATGTGATCCTTGACCAGGCAGGACAAAAAGGAACCGGTAAATGGACGAGCATGCAAGCGGTCGATAACGGAATACCGGCATCGATCATCACGGAATCATTGTTTGCCCGGTACATTTCCGCTTTGAAAGAAGAACGGGTAAATGCGGAGAAGATACTGACAGGACCTGAGGGCAGCCTGCAGGAATTAGACAAAGATGAGTGGATCGAGTATATCAGACAAGCTTTATATATGGGCAAAGTGTGTGCTTACGCTCAAGGTTTCACGCAATATAAAATGACTTCCGAAATTAACGGCTGGAATCTGCCGCTGAAGGATATCGCACTGATTTTCCGGGGCGGCTGCATCATCCGTGCAGAATTCCTGAACGTCATCAGCGAAGTCTATCAAGAACAGCCGAACTTGGCCAACTTGCTTGTTTCTCCTTACTTTGCCGGTAAGGTTACGGATTACCAAGCGGCATTGCGGAAAGTTGTCTGTGAGGGTATTCAGTCAGGTATCTCATTCCCATGCTTAAGTGCCTCCCTTACTTATTTCGATAGTTATCGAAGAGGCAACTCCAATGCGAACATCTTACAGGCACAACGAGATTATTTCGGGGCGCATACCTATCAGAGACGTGATATGGAAGGGGTCTTCCACACAAACTGGCAGTGAGGCAGAGTGTGGGAATTTTTCGGATTTCCGTAACAATTAGAGCAATACAGTAATTTATATGAAGCTTCCGAGAAGGCCGATAGCCTTTTCGGAAGCTTCTTTTTCATCAATTGAATATAGTTTTCACGTTATTAATTCCCCTGAGTTTGAATGTTGAAAAAACAATTTACAATGGTTCTTCCGCTATGCTATATTCCAGTTGAAATGCTAACCAGCAGCGGAGATTGGAGCTGGCTGATTTGGCCGAATGCTGCCGCTTAATGCAGAATATAAAACCTAAAAATCTAAACATGGAGATGTGATGGATGTACAACAAAGAAAAGGTATTTGATCAAATACAAGGACAATTGATTGTATCATGTCAAGCACTTCCTGAAGAACCGCTCCACAGTCCTTTCATTATGGGGAGAATGGCATATGCTGCGATGGCAGGAGGAGCCAAAGGAATTCGGGCGAACAGTATAGAAGATATTAGGGAGATAAAGAAAACGGTCGACCTGCCCATCATCGGCATCATCAAGGCCGTTTACGAGCAATCGGATGTTTTCATCACGCCGACGATGAAGGAAATCGATCTTCTTTGCGAAGAGAAGGTGGAGATTATCGCATTGGATGCGACCAAGAGGATAAGACCTGATGGAATGACAATCAGCGAGGTATTTCCGATGATACGAGAGAAATACCCAACACAATTGTTCATGGCGGATTGTTCCACGTTTGAAGAAGCGGAGGAAGCATACCGTCTCGGTTTTGACTGTCTAGGTACGACTTTAAGCGGCTATACGGATTATACAAAGGGCCGGTCACTGCCTGATTACGATCTGTTGAAGCAAATGATCGATCGATTCGATGTTCCGGTGATAGCCGAGGGAGGAATCTCCACACCGGAAGAACTGAGAAAAACCTTTGAACTGGGAGTGCATGCCGCAGTTGTCGGTTCCGCCATAACCCGGCCGATGGAAATCACCAAAAAATTCATCAGCGCTATAGAGGGATGAGGGACGCCGCACTCCTTATTTCGTCTGAACTAAAAACCACAATATAGATGAAAGGCCGCCTATCCGTCATTGAAGGAATGGACGGCCTTTTCTCTATATTGAAAGCTTTTTTCATTTAATGATACCACTAAATGGATATTCACATCTTTTAATCAGGGGCAACAATTTATGCGAAAATAGCCTTAAGGAACGAAGCCAGTCAACAATAAGTTAGGAAATTGAAGCGGAAGGTGCGAGACTCCTGCTTTGATCAGCGAGCCAGGTGAGACCTGAGCACGGAGGAGGAGGCTCCGCTCGCCTTGAGGAAAGCGAGCATCCTGGAGCGGGGAATTCACTAATAATGAGGGGACTTTTCCCAATATCATTCACAGCGTCTTTCATGATATTATGCTAGAGAATTCTATATGTGTAATCTTGATGCTGTAAACAAGCTGTATATGAGTATAAAACACTATATGAACGATATTTTTAGGTATAATAGTATTAATATTTACTCCTATAGAATAGATTAAATTACTCATGTGATTGATGGAGCTTCACGTGAAAGGAATTATATATATTTTTCAGGAGGAGCATATGCTCTTCCTTTTTGAAATGGCAAGTTTGTAATTCTCCAGAAAGTAGGGAAAACCGTGAAAGAACAACTCATATATATGAGAGATAAATTGAATGATATCAGCCGGCGCAACCGCTCCATCCGATTGTTGAAGATCTACAATAAGTGGAGCTTTGACTTAACGGAATTAGATATACTTTCGACAAATGCCGATGAAAAAATCAGTGAATCCATCGTCAAGAAGATCATCATGCGGTCAAAAGGGGAAATCACACTGCTGAAGCCGACGATGAATAATGAAGATTCGATGGTCATTTCAAAGAAGCTGACGGATTTATCAAGGAATATGAAGGCGATTGAAGAAGAGTCAGGTATCCATGACTTTTATTTAGGGTACCCCTTCATTTCGGGAAGCCTTTCTGACGGGACTTTCTTTCAAGCTCCATTATTCCTATATCCGATCCGCTTGGAGAAAAGCAAAGTGAATACACAGAAGTGGATCGTCAAAGTCGAAGATGGAGGTCCGCAGATTAACCGTACGTTATTTTTGGCTTTTAAGAAGATGAATAATGTGGATTTCACCGAAGCATTTTTTGAGGAAGCTGCAGAAACAGCCAAGAAATATGATGTGGACGTTTGGAACGCTTTCTTCGAAAAATATGAAATGAATTTCTCTTTCTCCCGGAACGGGTTAATGAAGTTGAAAGAATATAAGAGGGATGAGATTCCCCAACTGAGTGAAACGACCATATTGGAACATGCGATCATCGGTAATTTCCCGCAAGGAAGCTCTTCTTTAGTGAAGGACTATGATGCGTTGATTGAGCTTTCCAAAGAAGCCCCCTTATCATTGGTCGGGGAATTGGTCGCAGACAGTGCGTTCGAAGCCTCAGATGACATGGAAGACAAGCCGATTCCGGAAGAACCCGATCTATTGAATCTCTTGGATATGGATGGATCACAAGAAGAAATCCTGAAAGAAGCAAGATATAAAAAAGGAATTGTGGTCCACGGTCCTCCAGGGACAGGGAAATCACAGGTGATCGTCAATTTAGTAACAGACGCGCTCAGCCGGAATAAGAAAGTATTGGTCGTCTGTCAAAAAAGGGCAGCACTTGATGTCGTATACCAGCGTTTGGACGGGTTAAGGTTAACGGACCATATTGCATTGGTGCATGACGAAAAGACCGATCGACAGCTTTTGTACAAGAAAATTGCAGCTGTACTGGATCATAATAAAATAGTATATGAACAATCCGCCAGTGAACTGGAGTCCACTTCAAAGCGGCTCGCTTCACATGAACAACTCTTGAACGATATCGCTAAAGGCCTCTATGAAGTGCAGGATTTCGGATACCGTTTGTACGATTTATACGGCAAAGCCGCATCTCTGGACAATATGACTCATGTTTTGAATTTGAAGCCTGTAATGAACGATCTGCATAAAGATGTGCTGGATGATATAGCGGGCAAAATATACACGTATGCGGAATGGTATGAAAGATTCGGCAATGAGAAGTATGAATTGAAGAATCGTAAATCCTTTGCTTCGTTCTCGATCAAGGATAAATTGGACTTGGAAGAGTTACTGAATGATCTGATTGAGAAGGCTAAGCGCGCCGCTGATTACTTGAATTCTTTAGACTATAAGCAAATCACCCCGGCATATACATGGCTGATGGGAGATAAGCTCGAAAAGATCTATCCGGACCTGGAAGACAGCGGCAAGAAGACTTTACAGGGCTTAAGAATCTGGTGGTGGACATCCTTCTCAGGTAAACCAATCATTGAAGAGCTGCTGGAAGGGCAAAAGTTTAAAGGAACCAGCTCCGCGGAATGGGTGAAGATCAGAAAATCGCTCATAATCATGAATCATCTTGGGAAAGAAACGAAAAAAATGTCGGATGAAATCAACCGATTGAAGAAGTACTTTGATGAGAAGCTGATTGATGCGTTTCAAAGCAGGATTGCGGACGGCGATATACCATTGCAGGAATTGGATAAGATACGGGAATATGTTTATCAGGATTTCGAAGACCTGCAGCAAATGGATGCCTACTGGGATGATTGTTCAGATGTGACGAAGAAAATCATTCAGGAACTCATCACGAAGAGTCCTGTCTCTGAACAAAGTCTGCCTGATTTCTGGGTGCATGTATTCAGAAATTCCGCTTATATTCTGTGGATTGATCAAACAGAGAATAAATATCCGGAAGTGAAGAAAATCTCAACGAATGAGTTCGCCAGAATCAGGGAAAGTTTCGCCAAACTGATTGAACAACGAAAAAATGTTGCGAATCAATATTTGATCCATCAATTAACACAATCAGTAGACACAGTGCTGAAAACATACCCAAAAGACGTAAGGAATCTGAAGCATCAGGTGCAGAAGAAAAGAATGGTATGGCCATTGCGTAAATTGGTGAATGAATTCGCCGATAAAGGATTGGTGGATTTGATGCCGGTGTGGCTGGCATCGCCGGAAACGATTTCGTCCATCTTCCCTTTGAAAGAGGAATTATTCGATCTGGTCATTTTTGACGAAGCATCACAATGTACGGTAGAGAACGGTCTTCCTGCTGTGTACAGAGCGAAGCAGCTGATCGTCGCAGGAGACGAAAAACAGCTGCCGCCTTTCAATATGTTCCAGTCTTCCTTTGTGAATGATGATGACGATGAAGAGTATGATACGGATGAATCGCAAAGTTTATTGAATTTAGCGAAGAGAAGATTCCCTGAAAAAATCCTTCAATGGCATTATCGTTCGAAGTTCGAGGAACTGATCAATTTCTCTAACCATGCTTTCTATAACGGATATGTACAGATCGCTCCTAATGTGGAGCCGATGCAAAATCCTCCTGCTATCAGCTGGAATAAAGTCGATGGCAGATGGATCAATCAATCCAACGAAATAGAAGCAGCCGAAATCGTGAAGCTGCTGAAGGAGTTTTTCATCAAACAACCGGGTAAAACGATAGGAATCATCACTTTCAACGCCAAACAGCAAACCAAAATATTGGATATAATCGAGAAAACGGCGGCATCGGATCAAGAGTTCAGCGTCGCATATAATCAAGTAATGGCGAAAGAATTGGATGAGAGAGTGTTTGTGAAGAATATCGAAAATGTCCAAGGAGATGAAAGGGACATCATCATTTTCTCCATTGGATATGCCAAGAATGAAGAAGGAAAAGTATACAATCGTTTCGGTATGCTGAATCAGGACGGCGGAGAAAACAGATTGAATGTAGCTGTCACGAGAGCGAAGGAAAGAATTGTGGTTGTATCAAGCATCGAGCCGGAAGAACTGAATGTAGCCAATACAGCACATATCGGACCGAAACTCTTTAAGTCTTATTTGAAATATGCAAAAGCGGTTTCCAATAATGCGAATGAAGAAATCAAAGCCGTAGTCAAAGAAGTGAATGAAAATGCAAGCACGCATGTGAAAGAGCAGGCACTTCATTTTGACTCTCCGTTTGAAGAACAAGTGTATCAACAATTCATTAATTTAGGATACAAAGTGACTACGCAAGTAGGGATGTCCGGATATAGGATCGATATGGCCATCGTCCATCCGAAGGATTCCTCTAAATATATATTAGGGATAGAGTGTGACGGGGCGATGTACCATAGTTCCGCCAATGCAAAAGAAAGAGATCTATACCGCCAAAGATTCTTAGAAAGCAGAGGCTGGACAATCGAAAGAATATGGAGCAGAAACTGGTGGAAAACTCCCGGTAAGGAAATCGAAAGAATTGATCAAAGGATTAAAGAGCTGCTGAAAAGCGAAGAGCTGAAAGAAAAAATGACACAATAAGTGTTCATTAAATAAAGAATATCCATGAAAATGCCGCCTGTCCAATACGGATAGGCGGCCTTTTTTTGGAGTCATCATCTTTCCTTTTCCTGGGAAAAAGGGACTGGGTTCTTTCTCCTGATGAGCGGCTGATGGCGTCTATCGATATGCTTAATTTCCATTCTGGAAAGCATCGGAAAAGGGGAGTTATCGGTCATTTAGCACTACCCGTTTTTATGGTCAATTTGCATTATTTCGCTTTTTTACCAAAAAATCGTTAGAAATTTCCACTTTTATATTGTTAATATGAGCATGCGGTTCCAAAGCGGACTGCCAGTGTACTATTTACTGCTATACATTTGATTGATCAGAGAGGAAGTTATGTATGTGCATCAAAGACAAAGAAAAATCAGAGTTAAGAGTTGCCATTATTGGCGGCGGTATAGGCGGTGCAGCAACAGCTGTTGCATTAAAGAATCAAGGGATTCGTGCAGAAGTATATGAGCAGGCATCCGTATTGGCGGAAGTCGGCGCCGAAATAGGGATGCGCCCTCCAACTGTTCAGCTGTTCAAGGATTGGGGTATTTATGATGAAGTGAAAAAGAAAAGCAGTCAAAGTGACTATATGGAAATACTCGGCGGAAACGGTGAATTGATCATGAAGGAAAATTGGCCTGTTTTAACGGACAACCCGGAAGAGCGATGGGCAAGGTTGATTCATCGAGCTGATTTATTGGATACTTTCCTGGCACATCTGCCATCAGATTCCATTCATTTGAAACACCGATGTAAATCAATCATTCCATACGACGATTACACGGAAGTTCAGTTTGAGAATGGACACTCTATTGAAGCGGATCTGGTTATCGCAGCAGACGGAATTCATTCCCGTATTCGCACTGAGTTATTCAGCAGTGATGAACCCGTTTACTCTGGATTCCACGCCTATCGGACAATTGTCGATACAGAAGATGATGCTTTATGAAACAGGTCCTTCTCCCTAATTTTCCAATATATTAATAGAAGGATTTCACATTTTAAAAAATATGTCGATAAATATTCAGAGATAATATAACCGGCAGAAAATCAATACTTCAGGTAAATGAAAAGAGTAAGGGGGCCAGAAATGAAGCAGTCAACTGGCAGTAAAGAAGAGATAATGAAAAAGGCTAGAAACAATTGGAAGCGGAAAAGATGGAACTTCGGTCTCGTTGCGAAAATGCAAATGCTAGTTTTGGGAATCCTTTTGCTGTTTTCTTCAGTAATCGGGGTAGTGGTGGTTCAACAAGTATCAAACGCAGTGAAGGAAGTTTCGGTCGAAAAGACAAAAGGAGATTTGGCTTCGGCCTATAGATATATAGATGTGAAATATCCCGGAGATTGGGACATAAAGGAAGGAAAGCTTTATAAAGGCTCATTTGTAATGAATGAAAAGGCAGAGCCCGTCCAAGCGATAGCGGAAGACTTCGAAGGCATAGCCGCGATTTATCAGAAAGATACTATTGTATCCGCTGGCGGGGGAACTGACGGAACAGAGGCAATCGGGACGAAAATGGCGAAAGATGTGCAAGATACCGTTTTGGGGCAGGGGAATAGATACAATGGAGAAACGGAAGCGGGAGGTGAAAAGCTGCAAACCGCTTATCAGCCTCTCTTGGATAATAATGGTCAGGCGATAGGGGCGTTGTTTATCGGTGCCCCGGATGGGAAGATCGATCAAGTGCTTACATCCTTTTTTATCGTATTTATCACTGTGATTTCTTTATTCATCCTGCTATCGATCCTCCTTACACGCCAGTTCACTATAAAGTCGAAGAATAGATTAAAGAATGTATCGGAAGCTTTGGAGTTGGCCGCTGAAGGAGATTTTATGTCGGAAGTCATTGACAAAGGTAATGATGAAATCAGTTCGCTGGCGGATCGTTTCAATAGGATGAGGGAAAATATGCAGCAGATGATGCAGGAAGTTTTGAAGACATCAGAGATGGTGGCTGCTTCTTCTCAGAAATTGACAGCTAGTGCGGAACAAACGGGTAAAACGGCTGAGAATATTACAGAAGCGATTCAAGAGATGGCAAGAGGAGCGGATCGCCAAACCGTTGATATCGGGGAAACCGGAGAGGCAATGGAAGAGGTTTCGCAGGGGATTCTGACTATGTCCAATAATTCTTCCTATATTGCCAAGGCTAGTGCAATAGCTTCCGGGAAAGCATCGGATGGTGAAGCATACGTCAAGAAAACAGTGAAACAGATGAATGAAATTCATATGTCCGTGCACGAAAGCGGCGAGGCAATCAAGCTGCTTGGCAAGAGATCAGCGGAAATCGGTGATATCACAAAGACCATCACCGGAATAGCGAACCAGACGAATTTGCTGGCATTGAATGCGGCCATTGAAGCGGCAAGAGCAGGAGAGCAAGGGAAAGGCTTTGCGGTAGTGGCTGCCGAGGTTCGTAAACTGGCGGAACAGTCGCAAAGATCATCCACCCAAATTGCGGAATTGATCAAAGAAATCCAAGCGGACATGGAACGGTCCGATGCTTCCATCAATCAAGTGAAGACCGAGGTGGATGAAGGACTTGGTATTGCGAGACAAACAGAAGCGAGTTTCAACGATATTCTGGACGCATTGGATAGTACAGAGCAGCTTGTTCACCAAATGGCATCCACATCGGAAATCATTTCAGCTGGAGCTCAGGAGGTATCCTTAACAGTTGCCGAAATAACACATATAACGAAAGAAACTTCTATGCATTCCCAAAGAGTTGTATCGGCTGCGGAGAATCAACTGGCCTCCATGAAGGAGATCACTTATTCCGCGAATGCATTGACACATATGGCTGATAAACTGCAGAAAATCATGAATAAATTTAATGTGTAAAGAAAGAAGCATCGGCTGCGGTCGATGCTTCTTTTATGTACGCTGTTTGCTCATCTCATCCCGGCGGGAAGATAGATTACTTGATTTGGAAAATAGATTAATAAATTTTGGAGAAATCCGATATAAACAGATAGGTGCAAAGTACGTATTACGTCAAACGACAATAAGGAGGAATCAGCATGACAAAGAAATACGATATTACTATTTATCCGAACAGGAAGGTGATTGCAATATTTGTCGGAGGGGCAGCTAAGCTGGAAGAAGTGCAGGAATTCAAAAGAGATTACGAAAGAGCGGTTAACTCTGTTGACACATCCGCTTACACATTGGAAATCGACTGCACGAACATGGATGTCGTTACACCTCAAATGGTACCTGAATTGGAAGGTTCTTATCAATTATATAAACAATCCGGATTCATGAAAGTAATCTTCAAGATCAAAAATAGCGCAATTCTGAAGATGCAGCTTTCACGCCTGGCTCGAAATACGGGTCTTACACAAGCAGAGATTGTGAAAGTATAAGCACTTCAATCGGTACGCTCAGTCAGGAATAAAGGAGAAATATAAGGCATGACATATATAAAAATAAAGAAGGTCGCAATCTATCATCCGAATCATTCCGTGAACAACGATTTCTACTTGAAGCACTTTCAGGAGAGAAAGGGGAAAAACATCGGGAAGTTCTTGGATAGCATGGGGCGCAAAGACCGTTATGTAATTAATAATGAAGAAGAAAATGGACTGACAATGGGGGTGGAAGCGGCAAGAAGTGTCCTGCGGAAGGCTGGATTAACAGGGAAAGAGATGGATATGATCGTATTCAGTACACAAGTGCCCGAAACAACTTATCCGACAAACGCTTTGCTTGTCCATCAAGCAATCGAAGCAGCCAGCCATACTATTGTTTTGGATTCCAATGCGAACTGCGCGGGCATGACCGTGGCAGTTGAACAAGCCAGCCGCTATATGCTTGCCAGTCCATACGTAAAGAAAGCATTGGTCATAGGTTCTGATTATAATACTTTACTGAGCAATCCGGATGACGAACTGTCATACGCGAATAACGGAGATGCCGCTGCAGCGGTAATCTTGGAGAAGACAGAAGAAGAAACGGGTTTCATTGATTCTATTTATCATACGGAACCGGTGCATCATGAATTTGTCCGTTATCCAGCTAATGGACTTTCCAAGGCGGTGAAAGATGGAGGGGATGGGAAATATGTCAAATGGCTTCGTTTCGATGCTTCCGATTCACTGCCGCCATCCTTTGAGATAATCGACACGATTCTGGACAGGAATAATCTTACAGCGAAAGATATCAAATCGTATTGTTTTTCTCAATCTGCGTTAGTGAATATCCGGAAAATCCAAGACCATCTGAAAATTACGGATGAGCAAATCACTTATGTAGGAGATCGATTTGGTTATACAGGAACAAGCAGTCCATTCATTGCTTTGCATGAAGCTGTCGAAACAGGCCAAGTCAGGCGTGGAGATCATGTTTTATTCTGGACAGTCGGTGCAGGTTTTGAATTGATTGCGATGTTGTTCAAGTATTGATGAAAAAGGGAACTCCATCCAGCATCGCTCATGGCATAGTATCCTTTCCTCTTGTATAGTATAAATATTTATATAAGAAACCGTATATGCAAGAGGAGGGTCCATCCATGGCTTCTGTAAAAGAAGATCAAATACAAATAAAATGCGGGATGATCATCGAGAAGGACGATAAGCTGCTTTTGCAGAGAAGTCCAGGTGAGAATCATTGGAGTCTGCCAGGCGGTATGATGCGAATCGGGGAGAAATACGAAGATGCGGCTATCCGGGGTGTGCTGGAAGAAACAGCTTTGACGGTGGAAAGGCCGCAGCTGTTCGGGATGCTGTCGGGACGGGACTGTTACGTCACGAATAAATTTGGCGAAAAGGCTTTTATCCATCAAGTTGTCTTTCTGGCGACGGAATTCTCAGGTAAGGTCAAAATCATCGATGAAAGCAGCCGGGAGCATAGGTTCTATAAGCGGACGACCCTTCCGAAGAATCTGAACCCGCTGCACAAAACATTCATTCAACACTGGAAAGAGGAAAAGCCATTTCCGATCATTCATTAAGATAGATGATCCGGAGTGCATAAAAAAAGTGGGAGCTAAAGATTTTCTTATGGTACTCTTAGCTTTTTTGGTACTCTTTTTGTGGGATAAATATCTTTGATTCAGGGTCTTTTCTAAGGCCTTGTCATGACTCCAAAACCGGCGGATGAAAAATCGGCTTCCTGAAAGTGCAATAATGGGCAATGGGAACATTCTCATCTATATGACCAGCTGCAAAGCTTGCCATTGAATTCTTTGTGATCTGTACGGATGCAGGAAAGAGCACCCACTCAGGATGGTGAATATCCAGCCGGTATAAGTGTTTCTTTGGCTTGGTCCATAAGATGTATCTTTCGGTCAGCCAACGGTCACGTGCATTTTTCTGCAAGGGATTCTTTAAATCAGCTGTATATGTCAACTCTAAGGTTTCAGGAGGCTGACCTTCTTGCGTCCTGATACTCTTGAAAGTGAATATATCATCGGATGCCCCATAATGCATCCTTGCCTTCATGTAAGGAAGGAAATTGCCTATTCGGGGCAGGCTTACGACTAAGCTTTTGCTGGCATCTAAGCTGAAAAAATAAATGCCCGCTTTATCTTTATACTTCACATATGTCCTTGTATTCAACTCCAGATAGGAATGGATGAAGGGAATGGGGGGAAGGAATCTCGGACGGGTGCCTTCGACTTTAAACAATACTAAACTGATCCAAGCCTGCCCATCCAATAGATCTAGTTCCAGTTCATTCGGGATAATGTCCTCTAACGTTTCAGCCGGTACAGGCCAATGGAGAAAAAGGACATCTTTCCATCCTTGTGTCATCATCCATTTATTCGATTTCTCCGTTTTTTGTCGGCCGGGTTTCCCTGTCATTTAAGCACTCCTTCCCAATGATTAATAAAGATGACTGCATCAAGCTGGTCTACCTAAGGGATAGAGTATATTGCTGATTTCTTTTTTAGTACTCATACAAACCCTAGTGCATATTTTAGTTCTTCTGTACCCGGTTTTTATATATGTAAACAACACGGAGTGAGTAGAAAAAATAAGTATCTTCCATGAGAAAAATCCCTTGAGATTCGAGATATCTCAAGGGATTTTTCTTGTTTATTTGATCTGTTACAGTTCTATGTAGTTTTTCGCTGCGAACGGGCGCTTTCCGCGGGGTCTCACCCTGCTCGCTGAATCCCGCAGGAGTCGCCCTTTCTCCGCTTCAACGTTTAAAGCCAAAGTATTAAAACCCAACACCAAACGATAACATAGCTTACTTTTTCAATAATAAATACATGAAATACGGGGCGCCGATCAATGCAACCATAATTCCAGCGGGGATCCCGGTCGGTTCGATCAGATTGCGTCCGATGGTATCGGCGAACAAAAGCAGCCAGCCTCCGATCAGAACGGCAAGCGGGATGAACAATTGATGCCGCGGTCCGACCAATGCTTTAGCCATATGCGGGGCCATAAGCCCGATAAAGGAAATGCCTCCGGTTACGGAAACAGCGGCAGCTGCAAGGGCAACTGCTGTCAGAAGCAGCACGATCCTTTCTTTTTCCAGCGATACACCGACACCGATGGCCACAGGTTCATTGAGTCCAAGAAGATTCAGTCGGTGGGCTTTGTATAAAGTGAATGGAATCAGAATGATCAACCATGGGAGCAGTGCCCAAATGAATGGCCAATCCGTACCCCATATATTCCCGGCGATCCACTTGGCGATGAAGTCCACTTTCTCGCGTTCAGCAGATGAAATAAGGACAATCATTGCCCCTGAGAGGGCCGTAGAAACACCAACCCCTGTCAATACCAGTTTCACCGGCTGCAGACCTGAATTTTTGCTGTAAGAAAAGAAGTAGATGATGCAGACGGTAAGGACCGCACCGGCAAAAGCCACCAGCGGAAGCATGTAAATAAAGGAACCAGCCTCGGTCGGAAAGAACAGAAAGAAGATGGCGACAGCGACACCTGCTCCTGAGTTGATCCCGATTACTCCAGGGTCAGCCAAATCATTCCGTGTGATCCCTTGAAGAATGGCACCGGAGAGCGCAAGGGCCATCCCGGCGAGCAATGTGATGATCAATCTTGGCAGACGAAGGGAAAACAATACGAAGGATTCCGCAAAGGTACCTTCTCCAAGAAGGACAGGGATCAATCTGTCATAGGATAGCGACGCAGCGCCCAGCCCCATGCCGATCACAGCTGTACCGATGATAAGCGCCAATAATAGGATCAGGAGTATCCTTTGTTTTCTGAGTAAAGAAGGTTGGATCATGAGAATGCTTTGCCTCCTTTACGTACGATCATCAGGAAAAATGGTAAACCGACCACTGCGACAATGGCTGCGACCGACGTTTCATATGGTGCATGGATGGTGCGGCCGATCGTATCGGCAAAGAGCATGAATATGGCTCCGACGATTGCCGACATCGGTATGATATAACGGTAATCCGTCCCGACAATCGCCCGCACTGCGTGTGGAACCATTAAGCCGACAAAGGTCAAGTTGCCGACAAGTGCGACGGAAGCGCCTGCCAGCAGGATAATGACAATATAAAGGGTGATTTTGATTTGTGTTGTCCTTTGCCCTAATCCGACGGCGACCTCTTCACTCAAACTGAGAATCGTCAGCTGTCTCGATAAAAGGAGAGAGATAAGAATGCCGGCAATGATGAAGGGAATAACGACCTGCAGCTGGTCCCAGTTTGTCCCGACCAAGCCTCCTGAAGTCCACATGGACACATCTTTCGATAGTTTGAAATAGATGCTGACACCCTGAGAGACAGCATAGAGGAAGGCGGATACCGCTGCGCCGGCCAATACGATCCGGAGCGGTGAGAAGCCGCCTCTCTTAAGTACACTGATCCCGAATACCATGATTGTGCCGACGGCTGCGCCTATGAAACAACTGATCATCAAGCCGAAGTAATTTACGGATGGGATAAGAACAAGCGTGATCGCCAGCGCTGCGTTCGCTCCAGCCGTCAATCCGAGTAAACCTGGATCGGCCAGCGGGTTTCTTGTTAACCCTTGCATGATGGCACCTGAGACGGCGAGTGCGGCTCCGACGAAAATGGCGGCGACTTCTCTTGGGAAACGGATTTCCCGCAGGATCAAGGTTGCCTCATTCTTCACATCCGAGGTAAGGGCAAGCCATACATCTTTGATTGTTGTCTCCGCGGCGCCAAAAACCATGGAAGCAAAGAACATACCAACAAAAACAAGCAGCCCGGCCGCTAATTTAAAGACAAAAGGAATGGAACGTTTATTTTCATTTGTCATCAGTCAATCATCTTCTCTTTCATAGAATAGGGAAGAGGGATTCTGTAGAATCAGAATCCCCCTTCGTTCATTATTCACCTAGAAATGACTTCTTGAAGAAAGCCAATTGCTTTTCTAGAGTAATCGGATCACTGAAGGAAGCTCCGTTTCCTTCCATTTCATATACACGATTGTTTTTGACGGCAGGAATATTTTTATACGTTTCTGTTTCCTGGAATGAAGTGTCGGCATCCGCATACTTGCTTAAGATCACATAATCACCGGCATATTCCGGCATCACTTCAGTGGAAAGAGTATAGTATCCGTCCTTCAATGCCATTTCCTTCACTTTTTCAGGCATTTTCAATTTCATGGCCTGATACAGAATTTCTGTTCCTCGCGCCCAGTTATCACCGTATACGTAAAGATTCTTATCAAATGCTTCAATGACTGAAACGGTCGCATCCTCACCGATCTTCGCACGGATTTCATCTCCGGCTTCAGTTGCACGTTTTTCGAAGTCATCGACCCAGGCTTGCGCTTCTTTCTCTTTACCTAATAGTTTGCCGATTTCGACATGTTGGGCCAAATAATCCAATTTGCCCCATGTATATGTAACTGTTGGAGCGATTTCTTTTAATTTATCAAGGTTCTTGACTGTGGATAATGCAATGATTAAATCTGGTTCAAGCTCAATGATCTGTTCGAGATTGTCCTCTGACACTTCGGCGACATCTTTCAATTCTTCTTCAAAAGTGGGGTTGGTTTTCGACCATACATCGACACCGACCAAATTCACGCCCAAATCGATTACATTACCTGTAAACCCTGACAGCATGACGACACGTTCTGGGTTTGTCGGTACTTCCACTGGACCAGTTTCTGATTCGTAAGTGAATGTTTCCGGTGTTTCTTCATTCTTTGCATCCTTTTCCTTCTCGTCAGAAGAATTATTGCCGCATGCACTGATGATCAGCATGGACAATAGGATAAATGGGAGCAGCAGTTTCTTCATGTTATTGTTCTCCTTTTAATAAGTTATAAGTAATACACATCGGTTTGTCCGTCCTGGGATCTCTGCCTATCTCTGCGTCTATCTGGAATACTTCCCTGAGTGTATCGGCAGTCATGACTTCCTCACAATTACCGGCTTGCACAATATGTCCGTCTTTTAATGCGATCATATAATCGGCAAACCGGGCAGCATGATTCAGATCATGCAAGACCATGACAATGGTACGTTCTTGTTCGGTGTTCAATTTCTGCAAGAGCTCCAATACTTCCAGCTGATGGGCCATATCCAAATAAGTGGTAGGCTCATCCAGGAAGATGATGTCCGTCTCTTGGGCAAGTGCCATCGCGATCCAGACACGCTGGCGCTGTCCTCCTGATAAGGCATCGACGGAACGAAATTTGAAATCTTTGGTTCCGGTCACTTCAAGAGCCCAGTCAATGACATCGATATCTCGTTTGGTTAAGCGGCCGAATCCTTTCTGATAAGGAAAGCGTCCATACGATACAAGTTCACCGACCGTCAATCCGCTTGCGCTTTCAGGTGATTGGGGAAGGATGGCCATTTTTTGTGCAAGCACTTTCGTATTTTCGCTTGAAATACTTTTTCCATCCAAAACAACCTCGCCTGATTGATGAGAAATGATGCGGGTAATCGCTTTCAGTAAAGTGGACTTACCGCAGCCATTCGAACCGATGATGGTGGTAATTTTCCGGTCTGGGATGTCTATACTAAGATCTTTCACTATCAAATCTTCCCCGTAACCTATGTTCAAATGTTCTGTATAGAGGCGATTCATCATTAACCTCCCTAAAGGTATATATAGCTTCGCTTCACTGATAATGATTATCATTTTCGTAGTTTAATATACGGTTTAAACCTTAATTTGTCAATGGTTTAATTGTTATTCTATTCAGTATTCTGCGGACGTAAAAAGAGAAAGGAGACCATTCTTGGTCTTGTGCGCGATAGAGATTAATCTAACACTTCTTTATTTTGTGCAGGGGTTGTTTTCGTTCCTTGATGAAAGTGCATCTTCCATTTTCCATCTTTCCGCTTCCATATCGAACTGCGTAAAGAGTGCTGTGTTGTTACTTCATTACAGATATGGTAGGTTGTGAGGACGATATCTGCGGATAGGGGATGGATGTCAAAGCCGCTTAAAGTCATTTTTACCGGACTCAGTCCTTCTTCACGTATGCTTCCATCCTTGTATAATACTTTTCCGGAGCTTCCGAATTCAAAGAAATCATCGGCGAGCAGATCGGCAAGTGCCTCTGTTGATGTCCGTATTTCTGGTTGAAGCAATTGTTTCTCCAATTGAAGCAGCTGTTCTTTTAATGAAGATTTTTGTTCCGAATTCATATACATCTCACCATTCCTTTGGGAAATCCAATCTTGGACGAATGTTTCGCTGAAATGTCCTTTTACCCATTTTAAACCAATTTTCTCTTAGCTGCTCTTTTATGGTCTTAAATAATGAAAGGAAATAATGGCGCCTGCATACAAAAAGACTGTTCCCATGCAGAGGGGAAACAGTCTTTTGAAGTGTTCCATTACACGCCGAAAGAACGTAAAGGGGCGGCCGAACTTGATTCCGGATGAAGATGTGTCCGCACAATATCCTCCAAAGCATCAATGAATAGCGGATCGCCATTCGCTGCAGGAATATAATGATAGTTTTCCCCGCCAGCTTCCATGAAGATATCTCTATTCTCCACTTCAAGCTCTTCCAATGTTTCCAGGCAGTCGGCTGTGAAGGCCGGAGCAAGAATGATGACATGTTTCTTTCCTTGTTCCGCAAGGGAGCGGAGTGTGTCGCTGGTGGATGGTTCCAGCCATTGCTCTTTGCCGAACTTCGACTGAAAGCATTCCATGAAGGGTAGGTCCGGGAATTGTTTCTGCAATGCTTCGGTTGTCTTCCTGCATTGCTCCGGATAATCATCTCCTGTTTCGGCATAACGTGCGGGAATCCCGTGATAGGATAATACGATACAATCAGGTTTCCCATTTTTCACGATGCATGCATGAATACGATTGGCAAGCAATTGGATAAAGAGCGGATGGTCTGCGAATTCCCGGATGAAGATTAATTCGGGTATATCCCGCCATTTGCTTATCGTTTTTGTCACATTATCCCATACCGACGCTGTTGTGGTCGAAGAATACTGCGGGAATAAAGGCAGTACAATCAGTTTTCGGACTCCCCATTGATGGAGCTTCTCCAATTCATCGGGAACAGAAGGATTGCCATAATTCATCGCCAATGCGGTTTTTATTTCCGGCTCTTGAAAGCGTGCCTGAAGTGCGGTGTGCTGCTTTTGGCTATACACAAGCAGCGGTGATCCCTCCTCTGTCCATACCGATTGATATAGCTTAGCCGATTTCTTTGGTCTCACACGCAGGATGATGCCGTGCAAGATCGGCAGCCATTGAGCCCGAGGCAAATCAATGACACGCCGGTCACCCAAGAATTCTTTCAGATACGGTCTTACCTGTTTGGGTGTGGGTGCATCCGGTGTACCTAAGTTCACTACTAAAATAGCTGTCTTTTCCATCGTTCTCACCTCTGAAGCATATTCTTGTTGTTGAATCCCGTCATATGATTCTCGTAAGTTTCTTTTTTTCATATTGATTTCCGCTGCGAATGGACGCTTTAATCATATCTGACTAAAAGCAACATTCTGTTGGCCGGTTAGATGGACAAATCTTCATTTATCTTTATTTTAATATAATATATTTTCAGAATAAAGGAGCGGAGTATATAAGTGCGGATAAAAGGAGGCAATTGTGACTGGAGCGGGCATCGGAAGGACATTCCCACGTCTTGGCAAGGATGAACAAAGTGCCATGGATGTTTTCCATAGCACTTCCTTCTTTACTTGTCTGAACTGCATTCCGCCGTGTACTTCCGGATGGCGGGCAGGATTTTCGTCCCGATAATTTCAATATTCTTCTTTAGTTTATCGAATGGCATGCCGCCGAAGTCAATTTGTGCGATATACCGCTGGTGCCCGAATAATTCGTGTTGATACAGGATTTTTTCGATGATTTCCTGTGGACTGCCTACATTGATGACGCTTCTGATGTCTGATGCATGGGCGAATGCTTGCTGAGGAAATCCTTGGCCGTTCGTGCGTTTCATGCCTTCATTGATATACGGGTACATGTCACGGATGGCTTCTTGTGTCGTATCGGCTGCGAAGAAGAACCCAGTTGTGCCGACCGGCAGTTCGGAAGAATCATATCCGCTTTGTTTCGCTGCTTCCCGATACGCATCAATGGTGTTCTTGAACGTACTTGCCGGACCGCCCAGTGCGGCAAGCATCATCGGCACACCTGAGCTTCCTGCTTTCATGGCACTTGCAGGCGTACCGCCGACCGCACGCCAAATCGGCAGGGAACCGTTTTTGGGGCGAGGCAGAAGCTTGGCGTCTCTTAATGGCTTACGGAATGCACCGCTCCAATTGACGACTTCTTCTTCATTCAGCTTCAGAAGCAATTCCATTTTCTCTTCATATAAAGCTTCATAATCACGCACATTATAACCCAATAATTCGAACAGTCCAATTCGGGAAGCACGGCCGGCAATGATCTCCGCACGGCCGTTTGAAATCAAATCGATCGTGGAGAAATCTTCATACACCCGCACCGGATCCGAAGTGCTGATGATTGTGGAAGAACTTCCGATTTTGATGCTGCGGGTGGCTTGTGCGATTGCGCCGAGAACAACCGAGTGTGCCTGTGTGACGAAATAGTCTTGATGACTTTCCCCGACACTGAAGAAATCCAGGCCTGCTTGATCGGCCAGTTTAGCATACTCAATCAATTCCTGAACACGCTGCTGTGCGGAAATACGTTCTCCGCTATAAGGATTCGGCAAGTGATCGCCTAATGTATAGATCCCGAATTCCAAGCCTTTCTTTTTGTCGATTCTGTATTTTTCCATTTACATGACCTGCCTTTGTTTTCTTTAGTACCATCATATTTCAGTTCGATATGTATAAAAGCATTGATGTAGTATTTGAGTGAATTAAAGCATACTATTCCTGCAATTACCTTGAAAATGCTCAAGAATCGGCAGTCAAACAAATGGAATATGCTTTTGCTGCGGCAACCCCTTGCCTGACAGATAGCAGTCTTATGAATTGACTCGTCTTAATATTGTCTATAGACTGAAAATGGTTATCATTTACAAGAATGAGGATAAAGCGATGAAGAATTACTTCGAGACAAGACAATTGACGATCCGTTACGATGAGAAAGTGATTGTACCTAATTTGAATCTGACTATTCCGCAAGGCAAAATCACTGCGCTTGTCGGCGCAAATGGTTCAGGGAAATCAACGATATTGAAAACACTAGCACGCATCATGCAGCCCGAGAGCGGAGCTGTCTATATTGATGGACAAGCCATCCAGAAGCTTCCGACGAAGGAAGTAGCTAAGAAACTGTCTATTCTTCCTCAAAACCCAGTTGCTCCTGACGGCTTGTCTGTCAGTGAATTAGTGGCATACGGTCGATACCCACATCAAAAGGCGTTTAGTTCTACGACTAAATCAGATTATGAAATCATCCAATGGGCCATTGAATCAACTGGTTTGACAGCATTGCAGGATGAATTGGTTGATGAGCTATCAGGTGGACAACGTCAACGTGCTTGGATTGCGATGGCATTGGCTCAAAAAACAGGAATTCTGTTATTAGATGAACCAACGACTTTTTTAGATATGGGACATCAGCTGGAAGTGTTGAAGTTGCTTCGGAAACTTAATAAGGAAGAGAAGAGCACAATTGTGATGGTTGTTCATGATCTGAATCACGCAACACGTTTTGCGGATCATTTAGTATGCATTAAAGAAGGGGAAGTCATGCATGAAGGAACCCCGCATGAAGTATTAAATGACAAGATGTTAAAAGAAGTATTCCATATAGAGGCAACGATTTTAATTGAACCGAAGTCAAATGTGCCTATATGTATCCCAATGGATACGTTATATGGGGATCAGCGATGATGCGTAAGGAAAAATTACTTTGCGATATCCGCAGCGGTCGCTTTTATCTGATGTCGGTAGTATCGATTCTTATCTTAGGGCTGAGTATGCTTGCAGCTATTTCAACAGGTGCTAAACAGCTTTCACTCTCTATAGTATGGGAGGCTCTTTGGCATTTTGACAAAACGAATATTGAACATCAAATTTTACATTCGATCCGATTCCCGCGTGTGCTTGCAGCGGCATTAGTAGGTGCAGCCTTTGCAGTTGCCGGGGCATTGATGCAGGGAGTAACGAGGAATCCTTTAGCCGATGCTGGAGTATTAGGGATTAATGCAGGAGCTACATTTGTTGTGGCACTGTCTTTTGTTTTTTTACCCAACCTTTCATTTTCTACGTTGATGATCTTGTCATTCTTGGGTGCAGCTTGTACAACCATTTTCATCTTCGGGTTGGGAGCAAGCTCACCTGGAGGATTAACGCCGCTGAAATTAACGTTAGCCGGCACAGTTGTTGCATCGCTGCTGCATTCGTTTACATCTGGTATTGCGATTTACTTTGACCTTAGTCAAGATTTAGCGTTTTGGTATGCCGGGGGAGTGGCTGGTGTGGAATGGCCGCAGCTTAAGATTGTAGCGCCGATTATCCTCTTCGTGGTGGTAATGGCTTGCCTGCTTGGACGGCCTATTTCTTTGATGGCAATGGGTGAAGAAATTGCTGTTAACTTAGGGATACAGACGCAAAAAATTCGGTTAATTGCTATGATTATTGCGGTCATATTAGCTGGTGTTTCCGTAGCAGCTGTTGGCTCAATTGCCTTTGTCGGATTAGTCATACCCCATATCACAAGGAAGCTGGTCGGCGTGGATTATCGTTTTGTTATTCCATTGTCAGCCATATTAGGTGCCGTTTTACTGGTAGTGGCAGACCTTGGTGCAAGAACGATGGATCCGCCAAAAGAATTGGCAATCGGAGTGATTGTTGCCATGATAGGTGTACCGTTCTTTTTATTTGTGGCACGGAAGGAAAAGAGAAGTTTATGAATATCACCAGGAAGAGACGAAAGAAATGTCTTCAAGTTGGGTTTGCCCTATCTATCTTAATCTTAACGATCATAACTCTTGGATTAAATACAGGATCGTTGAAGATCGCACCGCTTGATGTTGTCAAAACGATCCTTGGTTTCGGTACGCCGATGTATGAGATGGTCTTATTTGAATACCGGATGCCTCGTATCATCATTACCATTTTGGCTGGAATGGGGCTGGGGATATCAGGTGGCATTTTCCAAGGGATTACTCGGAATCCCTTGGCTGATCCTGGTGTTTTAGGGATTCATGCGGGGGCGAGCCTTGGATTAATTGTTTATGTTACCTACTTCACATCATTGAATACGACTCCTGCATTAATAATCCCGCTATTCACCTTTATGGGAGGATGTCTGGCTGCAGGTCTCATATTCATATTAGCGAGTGAAAAAGGAAAGGGGTTGCTCCCCACAAGACTTTTACTAGTCGGAATTGCCATTGCAGCAGGGTTTAATGCCATTAGTTTGTATTTATCTCTGCAGCTGGATGAAAAAACATATTCATTTACGGCGAGTTGGCTGCTGGGTAATGTGTGGGGCAGGGATTGGATCAATGTGTATGCACTACTTCCATGGATGTTGATTTTGATTCCAATTGCCTTCATGAAGGCGAAACCATTAAATAGCTTTGCTTTGGGAGATACCATCGCAACCGGGATTGGCACGCGAGTAAACAAAGAACGGATTCAGCTGCTATGTATTGCCGTAGCGTTATCATGCGCAAGTGTATCGATGGCCGGTGGAATCGGTTTTATAGGACTGGTCGCTCCCCATATTGCCCGACGACTTGTAGGGCCGATGCATCAATATGTATTACCAATTTCTGCTTTGACGGGTGTTGTCATTCTTGTTTTTGCAGATACTATCGCAAGATCCCTTTTTGAACCCAATGCCATACCGGCGGGAGTTGTCGTCGCAGCAGTAGGTGCGCCGTATTTTCTGTATCTATTATTTAAACCAAAGTAAGCTAGTTATGGGTTTGTGGTTTGCAGGGTTACTCTGTATAATTGGAAATGATTAATTTTTATAAGAACAGGAGATCATCATGAGAAAACTACTGGTTGTACTAATGAGTACATTCCTTTTCGTCTTGGCAGCATGCGGGAATGAAGAAGGGCAAGAGAACAAGAAAGTAAACGAAAATAAGGAATCAAAGTCTTCTTCGGATAGTAAAGGTGAAAAGTATGATAAAAAGGTAGCATCTATTTCTATTTTCTTAACGGGAGATTTAATGGCACTGGGTATTACACCTGATGGAACAACGACAAGTGATTACCTGCCGCTTGATGAAGCACGTTTTTCAGTTACGGAATATTTAGGATTTACAAAAGAACCTGATATGGAAGCGTTAATTGCGATGCAGCCCGATGAAATTTTCATTGACAAAGAGTTTGCTGGGAAGCATGGTTTAGAGAAATACGAGGCGATTGCCCCAACGAATGTCATTAATCTGGATGAAGGCCGTTGGAAAGACCACCTACAAGATATAGCTGGCATCGTAGATCGGGAAGAAACTGCCGAACAGTTCATTAAAGACTATGAAGCAAAGGCAGCTGAATTATCTACGTTAGCTAAAGAAAAGCTTGGTGAAGGTACAGTAATGGCGGTACGTATATCACCAAAAGGACTGCGTGTATATGGAATGGAGCGTCCATTAGGTCCCATTTTGTTTGAAGATTTAGGATTCAAGCCAGCAACAGGTGTCGAATCAATTGAGGAGAACTGGGAGAATATTTCAAAAGAGGTATTGCCAGACTTCGATGCTGATACCATTTTTGTATTAGTGTCATCAGTTGATGAAGGCAGTGAAGACGTTTATAAGGAATTACAAAATGATCCGATTTGGCAAAGTCTTAAAGCGGTTAAAAACGATCAAGTATTCCTAATTTCTGAACAACCATGGTTAGATTATTCTGCATATGGAAACAAGTTGGCATTAGATAATTTAGAAGAGATTTTAGTTGCTAAATAAAAGAAAAAGGCTTTTCAACGGGTTCCTGTTGAGAGGCCTTTCTTTTTAGGTTTATCATGAAAGAGTTTGAGAAGCTGACAGTGGCTGAGATTTCTGAAAAAGCAAATTCCCGTTAATGGTGGACGGAACATGCTTCGAGGATAATACGTAAACTCATCTGTTAACGCAGGTGGTTTTTTTATATATGGAGTAAAACATATGACGATAGATATTTCTAGAAAGAAGAAGGCTCATGGTATAATATTTATAGTTAACCGCTTACAATAAAAGAATCAGAATAAAAATAGTTTGAAAATTTAAATAGTTAAGGAGTTGTGAAACGAATGGATGGTACTACATCAATTATGAAAGAACAAACGATTTTTAATCACATTGGAAATACAATTAAAACAGAAGATAGAGAGATTAATATACTAGCAAAATTTGAAGAGCCTCTCATCGTCATTTTAGGTAATGTGTTGAGTGAGGAAGAATGCAACGCCTTGATGAGCTTATCAAAAGATAAATTGAATCGTTCAAAGATTGGGTCCACCCGTGAAGTCAATGAGATGAGAACGAGCAGCAGTATGTATTTTGAAGAAAAAGAGAATGATTTGATTACTAAAATTGAAAGAAGACTTTCATCGATTATGAATATCCCCACTGAACATGGAGAAGGAATTCAAATTCTAAAATATACGCCTGGACAAGAATATAAGGCTCATCATGATTATTTTTCATCTTCAAGTAAAGCCGCACAAAATAATAGGATAAGCACAATCGTTATCTACTTAAATGATGTGGAAAGTGGGGGAGAAACGTATTTTCCTAAACTAAAACTTTCCGTATCTCCAAAAAAGGGAACGGCCGTGTATTTTGAATATTTTTATAGCGATCAACAGATCAATGAACAAACGTTACATGGTGGAGCCCCAGTGATAGCAGGAGAAAAGTGGGTTGCTACACAGTGGATGAGAAGACAAAAATAGTGCTATATTTTCATTAAGGCGGGGAAACGCCTCTTCCCGTCTCTTTGAAGTGCGTTCCTCTTTAATCCCCCTAAGATTATCCCTTTAGCGTTTGCCAATAATGGAATAAACGTATATAATCAATTTAATATTTGTGCCTATGAATTTAATATGATGGTATGAAAATGGAGGTTATTATATGAAGTTTCCACATGATTTTATATTCGGAGCGGCGTCTGCTTCTTATCAGATAGAAGGAGCATGGAATGAAGATGGGAAAGGCGTAACCAATTGGGACGTCTTTTCAAAGATTCCTGGAAAGACGTATGAGGGAACAAACGGTGAGGTAGCGATCGACCATTATCATCGTTACAAGGAAGATATTCAATTAATGGCCGAGATGGGTCTTGAATCGTACCGGTTTTCTCTTTCATGGGCGCGTATTTTGCCAACAGGCGATGGTGAAGTGAATCCAAAAGGATTGGAATTTTATAATAATGTAATCAATGAATGTTTGAAATATGGAATTGTTCCGTTTGTTACTCTGTATCACTGGGACTTACCTCTGACCCTTGAAGAAGATGGAGGTTGGACTAATAAGCGAACGGCTGAAGCTTTCGTGAAGTATGCAGCGATTTGTTTCCAGTCATTTGGAGATCGTGTGAAACATTGGATTACGTTTAATGAAACGGTTATGTTTTGTGGGTTAGGCTACTTAAAAGGAGCCCATCCGCCTGGTATTCAAAATGATGAGAAGAAGTATTTTCAAGCGACGCATTATGTGTTTTATGCACATGCAAAAGCCGTAGAAGTCTATAAGAAATTAAGACAGTACGGGGAGATTGGCATAACGCATGTATTCTTGCCAGCATACAGTGTCGATGATAAACCGGAAAATGTGATAGCTGCTCAACATGCGAATGAATATGAAACGTTTTGGTACTATGATCCGATTCTAAAAGGGACATATCCCACTTATGTGGTCGAGCAATTAAAGGAAAAGGGCTGGACACCAGATTGGACGGAAGAAGAGCTGGATACCTTAGCAAGAAATGCGGAGAGTAATGATTTTATTGGTTTGAATTATTATCAACCCATTCGAGTAGAAAAAAATAATGAAACACTTTCATCCATGGAACATTCACGAGAAACATCTACGTTGGCCCCAGGCAGCCCCTCTTTTGACGGGTATTATCGGACTGTTAAAATGGAGAACAAAACCTATACTAAATGGGGATGGGAAATCTCACCTCAGGGATTTTTAGATGGGCTGCATCTATTAAAAGCACGTTATGGTGATATAAAAATGTATGTTACAGAAAATGGACTTGGAGATGAAGATCCTATCATAGATGGTGAAATCGTAGATGTTCCTCGGATAAAGTATATCGAGCAACATTTAAAAGTGATTAAGCGGGCAATCCAAGAAGGGATTCATTTAAAAGGGTATTATGCATGGTCCGCTATTGATTTATTAAGCTGGCTAAACGGATATAAAAAGCAATATGGCTTTATTTACGTGGATCATCAGGATCATTTAAATCGAAAGAAAAAGCTTTCGTATCATTGGTACAAAGATATTATTAAAACAAGAGGCGAAAAGCTGTAAGGGAGATTATATGGCCGTAAAATACAAAGAAATAGCGGATGAGTTAGAAAAGGATATTAGGGATGGAAAGTTTGACGAAACAAAAAAGCTTCCGACAGAAGAAGAACTGGTAAAAAAGTTTGAAGTAAGTCGAAATACGATCCGAAAAGCCATTACTCAGTTGGTCAATCGAGGTTTTGTCTATCAAGTGCAGGGCAGTGGAATGTTTTTGAGGGAAAAATCGGAAACGGATTTCATCAATTTAGGCAGTCTAAGAGGATTAACAAAAGATTTGACCTCAAAAAATATTGAGACAAAAATTTTGGCTTTACACGTGGTTGAAGCAGATGAAGAAATAGCCAAACAATTACGTTGTGATACAGGAACAAAGCTGTATTATAGTAAGCGGTTAAGACTAGTAGAAAATGAACCGTTCTCGATTGAAATAAGTTATTTTAAAAAAGATATTGTCCCATATTTAAACGAAGATATTGCATCAAATTCCATCTATCGTTATCTTATCGAGGACTTAAAACTAAACATTGGCTTTGCGGATAAAGTCATTAATTGCGAAAAAATTAACGAGGAAAATGCGGACTTGCTCCAAGTTAATCCTTTTGATCCGGCCTTAATTATTGAAAACACAGTATGTCTTTCGAATGGAACGATCTTTGAATTATCTAAGTCACTTTTTCATTTTCAAAAAGCAAAAATCTTAAATCGAATTAACTTTAAATAAAAGTACAGGCTTTCCAATTCGCTAACGTGTTGGAGAGCTTTTTTCTTCTTTCAGGTTTATACTAATGTAAACGCTTTCTATTCGGGAGATGAGGAAATGAAGATTGTGATAGCTCCAGATTCATTTAAAGGAAGTATCTCTAGTATGGATGCTGCATTGTCGATTGAACGAGGGATTGTGCATGCTTTTCCTCATGCTGAAACTGTCTTAGTTCCTGTAGCGGATGGCGGCGAAGGAACAATGGAGAATTTAGTCGCAGCGACAGGTGGACATAAAACCAAAGTCCATGTAATCGATCCTCTGCAAAAGCCAATTGAAGCTGAGTTTGGAGTACTTGGAGATCAGCAAACATGTATCATCGAGATAGCAGCGGCTTCAGGATTGAATTTAGTCAGCATCGGTGAGCGCAATCCGTTAAAAGCAAGCACTTACGGTACTGGACAACTCATTAAAGCTGCCTTAGATGAGGGATATAGAAACTTTATTCTTGCATTAGGCGGCTCCGCAACGAATGACGGCGGAGCGGGAATGCTTCAAGCACTTGGTGTTGAATTAAAAAATAGCGCAGGGCAAGAACTAGATATTGGCGGGGGTGAATTAGGTCAGCTGCAGCAGCTATCAATTGAAAATTTTGACCCACGAATAGAAGAAAGTCAATTTATCATTGCGTCAGATGTAGAGAATCCTTTTGTTGGTCCTACCGGTGCAACGTATATATTCGGTCCTCAAAAAGGAGCGACTGAAGCGATGGTCAAGATCCTAGACGCTAATCTTTTGCACTTTGCCAACAAGATTGAAGAAAAAATGGGAGTCAGACTGCATGACAGCCCAGGAGCAGGGGCAGCCGGGGGAATTGGCGGAGCCTTTCAGGCATTCTTCCCTTCAACATTGAGAAGAGGGGTAGATGTCGTAATTGAGTATGCAAAACTCGATGAACAGTTAGAAAATGCGGACCTTGTCATTACAGGAGAAGGGCAGGTAGATTTTCAAACTGCATATGGAAAAACACCAATGGGAGTAGCTCAATCAGCTAAAGCGAAAAATATACCGACCATCATCCTGGCAGGATCCTTTGAAGGAAAGATTGAATCACTCTATCAATATGGAGTGATTGGGGTATATAGCGTGATGAATAAGCCCATGAGCTTGGACCAGGCAATGAAGGATGCGAGTCTATTACTAGAGAAAACAGCGGAACAAGTTTGCCGCACCTATTTTTTTAATCGAGCAGGAGACTGC
>JAZNGP010000083.1:0-66720 GCA_045576475.1 Bacillus sp. (in: firmicutes) | reverse complement strand
GCTACTTTCGCAGGTCCTCCCACCCTTTTACCGGCAATGACTGCTGCGAGATCATTGAAGTAATCTCCGACCGTCGTTTTGACCAAGAAGGAACCGAATAATAGGAACATGAATATGAAAGTGGATGAAACCCCTAGAGGTGTTCCTAATATCCCTTCTGTAGTGAAGAACAGCGTCTGGGTCAAACGTTCGAGCGACAATCCCCTATGCATCAGGAACCCCGGCATATAAGGGCCGTAAATGGCATAGGCCATGAAAATGAGCGCAATGATGGTGATCGGAAGCCCGACTGTCCTCCTGGTTGCTTCAAGCACAAGCAGGATGGCAAGAAGACCCATGGCATAATCGAGACTTGTCATCGTCCCCGGCCTCATGACCAGTTCTTCCATCATGACCGGCCAATAGGACCCGACACCGACCGATAGCAGAGAAAGGATATAATCGTACCAAGCGATCCTCCCTTTCTTCAGATTCTTCTTCCTTGCAGGGAAAAGCAAAAAGATAAGAGCCAAAGCAAACCCTAAATGAACAGATCTTTGCAGCTGTGCCATCAATGGTTTATCGATCGCGGTATAAAGCTGGAACAGGGAGAATGCAAGCAAACCTCCGAATGTCACCCAGCCCATGATTCCTTTCAGCTTCCTTGTCGCAGCTTCGGGATCGTACTTCTCGATGAGTTCCTGCTGCTCCTCCAATGATAAATAATCTTTTTTCTCTTTATCCAAAGATGTTCACTTCCTTCCATTTCTCCCATAAACTAAGTTTCACTATTTGAATGTTGACCAAGCTTCCCGGTTCAGCAAAGCTTGAAAAGGGCACTTCCCGGCTGTCTGCCTTGAAGACATGATTCGCCCTTACCTTTCCTGTTCGTAAATAGATGGAGGGAAATGTCAGATCCATTTCCTTCAGATGATATTTGCCCCCCGCTTCGACAAATACACCTTGTCCATCCGATCCGGAGGGCATTCCGATCCCGAAGTCCTCATAAATAAGTTCCGTTTGACGGATGGTGCCCCCAGGCCCGGCCTCATATACTTCCTCCACCGGAGACAAATGAATCGAATGGGTATAGATAACGGAAAATATCCCATCCTTTCCTGAAGGAGCATAGCCGAGCACTTCTTCCGACTTTCCTTTGTAGAAAACAACGCAAGGGCTGTAAGGAATCAGAATGACCGATAATACAGCAATGAAGAGGATGACAATCGTAATCCTTTTTCTCATATCACTTAAACCTCTGCCTTATTGATATGCTTTTTGCGTAAAAAAAAGGCCGGTCCTCCGTCAGGACCTGTATCTTCCTTCCCCTACAGATTCCTTCGGGTTTAGACCGGCCGTTCTCTTAATCCGCCTTGACGCCTTTTTCATCCAAGTATTTCTTTGCTCCCGGATGCACATCGATGCCGACTCCATTCAAGGCATCCTCGACTTTGATCAGCTTCCCTTTGGCATGCGTCACCTTGTCAAGATTCTCATAAATTGCTTTTGTGATGTCATAGACAGTATCTTCATCAAGATCTGCATTCACGACAAGCATGGCTTGTACCGCGACTGTCTTGACCTCTTCTTTGATCTTATACGTATCTTTCGGAACCACGTCTTCTGCATAGTAAGGATATTTCTCGATCAATTCGGCAATTTTGTCTTCATCCATGCCCACAATCACCACTTCTGTTGTGGCGGCCAAACTTTCGACCGCACCCGTAGGTGTTCCTGCCGTGATGAAAGCAGCATCGATTGTTCCGTCTTGAATGCCGCCAGTAGACTCATCGAAAGAAAGATTCTGAACTTTCAGATCCTTCATCGTAAGACCATGGACTTCAAGAATCTGTTCGGCATTGGCGTATGTCCCTGAACCCGGGGCGCCCACTGAAACGGACTTTCCTTTCAGATCTTCAACTGTTTTGATGCCTGATTTTGCTGTGGTGACAATCTGGATGGTTTCTGGATAGAGTGAGGATATTGCTTGGATGTTGTCGATCGGCTTTCCGTCGAACATGAGTTTACCTTCGGTTGCATAGGAAGCGATATCCGTCTGTGTGAAGGCGATATCGGCATCCCCCGCTTTGATGGCCTCCATGTTTTCAGCTGATGCTCCTGAAGATTGTGCAGTAGTATTTGCGTTCGTATTTTCTGTGATGATATCGGCAAACGAACCGCCAAGTGGGAAATATGTACCTCCAGTGCCTCCAGTAACGAGGTTCAAAAGCTGCTTCTTGTCTCCGCCGCCTTCTCCTCCTTCACCGCCTTTTTCATCATTGCCTCCGCATGCGGCAAGGATCATCATGGACAAGGTCAAAAGCATTACAGCCAGTATCGAACGGTTTCTTTTTTTCATCGTTTTCCCCCTTATTTTATATATATTTCTATTTCATTTTATCATAAACAATTGCAAAAATGTTAAAATTTTCTTGTATTTATGTATATCAGCATGCATCTTTAGCAGCAGTATAAAATGCAGTAATCAGTTTCCGCAACCTTCTATAAAAAATACCCTTTCATTTTAGTGAAAGGGCGTAATCTGCTTATTCTATCTGGACCGGTTCAACCGATCAACTCTTCTTCTCTTTGGACTTTCATCTCATCATCCGTTAAAGCCTCTTCTTCATCGCGGATTTTGTGGGCAAGCCTTGATGCGGCGCTGGCGGCAATGCTGGCGACTATATCATCGAGGAATGTGTTGACAGTGTCGTCTTTCTTGGTGTCGAGGTCGCGGATAATTCCTATTTTATTCTTGTCAAGATGACCAAAAGTGGTCACCCCGATGCTGCCGTACCCGAGCACAGCTCCAAATGCGATTGTCTCATCCACTCCGAATAAGCCTTCGTCACTTTTCACAATGCTCAAAAGCGGCTCGGACAGCTTTCCTTCTTCTGCGAGACGGTCCAATTCAATCCCTACAAGAATAGCATGCTGCAGCTCCCTTTTCATCAGAACACGCTCGACACTCTCTATACAATCTTTCAATTCCATATTCGGATTATATGTGTACTGCATTTCATAAACAATTTCAGCGATGGCTTCTATAGAAACCCCTCTCTCAAACAGGGCCCTCTTAGCCGCTTCCGTCACTTCACGACTGTGGACTCTTCTTGTTTCCATATATAGGTCCCACTCCTTTACATATGATTCTATCCGTCTATTATAACAGCCAAAGAGCAGTTGTGGGTCTGAAATGTACAGAACAAAAGACTGTGCGCCTAAGCAAGTAATATACATCATAGTGTGCTACAATTTTCATAATATTGGATTTGGAGGGGAATTTGTGGATACCAAAATGGGACAGATACAGGAAAAGACGTTATACAGCGAGGAATTACTGGAAGAGATGACGATTCTCATCTATTTACCCGCTTCTTATTCACCACTTTATAAATATGCGCTTTGCATCGTGAACGATGGAAAGGACTATTATCAAATGGGGAAACTGGGGCGGGCGGCTGATTCCTTGCTTCAGGAAAATAGAATAGAAAATGTCATCTTCGCCGGCATCCATTATAAAGATGTCCATGACAGAAGAAAGAAATATCATCCGGAAGGAGAACAGCAGCAGAAATACATACGTTTTCTGGCACATGAACTTGTTCCATTCCTTGATGATGCCTTCCCCTCATATGGAATCAGCGGAGGCCGGGCCATCATGGGGGACTCCTTGGCCGCTACGGTTTCACTGATGGCGGCACTGCAATACCCGAACACATTCGGAAGAGTCATCATGCACTCTCCTTATGTCGATTCGACAGTGATGGAAGCCGTCGAAAGTTTCCGGAGTGCGGCATCTCTTCAACTATACCAAGTGATCGGGACGGAAGAGACGGATGTCCCTACAACAGATAAACGAAGACTCGATTTCTTAAAACCGAACCGCCGATTGGCTGAAATGCTTCAATCAAAGGGATTTCCACACTTTTATGAGGAGTTTGAAGGCGGACATACGTGGAAATATTGGCAGGCTGACCTCCCAAGGGCATTGAAAGCGATGTTTGGGCAATGAAATGGTTTACCGGAAAGTAATTGGTTTACTGAATTTTCAATTTTTTGGTATAATGAAAATAGGATAACGTCTTAACATTATCAGGAGGTAAGAAAATGAATTTTGGTATTGCTGCTTTCCCGTCAAAAAAACTTCAGGACATAGTGAACTCATACAGAAAACGCTATGATCCACATTATTCTTTGATTCCTCCACATATGACATTGAAATCCCCATTTGAAGTGGAAGAAAAAGAAATAGAGAAAGTAGTTGTGAAACTAAAAGAAATGGCCGCTTCCTCCAGTGCTTTCCCTTTGGAGATCCTGAAGGTCAGCACCTTCCAGCCGGTCAATAATGTCATTTACCTGAAAGTCGCTCCTAATGAAGCAATCGGAAAACTGCATCAGAAAATCGTGGAAATCATACCGGAAGGGCAAACAGACCTGCCCTATATCCCTCATATTACCCTGGCCCAGAAGCTTTCAAATGATGAGCATTCTGATGTACTTGGACAAGTGAGCTTACTCAATCTCCGTCATGAGGAAACGATTGATCGCTTCCATCTCCTTTATCAGCTTGAAGACGGTTCATGGACCGTATACGAAACTTTCCATCTTGCATGAATAAAGTGAAAAGAGATCGAGAGCCGCTGAGTTTGCGGCTCTCGATCTCTTTTTCTTACTATCATAAATGCCGAAAAGGCGTCGTGACTATATAACCTGTATAGTATACCCATTCCTTCATAAAGAACGGCAGTTTCGTTTCCATTGACTTATACGCGGAAGTTTGTGTAGGAGAAGAAACAACATCAAGTCCCATTTCCTGCGCCATCACCATAGAACGCTTCATATGCAGCGGATCACTTACCAATATATAGCTGTCGATATCCAAATCAAGGCTCTCCACTTCCGAAATCGCATACTTTATATTTTCCTGGGTCACGCTCGACTTTTCCTCGATGATGATATCTTCCTCGGCAACACCTTGTGCAACGGCATATTCCATGGAGGTACGGGCTTCAGATTTGATTTCTCCTTCCGCTGTCCCTCCTGTGAAAATGATGTATTTCACTTTGCCGTCTTTATAGAGATCAATCGCATGATTAATCCTTTCCTTCAATACAGGAGAAGGCTTTCCGTACCATGCTGCCGCTCCAAGCACAATCGCAGCATCCCTTTTCTCTTCTGTATTCTGCAAGCTGAATAGATACACACTTAATCCCGTGTAAAGTATGAAGCAAATCAAACCCCACCCGGTTAACCTGACAACCTTCCGCATCCTTACCGATCACCTTTTACTTTCATTCACCATTTACAGTTTATGATACTCGTTTTCCTGGATAAAATAAAGGATAATTATGCAAACCTGCCTATATACAAATAATCCCATCCGAGCTTTAGATGGGATTATTCACAAGGTTGATACGCCTTTAAATTTGACAAGGATCAGACCAGCTGGTCCAGCAACATTCCTTTACCTGTAATAGAGGGGGCGCTGACCATCCTCGTTCTTGGCGGGGCATAGGCTGCCGACTGCCGCTTAGAAGCATATGATTGATATTCACTATGATCCTCTTCTTGCTTTTCTTCTGTTCTCGTTTGAAGAAGGACTGGAAATATCGGCTTCGTTCCCTCGATCGGCTGAAAAGCTTGTTTATTCTCTTCCTTAAATGCAACCCGGTTTCCATATTGAACATATTGAAAGTGATCGACCGGCATGATATATCCCATTTTTCATCCTCCTATTCCAAAGAATCATATGTATGCTCAGATTGGCGTCTGTATATTATTATTCTCAATTACCCATTTTTTTCTATAAATAAACAACTTCAACATGGACTTTTTGTTTGAGCACTGATTTGTTATGATAGATGTTAGTGTTTTTACATCAAGTCATTACATTGTGAGGGTTTGTTATCTATGAAAATAGCTGTCTATAAGCAGGAACAAATAAAAATGGATTCCCTTTCCGCCGACCGGATTCAACATATATACGACCTCGGCAAGAAAAATCTGCTCACCTGCCCGGACTGCGGGAACAAGGTGAAGATGTATCTTGGAATCTTAGAGCCTCCACATTTCTATCACAGCAGTGATCATACAAAGGAATGCCAGGCATCACAAACTTCCTCACAAGACCAAAATAAAGAAGATTACGTTATCCGGGATGGTTTCCGCTATCCCTCATCCCGTGCGGTCACAACTGACGTCAATTCCTTCAAAACCAGCAAAAGAATCGGGGGAAATCCCGCATTTTCACCAAATGTATCACAAAACACCAAGGCGGGGCATGATTACTTAGACGCATTGCTTTTAGCAGGTGTACAGCTTGATGATGAACAGCTTGCTGCGGTCAGAACAACGGAAGGACCCCTGCTCGTCCTTTCAGGAGCAGGAAGCGGCAAGACAAGAGTGTTGACTGCTCGGACTGCTTTTCTGATGAAAGCCCGCGACGTTTCTCCCGGGAACATTTTACTTGTGACGTTCACCGCAAAAGCGGCAAAGGAAATGAAAACCAGACTCGAAAGCTATCCGGATGTCTCTCCACAGGATGTCCAAGCTCTTGTCGCCGGCACCTTTCACAGCATTTTCTACAAAATATTGATGTTTCATGAACGGAACAGATGGAATGGCAATAACTTGCTGAAATACGATTGGGAGAAAGAACAGCTCATCAAACAGGCAGGAAGGGAACGCGGTCTTGATGATAAGGAATTCGCATACGATGCCGCGCTGCAGCAGATAGGTTTATGGAAGAATTCCCTGCTTTACCCTGATGATGTGCGAACTTCCTCTCCTTTCGAGGAAGATTGCCTTTTCTTATATAGAAAATATGAATCTGCAAAACAACAATCAGGACGTTTCGATTTCGATGATATGCTGATCGGATGCCACAGGCTCTTCAAGGAGCAGCCGGAAATCTTGGAAAAATACAAAGGGAGATTCCGCTACATCTTGATTGATGAGTTCCAAGATATCAATAAAGTACAGTACGAACTCATCAAGATGCTGTCGGGTGCCAATATTTGCGTTGTCGGTGATGACGATCAATCCATATACGCTTTCCGAGGAAGTGATCCTTCTTTCATTCTCCATTTCGAGAAAGATTTCCCGAAAGCCAAAGTCATCACACTTACCCAAAATTATCGCAGCAGCCATCAGATCGTCGCTTCCGCGAACAGAATCATCGCAAAGAACGAAAGACGGAAACAGAAGAAGATGCAAGCTCAGCATGACAGCGGCCTGTCACCCGTCCTTTTCTATCCGCAAGATGAAGAGGTGGAAGCAACGATGATCGTGAACGATATACTGGAAAAAGTGCAGGCAGGCGCTTCCCCTTCTGACTTCGCCGTCCTTTACAGGACACACACGATGTCGCGGGCTCTCTTTGAACGGCTGGCGCAATCGAATCTGCCTTTCACTGTCGACTCCGATGCGGAGAGTTTTTATCAACGGAGAGTTGTGAAAACGATGCTGTCCTTTCTGAAACTGAGCATCGATGAAGATGACGTAGGCGCCATCGCTGACCTGCTGCCGGCTTTATTCCTGAAGAGTAATCTGCTGCAGGAAGTGAAGGCACAGATGATTCTTCAAGATTGTTCGGCGCTTATGGCATTGGCAAGCTGCTCCACCGGTCATTCCTTCCAGGAAAGGAAGCTAAGGAAACTGCCGTCCCAAATAAGGAGCTTGCAGAATATCCCTCCCTCCGCCGCCCTGGAACGGATTGAAAAAGAAATTGGTTTTCAGGATTATGTGAAGAAACGCGGCAATGAAGGAAATAAAATGGAGAAGGGTTCCGACGATGTCCGTAACCTCAAGGTAGCCGCAAAGCGGTTCACCAACAGCAGCGAATTCCTGCAGCATGCGGATCATATAAGTGCAATGAACAAAGAGATCAAAAAGCTTTCCAAGCATTTCCCGGAAGCTGTCTCATTGACCACCATCCATAGAGCGAAAGGGTTGGAATACAAGTATGTATATATCCTTAGCGCGGTGGATGGCGGATTACCCCATGATTACGCGCTCGATGAATACCGAAAAGGAAACAAACATGCACTCGAAGAAGAGCGAAGGCTGATGTACGTCGCAGCCACCCGGGCCAAAGCCGAATTATACTTCTCCGTCCTTCAGAGCAGGGGCGGCAAAACGGCCTACCCATCCCGTTTCCTCTATATTTAACGATTGAACAAATAAGAAAGGCTGCAGTTAAATCTGCAGCCTTTTTTTCTTCCGAGAACCACTCTGAACCTGGATAAGTATCATTTGCTTTTATTGATCATATTGCTGATCGTACTGAAGTCAATCTGGTTGCCGTCTTGTACGACAGATTGAATGATTTTGTCCTCCATTTCTTTATTGACGGGCTTCCCCGCTATAGCCGAAACCCTTTTGATGACACTCCTCACGGTTGCTTCATCCTGGAAATTGGCGCCTTGCAGAGAATTGGCCAACTCCAGCACATCCTTCATATTGACGCCGGTCTTATTTTCCATATTCTTAAAAAAATGAGAATCCATTCAGCATTCCCTCCTTCTATGTAAGACATTGTATGACAATCACCCAAAAATGTGCATGATCTTTTTTCAGGCATGGCCAAACCAATCAGGCACCAATTACATATATTGAAGCAATCAGAAGATACATCAAGGAGGAGTCCATATGTCTTCAGAGCACGGAAGCTCATGCAGGGTATGCAACAATTGCGGCAAGAAAAAAAGATATCACGAAAATAGCAGGAAGGAACCTTGCTACAGCGGTATTCTCATTTCTTTAAGAGGAAATCACCTGAAGATCGACACGGAAGAAGGCGTTCTCTCCATACCATATGAGGAAATCAGAAGAGTCGGATATGCGAAAGATTGTGATAATTCCAGCCATCATGGAGCTGCGCCGGTCAGATGCTGGAGAAAAGGGGAAAGCAGCCATCAAGGCTCTGGTGAATCTTCCGGCAATCGTGGACGGAAAAGAAAAAGAATGCATTTACCGGCTTTCTATATTCCTAATAATTCCTTATATGACCATCGGATGAACGGACATTCCAGCCAAAAATGCGGCCATTGCAGTAATCGTGAAAGTCCCCTTGAAAAACTTCGCCGGCTGATTGGCAAGGAAATCAATATATATTGCAATTAAATGCATGTAAAAAAACGGAACAGTCTCTGCTCCGTTTTTTCCTGTTTAAAGCCGCTTATTATAGGTTTCTTTTCCCTTAGCAGCAAAAAGAGGCTCCTACAATGATCAGCAAGATAAACAGGACAACAATCAATACAAATGTGGATCCGCCGTATCCGTAACCGCCGCTTCCACTGTTGCAGCACGCCCCGTATCCTCCATATCCATAACCGCCGTACATTCTCATCACCTCGCTCCCATACGTTTCCTAATCAGCATATGTAGATGGGAAGGAAAATGTATGGGCCCGAATAAGGGAAAAGTCAGCCTTTCGGTTTAAAGACCAATGAAGCGATGAAGCCGAAGATGATAGCTGAGGAAATACCCGAACTTGCGATTTCGAACATCCCGGTCAACACTCCAATGACTCCATGCTGCTCCGCTTCCTGCATTGCCCCCCCGACAAGGGAATTTCCGAAGCTGGTGATCGGAATCGAAGCTCCTGCTCCTGCAAAATCAACCAGCGGCTCATAAAGATCAAAGCCCGCCAAAATGGCTCCGATTACGACGAACAAACTTAGTGTATGGGCCGGTGTCAGCTTGGCCACATCGAACAATAACTGTCCGATCACACAGATCAACCCACCTATTACAAACGCCCAAAAGAACATTGGCAGCATATATGACCCTCCTTTCCTTTCACTGTATAAACTCAATGGAGACGGCATGTGCGATACAAGGGATTGTATCCCCTTGCTGGAAAGAGAGCGGCGACAGCAAAGCCCCTGTACTGAGGAATAGAATTCTTTGATATGTACCTTTTTTCATCAACTCCAGTAAATAGCCGTAGAGCACTGTTGCCGAGCAAGCCGCACCGCTGCCGCCCGCAAAAACATTCTGATCCTTGCTGTATATCATCAAGCCGCAATCCATCAGCCGTTCTTGATCGATTTTGAATCCTTTTTCGGATAAAAGATCGTAAGCAGCTTTCCTTCCTATTTCCCCGAGATCCCCCGTAATGACCGCATCATAATAATTCGGTCCGAAACCGAAATCTTCATGATGGGCCATAATTGTGGAGACGGCTGCCGGAGCCATTGCCCCTCCCATATTGAATGGATCTTTAAGACCGAGATCGACCACTTTACCGATGGTGGCCGCCTTGATGACAGGTAGCCCTGTCTTGCCTTCATTTTTACCGATTAGTGCTACACCGGCCCCTGTCACCGTGCACTGGGAGGTCGGAGGCTTCTGTCCGCCATAATCCGTCGGATATCGAAACTGTTTATCCGTTGCTCCTTTATGGCTTGAAGCACCGCATAAGATATGATCGGCACCGCCATAGTTGACGATGAAAGCGCCTAATGCAAGCCCTTCCATACTGGTCGCACAGGCACCGTACAGTCCCATATGGGGGATAGCATACTTTCTGGCTGTGAAACTTGTCGGTGTCATCTGATTAACCAAGTCCCCTGCCAGGAAGAACTGAATATCTTCTTTATTCAATCCTCCCTTTCGCATAGCGATTTCCACAGCATCCTCCAGTATCTTACGCTGCGCTTTTTCATGGGATTCTTCGTTGACATAGTTATCATCATAGAGTAAATCAAAATACGAACCGATTGGTCCTTCTCCTTCGAGCGGACCTCCGCTCACACCTGTGGACAAAATGACCGGTTTATTCGCCAATTCCCATGATTGCTTCCCTTTCAGCATCGTGTCATCCTCCCGCACCCATTATGATTGTTTTGATCAGTGCGACGACAAAAGCGGAAAATACGCCAAAAAGGATGACAGAACCAGCCAGTTTGAAGATATTTCCGCCTACCCCGAGCACCAGACCTTCCGAGCGGTGTTCAATCGCAGCCGAAATGACCGCATTACCGAAGCCGGTAACCGGGACTGCACTTCCCGCCCCGCCGAATTGACCGATTTTCTTATATAATCCAAAGCCAGTCAACAGCATAGCGATGAAAACCATTGTCGCCACAGTCGGATTACTCGCGGTCTGTTCCGTGAAGGGGAAGAAATAAATATAAAAACAAGTGACAGCCTGTCCGACAATACAAATCGTCCCTCCAACCAAGAACGCTTTCAGGCAATTAAAAAGGACCGGGCGCTTTAGTTCATCCTTATGCTGTAATTCCTGGTACTTCTCCTGCTCCGTTTCCTGTTGTTTCTTTCCCATATCTTTCGCCTCCTTATGTCATTTCCTTTTCAAGTTCCTGGATTTCTTTGAATTTTTTCTTTGCTTTCTTTCTTGAATAGTCTGGGTCCTTCAGTTTCTCATTTAGATTTACTGCTTCCAAAAAAATCTTATAATCACTCGATACAGTAAAATCCCGGTCCGGATATTTCTTATCAAGTTTCTTCTGCAGCTCCTTTTCGATTTTCTTCATCCCGAAGCGCTTCATTTGTTTAACCTTATAGGCGACAAGCACATCTTTCTTCCCCGCTATAATGGCTGCATCATATATTTCCGGGCTTTTCAATACATAATCATGCAGTTCCTCGGAAAATGCGAACTCTTCAGGTGTTTCATCCAAAACCGCCGGATGCGGGTTTGTGACCTTGAATAAAGCCATTTTCGCCTCTCCGGTCATGCCTTCTGAGCAGCCGCTCAAACCGGCTGTCAAAACAGCGACCATCCAAAGGATCAGCAGCCTTTTCAGTTGCTTCATCAATTCTCACTCCTTCGTAACTTCTGTTCCTATCTTTTGCAATCAATGCAAAAATATGATGAAAAAACGAGAAAAAAGATGGTATGCAACATTTCCGGAACATGAACAAAAAAAAGAAATGCATTTCTGCATTTCTAACCTTTCAATATCCTTCTCAATCAGTATGTTTTTTTCTTGCCGCACCCACACCCTTTTTTCTTATGAGGATTTGTCTGAATCGGCTGAGGACTTGGATTATTGTTGATGATGAATTTCTTTTGCATGATGGTGCTCGCCTCCTTTACAGCTTGTCTTTATAAGAAGAGAAATGACCAGGCATCTTGCGCTTGCGTCATATACTACAGAGTATGCGGGGGATATAAGCTTGTTTCTTACAGCTGCCTAAGGGTTCCAAATTATTCTTGCCCTTTTTAGAGTATTGTTTTCGATTGGTATGCCTGAACAAAACCGGCCGCCAATAAGCCGGTATATAGAAGAGAGCATCCTGACGCGGATGCTCTCTTTATTATTCTTCAATGAAAAGCTGTACGATTGTTTCCAATATGGAAGCTAAGCCGGCGATTGCCAAGACCGCAATGATCGGTTCTGCCGCTTTCGGGAGGAAAGAGGCCAGCAGAACAAGACTTATGGCCATCCATACGCCTGTACACCAATGGCAGCTCAGCAATTCACCGATCCAGCCCCTCAATCCTTTCTTCACAGGGACAATATACACTTCTTTCTTTCCTTCTTCATCCTCCAATTCTTCCTCCTGAAAGAAAGGTTT
Organism: Bacillus sp. (in: firmicutes); assembly: GCA_045576475.1. Classification (GTDB taxonomy): domain Bacteria; phylum Bacillota; class Bacilli; order Bacillales; family DSM-1321; genus Bacillus_AD. The sequence continues at coordinate 54,189 of JAZNGP010000083.1, read as the reverse complement.
TCTGATGAAAGCCGTGATTTTATCATAGACCAACAACCTTGTCAGCCGGAAGCTGGCAAGAGAAAATAAGATGAACTGCAATGTACTTTCGAACATGGCTCCCCCTTCCGACCGGCTGGTCCCTAACTCAGGAGGCCGGCAAATACATTAAAAATGGGCAAGTAGCTCATTCATTTTCCGATGTGGTTTCATATTCTGTAAGGACAGATTTGAAATAATCAATTAGGAGGAATACGAATGAGTTGTGGACATGACGATTTAACAAACGACTGTGTTTGTTCTACCCTGCGTTCAGTTGCTGAAGCTCAGGAAAGAGTCGAAGATGATTGCAGAAGCGGCTGTCAGCAAGCAATAGATGAATTAAAAGGCCGTTTAAAAAATAGAGGTTTTGACACAATTCCTGTACTGCTGACATGTAATTGCTCACCATTCTCAGCTGTAGGGGCAAATAGAAGCAACAGCGGCACAAGGATGTTCAACCTGGTCAGAAGCTTCCTGTTCCGTGTGAGCGAAGTCGATTGCGACACTGGCTGTGCAACTTTGGAGCTGCTCAAGCCTGTTTGGCACTACGATAGACACGAAAGCAGCAGTGAAGAAACCGGCGGTGAAGAAAGCAGCGGTAACCATCGCGAGTGCAATAAGGATACTGCCTTTGATGAATTCCTTGAGCATCTGGACAAAGCAAAGAAAATTGTACGTACCGGCATCTGTATCACAGTAGATCTGGATAAATTCACTTCAGTGACATGCCTTCCGCCGATTAATACAAACTGATGCACTTTAAGGCTACTGACAAACAGTAGCCTTTTTTTTATGCACTCATAAATATTGGACGGAGATGGCTTCAATATCATCCAGCCTGACAGATAGTTGATTATTTCCCCCATCTTGAGTGATATTGATGATATAGAAGTCCCCTTTCTTCTTCTGAACCTGCCCAGTGAATTTCTCTCCCTGGATAATCATGCTGCATGTAGGCTTCGGAACAGCGGAAGGCATCCCCGCCAAATAAGGAATAAGCTCTTCTTTTGACATTTCGGAAAAACGCCTCATTTTGTTCGCTCTTTTCTGTTCTTTCTTACTTGAATTCGGCTTCTTCTTTCCTTCTCCCGGGTCCACTCCTGTGGATACCTCAATCGTTTCAGCATGGGTCTGATCCGCTTCGGACACATCCGTTACCTTTTCTGTACTGACGACCTTGATCTCTTCCGATGGGGCATTACCCTCTGATATCTCCTCGTCTTCCGGCTTCAAGGGCATTCTGTATTGCGACTGCATATCTGAAAGCGGGGGTGAAATTTCGGGTTGGACGATATACATAAAGGGCTTACTTGGTTTTTTCCCCTTTTCTCCACTCACATTTTCCCCTCCTGACAACTTGACTGTTTAAAAGAAGCTATAACAAATATATGCAGGTCAAAAAGAAAATATGAATACAAAGAATCCGCCGACAGCATCGGCGGATTCTTTATATCCCATCACAAGATATGGTATCCGGAATCAACATGTATATTCTCGCCTGTGATCCCTCTCGACAAATTACTGAACAAAAACAGCGCCGTATCTCCGACTTCTTCAGGTGTCGTTGTTCTTCTCAAAGGAGCACGTTCTTCAATTTCCTTCAGAATCGAATTGAAATCGCTGACTCCTTTCGCAGACAATGTGCGGATCGGACCAGCTGAAATACTGTTCACCCGGATTCCTTTCTTTCCTAAATCATTCGCCAAATAACGCACACTTGCATCCAATGAAGCCTTAGCGACGCCCATGACATTATAATTCTCGACAACCTTTTCACCGCCGAGATACGTCATCGTCACAATGCTGCCCCCTTCTTCCATACAGTGCTGCGCTTCTTTCGCAACAGCCGTCAATGAATAGGAACTGATGTTATGCGCAAGCAGGAAACCATCACGGGTTGTATTCATATACTCGCCTGTCAGTTCCTCTTTATTCGCGAAAGCGATACAATGGGCCACTCCATGGATATTCCCTGCTTTTTCCTTAATATCAGCAAAACATTTCTTAACTGCTTCATCATCCGTGACATCACAGGGCAAGACAGCATAATCCTCATTTAAAGAATGCGCCAGTTCCTTGACGTTTTTTTCAAGACGTTCGCCTGCATATGTAAAAATTAAATCTGCCCCAGCCGTGTGCAAAGATCGCGCAATCCCCCAAGCGATACTCCTTTTGTTCGCTACACCCATGACAACATACGTTTTACCTTTCAGTGAAAGAGTCATTCCCATCCTCCTGTTTATTACAAGTTATTAATACCTAGTACTAATTATAACGAATAATTCAATTTCTGCATAGGAAAGATTAGTATCCCGGATCAATCTTCATCGGCAGAGCGAGAAACAGGCATACAAGTGCCGCATCAAAAAAAGCCCGCCGCATTTATCGCGGTGAACTTTTTTCTATATCAGATAACTCATGAACAATGTAGCCATACCAAAGTATATGAGAATCGAGATGATATCACTGATCGTGGTGATGAATGGTCCTGATGCGACAGCAGGATCGATTTTCATCTTATGCATAATCAACGGAACAAGAGATCCGACGAGTGTCGAGAAGATCAGCGTCGCAAATATACTTCCGCCAACCAGCAGACCAAGGACCAAGTCACCATAGAAGAAGTAGATGACCGGAGCTATGACGAGTCCGCATGTGGTGCCGGTTATGAAACCTGTACCAGCTTCCCTCCATATAATCTTCCATTTCCGTTCATCCAATCCCCCTGTCGCTATACTCCTGACAGCAATGGCCAATGCTTGCGTCCCGGAATTTCCCGCCATTCCGCCGATCAGCGGAATGAAAATCGCCAAAATTGCCTTTTGATCCAGTGCGGCTTCAAAACGATTGATCAAACTTGCTGTGACCATTCCAAGGAACAGCAGGATTACAAGCCACGGCAGCCTTTTCTTGGCGGCGCCGAATGGACTTCTATCCGCATTATCCACATCCGATAGACCGGCAAGTTTGCTATAGTCATCTGATGCTTCCTCTACGACAACGTCCATGACATCATCGACAGTGATGATTCCAAGCAGGTGGTTTTGGAAATCAACAACCGGCAGCGCAAGGAAATTGTAGTCGAGTACCGTCTTGGCAACCTCTTCCTGATCTTCCCCCACGGAGATGGAACGGACTCGTTCATTCATGATTTCTGAAATCATCGTGTTATCCTCACTTACGATTAAATCTCTGATGGAAACGACTCCCACCAGTTTTTTATCGTCGTCAATCACGTATATATAATAAATTGTTTCTGCTTTCGGCGCTTCCTTCTTCAGTATATTCATCGCCGAGCGCACAGTCTGATTAGCGGAAATCGCAACGAATTCAGTTGTCATGATACTTCCCGCTGTATATTCCTCGTAATGCAGTAATTCTCGGATTTCTTGGGCTGCATGATCGTCCATAATAGTCAAGTACGTGACCACCTGATCCTTATCCAGCTCGTTCAGGACATCCACCGCATCATCCGCATACATTTCGGATAACATATCGGCCGCATAGGTCGGATTCATTTCGGAAAGCAGCTCTTTATATTCTTCATCCTGTATTTCCAGATTTTCGAACAGCTCCGCCATTTCTTCCGGAGAAAGGTAATGGAATATCTTCGATCGGAGTCCTTCCTCCACTTTCGCGAAAAACTGCGCCTGATCATATGGATGCATATTCATGAATTCATCACGGAAAGTATCAAGCTCTTCCGCTTGAAGCGAATCCAGCAATAATCCTTCATCCACTTGTTTCTTCTCTTTTTCATTTTGCTCTCCCATAAGCAATCCCTCCTTTCAGGCTTGTTCTAAAATATATGTAATGATGACGCTGCGTCCCTGTCCATACTAGCAAAAGCCTGAATGCTTGTCGCTAATTTAATGATAGTTTAAATTATTTTACTTTTCACTAAACAACCCTTCTCAAACCTCTTATGTTTGGGAGTATGCCCATTTGGTTTACAATATAATTATCGTACCCAAAGGAGTGGAAACATATATGAAGTTCGATATCATTGGCGATATACATGGATGTTACGATGAATTCCGGGAGCTGACCCTTCTGCTCGGCTACAAATGGGATACCGGAATCCCCATCCATCCGGAAAACCGGCTGTTGTCTTTTGTCGGTGATATCACCGACAGGGGACCACATTCCTTAAAAATGATCGATATCGTTTCACGCTTAGTAAAAAGGGACAAAGGACTATATTCCCCCGGAAACCACTGCAACAAACTTTACCGCTTCATGCTTGGAAGGAATGTCAAAATCACACACGGTCTTGAAACGACTGTGCAGGAATTGAGCGACCTTTCCGATAAAGAGCGTGAGAAAGTCAAAAACGCCTTCATGCAGCTGTATGAGCAGGCCCCACTATACCAGGTTCTTGATGAAGGGAGGCTGATTGTCGCCCATGCAGGAATCAGGGCAGATTATATCGGCCGGACAGACAAGAAGGTCACTACATTCGTACTTTACGGGGATATTACAGGAGAATTCCTGCCGAATGGACAGCCGGTGAGAAGAAACTGGGCAAAGGAATACAAAGGTTCAGCTGTAATCGTTTACGGTCATACGCCGGTTGTGGAACCTTATACCGTGAACAATACCTGCAATATCGACACAGGCTGTGTCTTCGGGGGAAGGCTTACAGCATTACGTTATCCGGAAATGAGCTTCGAAAGTGTAGCATCATCCCTTCCATTCGTACGTGAAAAATTCAGAGACATGGATAATTGATTGTCATCGAATACCAAAACAAAAAAACCGGACCTTTAACGTCCGGTTTCCGCTAATAAATCCATCATATCAGCCTTCAGAGGTGCTTCGAAAGTAAATGTCTGCTCCCGAAAAGGGTGTTGAAACGTTAGCTTCTTACAGTGGAGACCCTGTCTGTCCAGTATGTTCGGGCTTCCCCCATAAAGGGTGTCGCCCAGCAAAGGATGACCCATATAAGCCATATGCACCCTGATTTGATGCGTCCTCCCTGTAAGGAGCTTCAGTTGGACATGTGTGAAGGCCTCTTTCTGTGCCAAAGCAGCATATAATGTGCATGCATATTGCCCATCTTCCCTTACTTCACGTTCAATAATACTGCTGTGTTTTCTGCCGATGGGCTTCTCTATCCGGCCTTCTCCTTCCAAAGAACCATGCACAAATGCTTCATAGATCCGGCTGATGCCCCCTTGCTTCTGTTGTTCGCAAAGTAGATGATGTACATGCCTATGTTTCGCAATCAGCAATAGACCCGATGTATCGCGATCCAATCTTGTCACGACGTGGACGGTTGAAGCGATATCGTTTTGCATATAATATCCCGCCACCGCATTCGCGATACTCCCCGATGGATGTTCCCTTGACGGAATTGTATTCATATAAGGAGGTTTATTTATGACCAGAACATAATCGTCTTCATACATGATTTCAAGCGGGATATTTTCCGCCTTCAGACCCTCGCTCTGTATTTCCGGCGGGAAAAATACAGTCACCGCGTCAGACTCCTGCAGTATATGCCTGACCGTCACTTCCCCGCCATTCACCAGCAGGAGACCGCCTTTGAACTTGATATCCGCCAATGCAGCTTTTGATATCCTTTGTTTCTTCAAAAAATCCTTCAGACTGATGCCATTGTCTTCCTGCGGCACCTGCCAATGTATATGAAATTTTTTCATTTTTTGTTCCTTTTCTTTCTCTAACATCTTAATCCGCTACAAAAGAATCGCGGACACGTTTCCAAAACGGGAATGGCCTGAACCTTGCAAATCGTATTTTCTCTCCCGCCACACGATACTGAATCGACTTGACTCCTTTTTGCAGAATCTGAAGATGATCGACCGTGATGATGAAGTCATCGTAGTTGACAGGCTTCAGCATACATGTATGGTGATCGGGGAAAATAAGCGGCGAGCCGACCGTCCGGAAAACCCGATTATTGATGGAAGCCATTTCCGCCAGCTGGATCGCAGGTATGGATGGATGAATGATTGCACCGCCCAATGCCTTATTGTAAGCAGTACTTCCCGACGGTGTCGAGATGCAAAGTCCATCTCCCCTGAACGTCTCGAATGACTGACCTTTGATTTCCACATCCATGACCAATGTCCCTTCCACCCCTTTGACGGTTGATTCATTCAAAGCAAGATATTTGGATGGTCTTCCGTCATTTTTATAACGGACAATAACTTCAAGCAATGGATATTCGACAACCTGATATGGGGTTTTGGCGATGGCGATGACCAGCTTCTCAATTTCATCCGGAGTCCAGTCCGCATAAAACCCGAGATGTCCTGTATGCACACCTACAAATGCCGTTTCATCAAGCCTGTGCTTATAACGGTGAAATGCATAGAGCAATGTGCCGTCTCCCCCTACAGAAATGACGATATCCGGCTTTTCTTCATCAAGCGTCAATTCAAAGTCCTGCAGATATGATTTCATACGCTGCATCAGCATGTTCGATTTATTGTCTCCCTTTGAGGTTATGGCGAATTTCATAATTCCCTCCCGCTTTTGACGTGACATTATGGATGCTATGTATATGCTTTCAGATAATAGTGTTCTGCCCTTCATCCTTCTTACGGGAAAACACACGCTGTGCTTCCTGGATTTCAAGAGCGATTTCAGACATTTCCTCATCAAGAAGATAAGCTGCCTCCGCTGCACGTTTCAAGCGGACACGAATCTCATCCGGAAATTGCCCTTTATATTTATAATTCAATGAATGTTCAATTGTTGCCCAGAAATTCATGGCAAGAGTCCTGATCTGTATCTCCGCCAATATATTCTTCTCGCCCTGTATGGTCTGCACAGGATACTTGATAACCACATGATACGAACGATAACCGCTGTTCTTCTTATTGGAGATATAATCCCGTTCTTCAACGATCTCAAAATCATTCCGCTTTCTCAGCAGGTGAACGACGAGCTTAATATCATCTACGAATTGACACATCATGCGGAGTCCTGCAATATCCTGCAGTTCCTCTCCTACCTTTTCGAGAGGTATCGCTTTGCTCTCCGCTTTATCAAGAATGCTCGCTACCGGCTTAACCCTTCCTGTCACGAATTCAATCGGAGAATGTACCTCTTCCCGTTCGAATTGGGACCTCATACCTCTCAGTTTCACCTTCAGTTCTTCCACAGCTTGCTTATACGGGGCTAAAAAATCATCCCAGTTCATTCACTACACCTTCCTCAAACAACTTACAAATATAGGGCAGCTATTTTTCTTTCTATTCCTTGACCATTACACACAGGAATAAGCTTTCCTCCCTTTACTTCTGCCTGATTGATCTCCGCGAAACTCTTAATATACCCATTCCCCTTCATAATTTCCACTTTATTTTACCATAACCCTTAACGTATTCCTAAGTTTCCAGTAAGATTCAATATATAACTAAACCGAAAGGAAATGCAGCCATGAACCAAGAAATAGAAATCGAATTTAAGAATTTGTTGACGAAAGAAGAATACGAACGCATCACGGAACGATACTTCCCTGACCAGCACCCTATAGCAAATCAAGTGAACCATTATTTCGATACCAAGACATTTTCCTTGAAAAACCTGCATTCTGCCCTCCGAATTCGAGAGAAGCAAGGGAAAAGAGTCCTGACATTGAAGCAGCCTCTGAAAGAAGGGATTCTCGAAACCCATCAGGCTTTATCCGAAAACGAAGCAGAGACAATCATCCAACATGGCATACTGCCTGCGGGCCAAGTCGCTGACCTGCTGTTTGATATGGGGATTCAGCCGCAATCTCTTCACTATTTCGGCAGTTTGGAAACAAACCGTATGGAATTGGAAATAGAAGGAGGCCTTCTCGTTTTAGATCATAGCCTTTATCTCGGTCACGAAGATTTCGAATTGGAATTCGAAGCCATCCATTATGAAAATGGAAAAAAACAATTCGAAGATTTACTGAAATCACTGAACATTCCCAGCCGTTCGACCGATAATAAGATTAAAAGATTTTACGACCGTAAATTCAAGTAAAACGAAAGTATAACTTGGGGTGAGAACTTAATTGAAGATTGAAGATATGAATAAATGGATGCAGATACAGTCCATGCAGACCTTGTCCCTCTCTCCTGGCCAAGAACAATCAGCAGCCTCTTCTCTTTTTCAAGAAATGCTGCAATCATACACGAATAATCCATCCGATGATCAGTTAATCCGAAACACCCTTGGGGGGGTTGCGAGTATAGCAAAGATGTATGATCCGCAAGCCTTAAGTGTGAACGATGCCTCTGTTGCTCAAGCACTGCCTAAGATGAATGCCTTTACGGAATATGCTGGGAAATTCGAGGATATCATCCATAAAGCTGCCCAAACATTCGATATTCCTGCTTCGCTGATTTCATCTGTGATCCAGCAGGAATCTAATTTCAAGGCTGATGCCAAAAGCCATGCAGGTGCGGCAGGTCTTATGCAATTGATGCCGACCACAGCCAAGTGGCTCGGTGTGAAGAATGTATACGATCCCGAACAGAATATAATGGGCGGAAGCAAATATCTGAAACAAATGCTGAATAAATACGAAGGCGACTATAAGCTTGCACTGGCCGCTTACAATGCCGGTCCAGGCAATGTGGATAAATATAACGGCATCCCGCCATTTAAAGAAACACAGAACTATGTAAGGAAAGTAATGAATTCATTTCAGGCTTAAAACAGCTCAAGTCCGAGCTGTTTTTTTATATTCAGCGACATGGCCATCATATACTTGAACATGCTTAATTCCCATAATATTCCTAATGTAATTTTTGTATAAAAGATGCTATTTGTTTGAGATATTGCCTTCCTGTTGCTACAATTACTTTACATATGTTGTAAGAGGAGCTTATAAATGAGTGCAAATACCCCATTTGATGTAATCGGTCAAGAGAGACTTGACGCGCTAATCGATGCATTCTATCAGGAAGTGCAGCAGCACCCGCTCCTGGAGCCAATTTTTCCTGATGATTTAACGGAAACGGCAAGGAAACAAAAACAATTTATGACACAATTTCTCGGTGGACCGCCACTATATACAAGTGAGCATGGACATCCAATGCTCCGCGCACGCCATCTGCCTTTTGAAATCACTCCGGAAAGAGCGGAAGCATGGCTGGAGTGTATGACAAGAGCTATGGATACTGTCTCTATACAAAACGAACTGAAGGAATATTTTCTTCAGCGTCTCACATTGACTGCCCGCCATATGGTAAACAGTCCCGGCCCGCATCAAAATACTTGACTGTCATAATGTCCTATTGTTGTCAAAAGGGATTGTCAGGATCAACTCTGTGAAAAGTATCCTTTGTACTTATCTACAGTCAAGAAAGGAGAAAGCAGTTGAGTTCAAAACCTGTATATGACTTTTACGATTGGCTGCACGCCCACCACTGTTCGTTGTTGGGGAAGAAACCTATTGAGATATACGTGTTCATCGACCCCCTTTGTCCTCAATGCTGGGGAATGGAACCCATACTGAAGAAGCTGAAGATGGAATATGGGAATATAATCAATATTAAGCATGTCCTAAGCGGCAAGCTTGTCACACTAGGCTATCAGAAAGATTTACAGTCCGCCAATAATATCATGAATATATGGGAAAGGACGGCAAGCCGCACAGGAATGTCCTGTGATGGCGACCTTTGGCTCAATAATACGATTCCATCTACGATGCCATACAGTACTTCCCTCGCCATCAAAGCGGCGGAGTTACAGGGTAAGAAGAACGGAATCCGCTTTCTCAGAAAGCTTCAGGAATATTTATTTCTCAAGAAAAAAAACATCTCGGAAATGTCCGTCTTGCTTGAATGTGCACAGGCTTCCGGAATCGATACAGAGGAATTCCTGAAGGACATCGATTCTGATGCAGCCGCCAAAGCATTCCAATGCGACCTGAAAATCACGGAAGAAATGGAAGTGCAAGAAATACCATCCCTTGTCTTCTTCAACGAAAAAATTGAAGAAGAAGGAATCAAGTTATCCGGAATTTATTCCTATCATGTATATATATCTGTTTTATCTGAAATGATGCCAGCTTTGCCAGAACCAGCCCCGCTTCCTACGATTGAATATTTCGTCCGTTTTTTCAACTTGGTCGCCACAAAGGAAGTCTCTGTTGTATATAATCTCACCGAACAGGAAGCAGAAAGGGAATTGAAGAAATTACAGCTTCGCCGTGTTGTGGAACGAATCAACGGGAAGCACGGCGCCTTTTGGAAATACATCGGCACAGAAAGCCCTATTTCATGAAGAATGTTCAAGCTGCAGACAAACTCGAATGAGAATCGAGCTGTCTGCAGTTTTTTTATGTCCTTCATTAAAACACGAAAAAGCCCTGCCGGGATAAGCAGGGCTTTTTCTATTCATACGAACAAAGGGGATGGGAGAAATTTTTCACGGTCAAACAAAGGGGTATATGTTTGCTTGTGATCAACTTCACATTCATAATATAACAGATATTCTAATATAATATCAAGTGTTTATATCATATTTCACAAATCAGTCATAATAAAGGCATAATTAACCTTACTTGTCATATAATGTGGAACAAAGGATTGGACTAAGGAGATCTCAAATGAAGCCTTCTTTATATACTTTCTTTATAATATGCCTGATGATAGTTGTTTTCCTGCATATACTGGCTCTGATTAATTTATTTCCTATATCAATTTCAAGTATACTGCTGTTTTTGCTATTCTTCCTTTTTTTCTTGACAATCAGTAAGAAAAATCGATTTAAAGGATTTTAAACTATACAAATATAATAAAAAGACTTCCACAAATATTTGTGGAAATCTTTTTATTTAATGAGCGCCTTTTTGTGACCCTTCTAGAAGTTGTTCCATTTCATTCAACTTCTCTTCGAATACTTTCAACGCTTCTTGAATCGGTTCAGCCTTCGTCATATCGACACCCGCTTTTTTCAGCACTTCAATCGGGTAATCCGAGCTTCCTGCTTTTAAGAACTCCAGGTATCTGTCCACAGCAGGTTGACCTTCTTCAAGGATGCCCTTGCTGAGTGCCGTGGCCGCACTGAAGCCAGTAGCATATTGATAGACGTAGAAATTGTAATAGAAGTGAGGAATCCGAGCCCACTCTCTGCCGATCTCTTCGTCAATGATCAAATCTTCCCCGAAATATTTCTTATTCAATTTATAATATTCTTCTGTCATCTTTTCCGCAGTCAGCGGCGTGCCTTCTTGCGCTTTTTTATGGATCAGCAGTTCGAACTCCGCAAACATCGTCTGACGAAACACAGTTCCTCTGAAACCTTCCAGATAATGATTCAAGATATAAAGACGCTGCTTATCATCTTTCACCGTTTCAAGCAAATAATCCGTCAATAGGTTCTCATTGCAAGTAGATGCTACTTCAGCCACAAAAATGGAATAGTCCCCATAAGGATACGGCTGTGTCTTCCTTGTGTAATAGCTGTGTACGGAATGTCCAAATTCATGAACAAGCGTGTACAGATTATTGATATTATCCTGCCAATTGAGCAGAATGTATGGATTTGTTCCGTATGAGCCGGAAGAATAAGCTCCGCTTCTCTTCCCTTTATTCTCCATAACATCGACCCAGCGGTTATCGAAGCCGCTCTTAAGAACATTAACATAGTCTTCACCCAGCGGCTTGAGCGCCTTAATTGTATAATCCTTTGCTTGCTCATAAGTGATATCCATCTTTCCTTCTTTCACAAGCGGTGTGTAAAGATCATACATGTGAAGATCGTCAATGCCCAATACTTTCTTGCGAAGCGCAACATATCTGTGCAGCAGATGCAGATTATCGTTAATTGTTTCAATCAGGTTATCATATACAGCTTCCGGAATATTATTATTGCTGAGTGCAGCAGCACGTGCTGATGGATAATGGCGGATATCCGCACTGAAATTATGCTTCTTGACAGTTCCGGATAATGTGCTTGCAAATGTATTCAGGTATTTACCGTATGTTTCGTATACTGCCTTAAAAGCATCTCTCCTCACACGGCGGTCCCCGCTTTCAAGGAAAGAAATATAACGGCCATGCGTAACCTGCACTTCTTCCCCATTTTCATCTATGATGGACGGGAATTCCAGGTCAGCATTGTTCAGCATACTGAATGTATTGCTCGGGTTGCTTAATACCTCAGAAGCTTTGGCGAGCAGTTCTTCTTCCGCCGCAGACAAAACATGTGGACGCTGAAGATTGATTTCCTCCAAAGCGTGCTTATAAAGGGAGAGCTCCTTACTATCCTTCAAGAAGGAGTCGAGTTTTTCTTCATCGATGGCCAAAATTTCAGGTACCATAAATGAAAAAGCACCTGCAGCTTGTGAATAGAGTGTCTTCGCACGATCATCCATTCCTTGGAAGAAAGAATTTGCTGTATCCTGATCAGAACGCATATGCGAGTATGCATACAGTTTCCCTAATCTTTGAAAGACAGCATCCTGGAATTGCAGCGCCTGGAATAATTTGTCCGCACTTTCGGAAAGTGTGCCTTGAAACGCACTCGCCTTTTTCAGCTCATTTTTTATCGAATCGAACTCTTTTTCCCAATCTGGGTCGGTCGCAAAGATGTCTTCCAATCTCCAAGTCAATTCAGGATTGACTTCACTGCGCTCTGGGAGCGCTTTACCTTTATTCATCATGTTGTCCTCCGTTTCCTTTTCCTGTATCAGTTCAATTATACTATCAATCAGGACATTAAGAAAATTCTTACGGTCATAGAAAGGATATTCCGTATCCTTATGTTATGACCATTCTCCTGTTTTCATGAATTCCGTATAAACCGCATGCAGATCCTTATAGAAACGCTCTCCTGGATCGGAATGATCAGCAAGGGGCTGCATCTCCTTCAATACCCGGAATTCCTCCTCATTCACCTTATAGAGCAGCTCCAGCTTAGTCAAAACCAATAAATACTGTTCAATCGGTAAGAATGGATTTAAAGCTGGCTGCGATGGCAATGATCTCAGTACTATCTTTCCCTTCTGTATTGATTGTATAAGGAAAGATTGCCAATCTCTTCTGTAAATGCTTCCTCCCGGCTGAACAGGTTTTAATATGGCAGAGTACAGTTTGAATTGCCAAGTGAGGGGATTTGTTTCATATAAATGCATAAACGGAACAGGAATTCCTATCTCATGCGGAAGTGATGCGGGCGTCAGCCTTTCCTTATAAATACCGAGAAGCAAATCATCATTCACAGTCGCAAAGCGCGTTCCCAGCAAGCGCCAAGACCTTTTTCTATACATCCAGCTTTGCAGCTTAACCGGGAGAGAATTGGGAAAACGGAAAAGAAAACCGATATCCAGCTGATCTTGCGGGAAATTGATTGGAACCGCGAATGTATGCTTAGGGGAAAAAGGCAGCGGATGAATCAGGAAGGTGAACTCTTTGAGGGATGGCGAGTAGAAAAGAATATGAGGGTTTCTTACAGAACCTGACGATGCACTCCATAGGAAAGGAGTAATCGAAAATGAAAAACCTTTGTTTTCCTTTAAATGCCTTACATCGAGAATCCAGATTGGATGGATGCCGATCTTTCTGTAACCAAGCGTGCGCTTTTTCACTTGTTCGACAGAAATGACAGCACATTGGAATTCAACCGCGATTCGGCGGCCGTCATTTTCAAAATACAAGTCCGCTCTTTGAGCGATTTCAGAAAAATACTTCTCCAGCTGCGGTTCATGACCACGCTCCTTCAGCCAGCCATACAAGTGAACTTTGCCGAGCAGATGTACCTCTGATTCTCCTTCAGAAGCATAGTCGCAAGATTCATTTACTGCATGTGCGAAATGCGGAAGTTTCATTCGGCCCGCTTTCAGGAATACCCTTTCGTGACAGCATGGACAGAAAAAAGGCGTCTTTCTTTTTCTTTCAACCTGTTCTTTCGTTTGGTCCAGCAAAGTAATATATTCTCCTTTTTCATTCTTACTGATGAACATACTTGTCTCCTTTCTGTTGATTTCAGCGCAAAAAGGCACTTCAGTGGTTTAGTCCACTCTCATCAATTCGCCGCCGGTTCCATATATCCTTCCATCCAATGAAAAAAGCCCTCCGTTCAAACGAAGGGCTGAACTTAAAGCAGCGGCGACAAAATCCTGCATAGTGATTCAATCATCCGATAACCGATATGTCTTTTGTTGAACGAGTCAAGATGCAGCTCCTTCGACTGTTTGAGATCATTCTCAAAATCCGCCACCAGCTTTTGTGTACTGCTTGTCCTGTAAAGGAATGCGTTCACTTCAAAATTCAAGTGAAAGCTTCTCATATCCATATTCGCTGTACCGATGGATGCAAGCTCTTGATCCACTATCACAATCTTGCTATGCATGAACCCTTGTTTGTATTGGTAAATCTGAACACCGGCTTCGAGCAAGTCCGGGAAATAGGAACGTGAAGCATGCCATACAATTCTTTTATCGGGGTTTTGCGGCACAAGCAATTTGACGTCCACGCCGCTTAAAGCAGCCACTTTGATGGCGGAAAATATATCTTCATCCGGTATAAAGTATGGAGATGCAATCCATACCGATTTCTCCGCTGAAGAAATCATACTGAAGAAAATATTTTTGATGACACTCCATTCATTATCCGGCCCTCCCGCGATCATCTGCACACCGCCATGCTTATGGACAACAGGCAGACTTTTCGGCAAATACTCATCCGTCAAGAAACTATTATTCGTACTATAATACCAATCCTGCAGGAAAAATAACTGAAGGCTTCTTACGGCTTCTCCCCGAAGCAGGAGATGCGTATCTCTCCAAAAACCGTATTTCTCATCCCTTCCCAAATATTCATCCCCGATATTCAATCCTCCGGTAAAACCGGTATCCGAATCGATTACAATAATTTTTCGATGATTACGGAAATTCATCTTATTGGTCAGAAATGGCAATCGGACCGGGCCGAATCGGGCGACTTCCACCCCTCCATCACGGAGCTCTTTGATATATCGTTTGGAAAGGGTCCATGAACCGACAGCATCAAAAAGGAATCTTACCTCAACACCTTCACTTGCTTTCTCAATTAACACTTTCTTGATTTCATTACTGATATGATCGTCCCTCACGATATAATATTCCAAATGTATATGATGCTTCGCCTTCTTCAATTCTTCCAGGATGACCGAAAATGTCTCCTCTCCGTTGGTCAAAACCTCCGTTTCCGTACTGAAAGAAATAGGGCTTTTTCCAAGTGTTTGAGCAAGATGGATGAGCTTCCTTTGATGGGGTTCCATCAAATCAACCCGATCCTTCCTGACACTCCTTTCCCCTTCAATTTTAAGGAAAGTCTGTTTATCAAGGAAATACTTCTTCCGATATATCTTCTCTTTTCGATGATTACGGCCAAACAAAAGATAAAAGAAAATTCCGAACAACGGAAATACCCCGAACACAAGCACCCACGTCAATGTCTGTGCAGGATGTCTATTTTGGAGAAAGATAGTGATGACCAAGACGATTGCGGCAAGCGTCAGCATCACACTCAAAACGCTGACCAACACTGCTGGCACTTCTATTAAATCCCTGAATAAATACACCAATCCAGCTATCAGAGAAAGAAAGATCAGCAGCTTTATTGTATTTTTCATAATTTCCCCCACATTCACTAAATACTCTTCTACCCTTATACCCGATTCCTATGTGTATAGATCAATCAAAATATTGTCATTTTTAATAACCCCAAAAAAAAGCCGATTTCAAAAAAGAAACCGGCGTAACATTAATTGAAATATTTAGTGATGGTCTCAAAAACATTGTCTTCTATGATCACTTTGCCGTATTCCTTAAGTCGATGAATAGTGACCGCAGATTCATCGCCGTACTCCATCAATACGCTTAACGTATTGTCGATGTACTCTTCTTCAGCATCCATATCACTGAACTCTGCGAATAAATAATATTTACCTTCTAATGAATATAGGGAAGATGCAAAATCATTCAATCCATTCCGTTTGCTTAAGGAAATTATATCTTCAAAATCTTTGAATACGATTGTACAATTCAAGATACCTGCTTCGTAACCATCTACCGAATCATCTTCATCCTGCTGTTTCACCTGAAAATGCTGATCCAGGAGAGATTCAATCCGTTCGTCGACAGGCAGATCTTTCAGCTTGTCATCAGATAAAGGAAGTTCAAGTTTCTGGCCGTCTTTTGTCAGCTGAGCCTTCGTCACCATGATTTCAAGTCCCTTATCAAGGGCCTGTACTTGTATCCACAAAGGGCCTTCAATGTTGAATTCTTCATCATGATGGATCTCATCCATCATCTCCCAGAATAACTCTTCACTTCTGTCGCGATTGTACCATATTTCATCTCGATCAAAGCCTCTTTCCTCAATGTCGACATATGAAATATAGAACTTGACTGTGTTATCATTAATGCGCTCGATTTCCATTATCTCCTCTCCCTTCTATGCGAGTATAAAATGAAGGGAATTACCCCCAAAGAGCGATAGTATACTTTTATTTTACCCTAGTCACTTCAACATAACCATCTTACAGGTTCGGTTACTTTATTTTATGATAAAAAAGAGAAGATGGAAAACAAAATACAGAAATTCAGAAAAAACAAACATTTGCCTAAGGATTCCCCTATTCTACAAAATTTTGGCCTTTTAAGCAAGAAATTGGCGTCTGAATTAGAAAAGCCCTCCGGCATGGGCCAGAGGGCTGTATGATTGTACTTAATTCACAAGACGTTGGGCTTCACGAAGCTGATAAGTCCGAACCTTCCTAGGAAGGAACCTTCTTATTTCATCTTCATTATATCCAACCTGAAGTCGTTTCTCATCCAAGATGATTGGCCGTCTCAGTAATCCTGGATTTTCTTTGATCAGGCGGTACAATCTTTGCAGAGGAAGCGTCTCCAAGTTTACATTCAGTTTTTGGAATGTTTTGGAACGAGTGGAGATAATCTCATCCGTACCATCCTCTGTCATACGCAATATTTCCTTGATTTCTTCAATGGAAAGAGATTCAGAGAAAATATTTCTTTCTACATATGGTATATTATGCTCTTCAAGCCATGCTTTTGCTTTACGACAAGAAGTACAGCTCGGTGAAGTATATAAAGTTACCATTCTACCCACACTCCCTATTAATAGAATCCGTGCTCTATGATTGGGAAACCTTTGCTCAGTGTTTTATTAAATTGAAATAACTTTTAAAAAGCAATTTCTATAGTTAATTATACCTTAAATATTCACAAATTGTACTTCTTTTTCGAAAAAGTTCGCAAAATCGATAAAATCAAACTATTATACATATAATATGCGTCCTTTATGCATCTAAAATCCTAGGCGATTCTCATTTACAGTTACGATAGACTTGTTTTATGAATAAATCATTCTCAATTGTCACATAAAGTTCATATTTTAAAATAATAGATTTTATGACCTTATACTCATTAATACCCTTTATTAAGAATGTAAAACTTCCTAAACAAGAAAAGGGACTCATTTTGAGTATTAATGATTAAATGGCTTGAAGGATATCTTCTTTTCTTTCTTCCTCTGTCCGCAGCACTTCATGCACAGGCTGGTATGCTTTTCCATAAATATATTGATCCTTATACGTGTGTATTTCTTTATATACATCTTGCATGGAATCAAGGATGGCCTTTTCAGAGACTTCTGAAGGACTCCAATAGAGAATTTCCATTCTATTGAACTCGGAGGTAGCAAGTGATCTTCTTTCATAGATAATGGAGGATGCGTGAAGGAAACCTTCTCTTTTATAGAAATTCAGCCGTTTCCCGCTATCTCTATCTTCCGGACTTGCAGGTTCGACTTCCAGGATGATCGGTTTATTTTTTGTTTTCAAATGGTTCAATAATGTTTTTCCGACGCCGTCACCTCTTGATTGCTTTGTGACAAGCAAATAATCTATGAAAAGATATTCCTCTTTCTCCACATACAACAGTACATGCTTATCGCTTTCTGATTTAAAATAAATATCGCTTTTCTCCTCAAGCAAAATATCTATATGTTTTTTTGACTTCATTTCCTCGATCGGAAAGTATTCATTCAATTTATCATACCAAGACATACTGTCACTCCTTCTGCCTGTTCATTTGCTGTGCGCCTGCTTTAATGATTCTGGTAATAGTCTACATATATTATTGCTATTCACATTCAACATTGACATATAAGAAAAACTCTTAAAATAAGGCAGGCCGGCGCACGCATATCTCTTTATACATAACCTTCTGAAAGGAAAGTATGCATAATATACAAAAAACAGTTCTTTTGGACTAGTTCTATTAAACTGTACTTATTATAAGGTATTCGCTATTCATATAGTTGAAATTAGACTTATCTAAGGAAGGGGGTACCCATCCTTCGCTTATATGATTCAACCTAAGAAAGCTTCAATGACAATATCGGAATAATTCAGATAAACAATGAATATATTATAGTCTTGAAGATATATTTGGATTACAATAGAACCAAGCGGAAATATAAGGAAGGGTGTGAGGGAATTGAGTCATTTTATATTTGATTTCATAACGGTCGCAGCCCTGATAATTGCACTTACGGCTTTGAATGGGGTCTTCAGTCATTTCATCGGCCTCTCCCTCTTCGGCAGAAAGAAGGGCGGGCAGTTCATTGATGCAACAGCCTCTACACAGAAAGGCTGGAAACAGATCACAGGCGGCAGATAGATTATTGGACAATTGATTCTTCCTCAGAAGACCTTAGCCCATATCAATATCCTGCAGGGCCAGGTCTTTTTTTCTTATATAGACGATTTTCTTAAATTTCACTTTCCACCGAGGGGACGGTGAGCCTCCGTACGGGGTCTCACCTGGTCTGCTTGTAATATTCTTATTCATCATCACAAAAAAAACACCCCGTTAAAGGCGGACCTTTAACGGGGTGTTTCATTATTTCATTTGAGCTTGATATTGATGCAGTTCTTTTTCGGAACAAAGGACGAAATGTCCTGGTTTTACTTCTCTCATGATGACTTCATCGTTTTCATTATAGTCATGGACATTCGTGCTGTACGGCACTCTTTTCCTCAATCTTTCGCTGATCGGGTCCGGCTGCGGGATGGCGGATAACAATGATTTCGTATAAGGATGAATCGGATTATTATATAGTTCATCGCTTGTCGTCAATTCAACGAGCTTTCCAAAATACATCACGCCGATGCGGTCACTGATATATTTCACCATAGATAGGTCATGGGCTATGAAAAGATACGTCAATCCTTTTTCTTTTTGTAGATCCTTCAGCAAGTTGACGACCTGTGCCTGAATGGATACATCAAGCGCGGAAATAGGTTCATCCGCGATAATAAATTCCGGTTGTACAGCCAAGGCTCTGGCGATGCCGATCCTCTGTCTCTGGCCTCCGGAAAATTCATGCGGATAACGGCCTGCATGTTCTCTATTCAAGCCTACTGTTTCCAGAAGCTCATACACACGGTTCATTCGCTCTTCTTTCGTCTTCGCAAGCCCATGGATGTCGATGCCTTCAGCAATGATATCAGCCACTTTCATCCGCCCGTTCAACGATGCGGAAGGATCCTGGAAAATCATCTGCATTCTGCGGTTGAAAACCTTTCGTTCTTTGGACGTTTTTTTTCCATGGACATTTTCACCATAAAAAAGAACTTCACCTTCCGTGGCATCATATAAACGGATAATCGTGCGTCCTGTTGTCGATTTACCGCATCCGGATTCACCGACAAGACCAAGTGTTTCTCCTTTGTACACATTGAAACTGATATTATCGACGGCTTTCACCATATTCGGTTTGCCTTGATTAAAATATTGCTTGAGATTCTTCACTTCCAATAAAACTTCTTGCTTCTCTGCTTTTTTGGACATTTCATCGTCCTCCTTTCATGGAAAGGAATTGTTCGTGTCTCTTTTGGACTGCTGCCGGAGGTGTCACCTTCGGCGCATCCGGATGCAGCAGCCAGGTTGCCGCATAATGCGTTTCGGATACTTTATAGAATGGCGGATGCTCTTCAAGGTCAATTTGCATCACATATTCATTCCTGGGAGCAAACGCATCGCCTTTTGGCGGAACCATCAGGTTCGGCGGTGTCCCCGGGATTGCATACAATTCCTGGTCACTCGTGTCAAGATCCGGCATCGAACTGATTAGTCCCCATGTATACGGATGCTGCGGATTGTAGAATATTTCGTCTACTGATCCTACTTCAACGATTTTCCCTCCATACATGACCGCAACACGGTCTGCGACATTTGCCACGACACCCAGATCATGTGTGATAAAGATGATGCTTGTATCAATTTTCTTTTGAAGATCCTTCATCAGTTCAAGAATTTGCGCTTGAATCGTTACATCCAATGCAGTTGTCGGTTCATCCGCAATCAATATTTTCGGATTACAGGCCAGCGCGATCGCTATAACGACACGCTGCCTCATCCCACCTGAGAATTGATGCGGATATTGTTCAAAACGAGCTTCCGGCATCGGAATTCCTACAAGTTTCAGCAATTCGATTGTACGTTCTTTCGCTGCACTCTTACTCAAGTTTTGATGTTTAATAATCGGCTCCATAATCTGCTTGCCGATTTTCATCGTCGGGTTCAAGGAAGTCATTGGATCCTGGAAAATCATCGAAATATCTTTTCCTCTGATTTTCTGCATCTCTTTCTCCGAAAGTTTTGTCAGGTCTTTCCCTTCGAAAAGGATTTCCCCCTTCTTGATTTCGGAGTTATTTTTAGGCAAAAGCCTCATGATACTCTTTGTTGTCACCGACTTGCCGGAACCCGATTCACCGACGATTGCCAGTGTTTCGCCTTTAAGAAGGTCAAAATCGACGCCGCGGATTGCCTGTACCTCCCCGGCAAATGTATGAAATGATATATTTAAATCCTTGACTTGCAATATTTTCTCCATTTATCGTCACCTACCTTAATCACGCATTTTCGGATCTAACGCATCACGAAGACCGTCAGCCAACAAGTTAAAGCAAATCAAAATCAGACTTAGTACTATTGCCGGGAAAGCAAGAATATGCGGATGCGTCAAAAGCGCCCTGAATCCGTCATCAATCAATGTACCAAGGGAAGCAAGCGGTGCCTGCAGTCCAAGACCGATAAAGCTCAAGAAAGCTTCAAAGAATATCGCACTCGGGATGGTGAACATCGTATTGATGATCATGATCCCCGCTAAATTAGGCACGAGATGTTTGAAGATGATCTTGGCATTCGACGCACCAAGTGTCCTGGAAGCCAAAACGAATTCCTGTTCTTTCAACTTCATGACCTGCGCCCTTACGACACGTGCCATCGTTACCCAGCCGGTGACCGAAAGTGCTATGGTGATGGAAATGATTCCAGGCTCCAGTATGAGAATCATCAGTACGACGATAATCAAGTTCGGAATTCCTATCAGCACTTCTGTGATCCGCTGCATGACATTATCCAATCTGCCTCCGAAGAAACCCGATATTGCACCGTAAGCAACTCCAACGATTAAATCAATCGCTGCAGCCAATAAACCGATATAAAGGGAAATTTGTGTCCCTTTCCAAATACGGGTAAACATATCACGTCCGAGCGAATCGGTGCCGAACCAATAGTAGGTGCCTTCTTCCACTTTCTTCACTTCGTACATATCAATGGTATTGCCAGCTTTATTGACGATAGTCCCGTCGAATGGGAGCCATCCCACATTTTCCAATACCGGAATTTTCGCAGGAAGATTATTATGTCTTACGTTTTGGGTATCAAACTCTTTGCCGCTGATCAACGGACCCACAAAAGCCATGATGACAATAAGTAAGATGATGATTCCGCTTACTACTGCACCTTTATTCTTACGGACCCTATACCATGCATCCTGCCAAAAATTCAGGCTGGGTTTGTTGATTACTTCACTTTCCCCAGAATCAATAATGGCTGGTTTGAATTTCTCTTTTGGTACATTCACTTTCATCTCTGCCATTATTTCTTACCTCCTGCCACTCTAATTCGAGGATCGATGATGCCGTATAGGATATCCACTATTAAGATGACCACAACAAATGCCGCTGCATACAATATGGTAGTCCCCATGATTACGGGATAGTCACTTACATTGATTGACTTAACAAATTGCTCTCCGATTCCAGGAACAGCAAAGATTTGCTCAACCACCAAGGAACCGGTCATCAGTCCTACCATAAGAGGACCGAGAACCGTTATCACTGGAATCAATGCATTACGCAAAGCATGCTTTACAGAAACCTCCAGATTGCTTGCACCTTTCGCTCTCGCAAGGACAATATAATCTGAATTCAGCACTTCGATCAGTTCCGTTCTCATGAATCGGGCGGTGATGGCAAGCGGGAAAATGGATAAAGCGATTGTCGGGAGAATGGTATATTCAAATCCCCGCCAGAACATTACAGGGAACCATCCGAGCTGCCTGCCGATAAAATATTGCAGCAATGCGGCGAAAACGAAACTCGGCACTGATTTACCGACGACCGCCAAAAAAGTCGAAGTATAATCAATCCATGTATTTTGGTAAAACGCCGACAGCATCCCAAGGATGATGCCCAAGATAGTACCCAATATCATAGCCTGCAAGCCCAGCTGCGCGGAAGCTCCGATTAAGTCCCCGATAATATCCGTAACTGGAGTATTATTGAATTGGAAGGAAACACCTAGATCACCTTGAAATAGATTTGCCATATAGTTGAAATATTGGACCGGTACGGGTTCATTCAGTCCATATTTTTCAAACATAATCTCCTGCTGCGCCGGTGAAAGCTTATTTATGTTTACGAACGGAGTACCAGGAATTGTTTTCATGAGGAAAAAGGTAAAAGAAGCGATAATTGTTAGTGTAATCAACATATAAATAACTCGTTGACTTATATACTTAATCATAGCCTGCACCTCCTGTTTTCTGATTTTTCTACATTTTTAGACAATTGTCGAACAGGTAAAAAGAGAGTATATTAAAGGAATATACTCTCTTTTAAAGATTTTACATACGTAAAATTATCTGTTAAAAGAATTATTCTGCATCTGTAATTTTAACCCATTGATAGCTGAATTCCGGACCAACATTATGGTTCACGATTCCTTCAACTTTAGGGGCAACCAGCATGCTTGTAGCACGTTGGTAAGTCGGAGCGATAGCAGCATCTTCCATCAAGATTTTCTCTGCTTCTTGCAACAGTGCCCAGCGTTTTGCTTGGTCTGTTTCGTTGTTTGCATCTTCAATTGCTTTGTCATACGCAGGGTTGCTGTAACCCATATGGTTATTCGGTCCGTCAGTTACCCAAAGGTCAGAGAAGGAAATTGGATCAAGATAGTCAGGACCCCAGCCAGCTGATTGAAGATCATAATCTTGCTTCGTATCTTTATCCAAACGTACTGCGAATGGCACACTTTCAAGTTTGACAGTCAAGCCTTCAAGGTTTGTCTGCATTTGGTCAATCATATACTCATCCATTTTCTTTCCTGTTTCAGTGTCTCCGCCCAAATAACCGATTTCAATTGTTTTGACTCCAAGCTCTTCCAAGCCTTTTGCCCAATATTCTTTCGCTTTTTCAGGGTTATACTCAGTCAAGTCTCCATTAGCATCACGGAAATCCTTGCCGTTTTCATCTTTTACGAAATCTTTTGGTACAGCATAGTTGGCAGGAATGGATCCGTTTGCCAATACACTGCTTGTAAGATCTTCTTTATTGAAGCTCATTGAGATTGCTTTACGGATATTCACGTTCTTAAGAGCAGGGGTTTTTGTTTGGTTGATTTTTAGGTACCAAAGAACCGGCTCCAGATATTGCACCATACGTTCGTCGCCTTCATACGTTGCCACAAGGTCTGAACCAAGTGAGCTAGTGACATCCGCTTCGTTTGCTTCGAATGCATTTACTGCGGCTTGAGGTTCTTTAACTACGTTGAAAGTAAGCTTTGTTAAAGTTACATCATCTGCAGCATGGTAATTTTCATTTTTTTCAAGAACCCATTCAGTAGCAGTCGGGCCAGTCCAGTTCGTCATCTTGAAAGGTCCGTTGTAAAGAAGGTTTTCATGAGTTGCCGCATATTTATCGCCTTGTTCTTCAACGAACTTTTGGTTTTGCGGCAAGAATGTGCCGAATGCCATTAGTCCTTTGAAGAATTCAACTGTCATAGGCTTTTCAGTTTCGATTTCCAAAGTCGTTTCATCAACAGCTTTAATTCCAAGCGTTTTTACATCATAAGGTTTCTTGTCCGCGCCTGCTTGAACAATTTCTTTCGCACCTTTGATTTTGCCGTCCATCATGTATGGACCATACTCAGATGCTGTAGCCGGGTCGATTGCACGCTGCCAGGCAAAAACGAAATCGTTCGCTGTTAACGGGTCTCCGTTCGACCATTTCACATCACTTTTCAATTTCACAGTGAATTTTTTGCCGTCTTCGCTCATTTCAGGCTCGCCATCTGCAACAGCAGGAACAAGATTGCTGTCCTGATCTTGGCGGTACAGCCCTTCATTCACGTTATTCAACATTGTGAAGCCCATTGTGTCAGTGGCCATAACGCTGTCCATTGTCGGGATTTCTGCCGATTCCAGCAGTCTTAATTCCTGAGGTACATCTGCTGCTACAGGTTCTTTATCCCCATCGTCTTTCGGCTTAGATCCCGTGTCTTCATCCCCTCCGGAACAAGCAGCCAAAAACATGCTCAGTACAAGAGTTAAAATCAACAACAAAGAAAATTTTGACTTTTTCAAATATTGACACCCCTTTTTGTGTATGTTTGCATCACTACAAAATTAATTATACAATTTTTCGAATATTTGTAAATTAAGTTTTTTAATAAAATTTAGTGGATTGTACTAAAAATAACACATGCATCGCAAAAAATAGTTCTTTTTACCTACAAAAATTCAGCTAATTTAATCATTTAAAGCGTTAAACATTCAAAAGATTATAGGTATTTTAGCAATATCCCCCTCCCGAAAACCCTTTTACTGGGAACTGTGAAGCAACTCCATATATCTGTATAGTAAAAAAGTCTTCCGGCTATAACCGGAAGACTTCTTTTAATCTATTCTTTGACGTCTGTAGGACTCAAGCTCCTTCTCCGAACATAAGACCTGATGACCCGGGCGCACTTCCCTTATCTTTACTTCTTCCTCGTCCTTGTACTTATGCGAAGCAGGATCATATATAACTCTCTTTCTTTTCCGTTCCGTGATCGGATCCGGCTGCGGGATGGCGGAAAGCAGCGATTTCGTATACGGATGGAGCGGGTTATTGTACAATTCCTCACTTGTCGCGATTTCCACCAATTTCCCGTAATACATGACACCAATTCGATCGCTGATATACTTCACCATGGATAAATCATGGGCAATGAATAAATAAGTCAATCCCTTTTCTTCTTGAAGTTTCTTCAGAAGATTTACTACCTGCGCTTGGATGGAAACATCGAGAGCCGATATAGGTTCATCCGCAATGATGAAGTCCGGCTGTACAGCAAGTGCCCTAGCAATACCGATTCTTTGTCTTTGCCCGCCGGAGAATTCATGAGGATAGCGATTCGCATGTTCCCGATTCAAGCCGACCGTCTCAAGCAGGCTGTATACTTGCTCATTTCGTTCTTCCTTAGTCTTTGCCAGTCCATGGATATCGATGCCTTCTGCTATGATATCAGCCACTTTCATCCTTGGGTTCAATGATGCATATGGATCCTGGAAGATCATTTGCATATTCCGGTTGAATTGCCTCAGTTCCTCCTTGTTTTTGGCGGAATGGACATCTTTCCCGCGGAACAGCACTTCGCCATCCGTCGCTTCATATAATCGGATTATGGTCCTTCCTGTAGTGGATTTGCCGCAGCCGGACTCTCCTACAAGACCGAACGTCTCTCCTTCGAAAATTTGGAAGGATATATCATCGACAGCCTTTACCATATTCGGCTTACCTTCGTTAAAATATTGTTTTAGGTTGTTGACTTCCAGCAATACGGGACGCTCAGTCATTCAACTCGACCTCCATTCATAGCAAGGTATTTTTCTTGCCGCTTCCGGACCGCTTCAGGCGGCGTCACTTTTGGCGCATCCGGATGGAGAAGCCATGTCGCCGCATAATGCGTGTCTGATACTTGGAACATCGGCGGCTGCTCCTCAAGGTCAATCTGCATCACATATTCATTCCTCGGAGCAAATGCATCTCCTGCCGGAGGGTGAAGCAGATTGGGAGGTGTTCCCGGGATGGCATACAGTTCTTTGCCTCTGGAATCCAAATCAGGCATCGAGCTGATCAATCCCCAAGTATATGGATGCTGCGGATTGTAGAATATTTCATCCACCGTACCGATTTCGACAATTTTCCCTCCATACATGACAGCTACTCGATCTGCCACATTGGCCACAACCCCCAGGTCGTGTGTGATGAAGATGATGCTTGTGTCGATTTTCTTCTGTAATCCCTTCATCAATTCCAGAATCTGCGCTTGAATCGTCACATCCAAAGCAGTTGTCGGCTCATCGGCAATCAAAATTTGCGGATTGCATGCAAGTGCGATCGCGATCACCACACGCTGCCTCATCCCTCCAGAAAATTGATGCGGATATTGTTCGAATCGCTCTTCTGCCATCGGAATTCCGACAAGTTTCAACAAATCGACCGCCCTGTTTTTAGCTTCCTTCTTCGACTGCTTTTGGTGCTTGATGATCGGTTCCATGATTTGTTTTCCAATTTTCATCGTCGGATTCAAAGACGTCATCGGGTCTTGGAAAATCATAGAGATATCCTTGCCGCGAACCTTCTGCATCTGTCTTTCCGTCAGCTTTGTGAGGTCCTGGCCGGCAAAAAGGATCTGACCGCTTTTGATTTCCGAGTTCCCTTTAGGCAAGAGCCTCATGATGCTTTTGGTCGTAACCGACTTCCCGGATCCTGATTCTCCCACAATGGCAAGTGTTTCTCCTTTATGCAAATCAAAGCTCACCCCTCTGATTGCCTGCACTTCCCCATTGAAAGTTTGGAAGGATATATTCAAATCTTTCACTTCTAGTATTTTCTCCACATTGTCCACCTACCTCTTAATCACGCATTTTCGGATCGAGTGCATCACGCAGTCCGTCCGCAACCATATTGAAACAAATCATGATCACACTGATTGTGATCGCAGGGAACAGCAACATATGCGGGTATGTCAACAATGACTTAAAGCCTTCATCAATCAATGTCCCGAGTGATGCCGCAGGCGGCTGCAGCCCAAGGCCGATGAAGCTCAGGAATGCCTCGAAGAAAATGGCGCTCGGAATGGTGAACATAGTATTGATGATGATGACTCCCGCCAAATTAGGCACAAGATGCTTAATGATGATCTTGGCGTGCGACTCACCCAACGTCCTTGACGCGAGCACGAATTCCTGCCCTTTCAGCTTCATCACTTGGGCACGGACAACCCGCGCCATACTTACCCAGCCAGTGATGGACAGGGCGATTGTGATGGATACGATACCCGGTTCCAATACGAGAATCATCAGTACGACAATAATCAAGTTCGGTATGCCCATCAATATTTCCGTAATCCGCTGCATCACATTATCAAGGCGTCCTCCAAAATAACCGGAAATGGCACCGTAGGCGACTCCGATGACCATGTCGATCACTGCCGCCAAAAGGGCGATGTATAAGGATATTTGGGTCCCTTCCCATAACCGTGTGAATATATCCCGGCCTAATGAATCTGTGCCGAACCAATAGTATTCATCAATTCCTTTTTGCTCGTAACGATCTATTTCCAGACCCGCTTTATTGGTCATTTTTCCATCAAAAGGAAGCCAACTGACATTCTCGAGCCCTTGGATTTTCGCAGGTAAATTAGCATGTTGGACATTTTGCGCATCCGCTTCTTTTCCGCTGATCAGCGGACCGACGAAGGCCATGATCACTATGAGCGACAAGATTACCATACAGACGATCGCCGCCTTATTTTTGCGTACCCGCATCCAAGCATCCTGCCAAAAGCCCAGGCTTGGTCTAGTGATTTCTTCATTGGTTCCGGAAGCCATTACAGGTTTACGGAATTTCTCTTCAGGAATGGATCGGATTTGATTTTCCATCAGTCTCTACCTCCCGAAATCCTGATTCTCGGATCAATAAAACCATATAGGATATCAACGATCAGAATCACCACCACGAATAATGCCGCAAACAGAATCGTCGTTCCCATGATGACTGGATAATCATTTGTTTGTATGCTTGTGACGAATTGGCTGCCTATTCCCGGCACCGAGAAGATTTTCTCGATAACAAGGGACCCTGTCATCAATGAAACCATTAATGGTCCCAATACTGTGACAACCGGTATGAGCGCATTCCGCAATGCGTGCTTCACGGCAACTTCAAAACCGCTGGCACCTTTCGCCTTTGCCAAAGTGATGTAATCAGATCCCAGCACTTCAATCATCTCTGTTCTCATGAAGCGTGCCGCAATGGAGATAGGGAAAATCGATAAGGCGATTGTAGGCAAAATGCTGTATTCGAACCCTCTCCAGAATGCGACCGGAAGCAAACCAAGCTTCACCCCTATCCAATATTGAAGCAAACCTGCGAATACGAAGCTCGGAATCGATTTACCGAGGATCGCAATGAAAGTCGCCCCGTAATCCCACCAAGTATTTTGTTTCAATGCGGATATCAGACCAAGCGTGATACCGATCACAGTTCCGACTATCATCGCCTGAAGTCCAAGCTGTGCGGACGGGCCGATCAAATCTCCGATGATATCCGTCACCGGTGTGTTGTTGTATTGGAAGGATGTACCAAGATCTCCTTTAAGAATGTTTCCGATATATTTCACATACTGCACAGGCACCGGATCATTCAGATTATACTTTTCAAGCATGATTTCAAGCTGTGTATCCGATAATTTCTCGGCACTCTTGAATGGTGTACCAGGTATAATTTTCATGAGGAAGAATGTAAAAGAAGCAATCAGCCATAGCGTCAGCAACATATAAAAAACACGCTGGAGCACATATTTAAACATAATCCACACCTCCTGAATGAGTCTATTTCTACAAAAAACGACATTTATCATTGTAAAAAGAGAGTATATAAGTTTATATACTCTCTTTTACAGGCATAACATCCGCCTAAGATTACTCGGCCATTTTAATGTACTGGTAGCTGTATTCCGCACCAACCAAGTGATAAGTGAAGCCTTCTACATTCTCGGATACCAGGACATTGGACGCCCGTTGATACATCGGTGCGATTGCTGCATCATCTTCCAGAAGAATCTTCTCCGCTTCCTGAAGAAGTGCGAACTTCTCATTAGTATCTTTCGATTGCTTTGCTTGTTCAATCAATGAATCGTATTGCTCATTGGAGTAGCTCATATTATTATTTGTTCCGTCTGTGACCCAAAGATCTGAGAATGTCATAGGATCCTGATAGTCAGGTCCCCATCCAGTACCCATGACATCATAGTTTTGACTTGTTTGACGTTCTAACCGGACAGAGAATGGAACACTTTCAACAGATATGCTTAAACCTTCCAGATTCGTTTCCCATTGATTTTGAACATATTGGTATAATTTCTTCGCTGATTCTGTATCATCTGTAAGAATGCTTAATTCAATGGAGTCGACACCTAATTCTTTCAATCCAGTTTCCCAGTATTTCTTGCCTGATTCGACATCATATGTCAGCATGTCTCCATTTGCATCACGGAAGTCCTTGCCTTTTGCATCTTTCACGAAATCTGCCGGCACGGCGAAATTAGCTTCTGTCGAACCATTGGCAAGCACTTCGTTGACCAAGTCTTCTTTATTGAAAGAAATTGCGAGTGCACGGCGGATATTTTCATTCGCCAAGTACTCATTCTCTTCATTGAACTTGATCCAATATAAACTTGGGTCGGACCACGTCACAAGACGTTCATCCCCTTCATATTGTGGAACAATATCGGAAGATAATTTACCCGTGATATCCACTTCTCCTGCTTCCAGGGCATTTACTGCCGCCTGTGAATCTTTCGCCACATTGAAAGTGATTTTTTCCAGACTCACATCGTCTGCGCCATGATATTCTTCATTTTTCTCCATGATCCACTCAGAATCTGTAGAACCTTTCCAATCCGTCATTTTAAAAGGACCATTGTAAAGGATTGTTTCCGCTGATGTTCCATACTTATCTCCTTGCTCAGTGACAAACGCTTCGTTCTGAGGATAGAAAGTGCCGAATGCCATTAAGCCTTTAAAGAAATCGGTTGTCATCGGAATCACAGTCTTAACGACTAAAGTAGTGTCATCCTTCGCTGTGATGCCAAGAGTATTCAAGTCATAATCCTGTCCATTCGCTGCTGCTTCAGTGATTTCTTCCGCTCCGGCAATTTTGCCGTTCATCATGTAAGGTCCATATGGGGATGCGGTATCCGGATTGATCGCACGCTGCCAAGCAAAGACGAAATCATTTGCTGTGATGGCTGTACCATCGGACCATTTAAGTCCTTCCTTCAACTTAACTGTAAATTCTGTGCCTTCTTCATTCATCACAGGTTCCCCATCAGCAACAGCCGGAACATACTTGTTCTCTTGGTTTTGACGGTAAAGACCTTCGTTTACGTTATTCAGCATAGTGAAGGATACTGTATCTTCAGCCATTACACTGTCCATAGACGGGATTTCTGCTGATTCAAGGACCCTTAATTCCTGTTTTACCTTTCCTGAATCGCTCGAAGAAGAATCATCACCCGAACAAGCCGAAAGAAATGTGCTTAATGCAAGTGTTGACGCCAAAAGCATTGAAAATTTAGACTTCTTCAAATTCTTACACTCCTTTTCATGATGTGATTTTTTTTGTGTTCCGCGAATTATTGCACAGAGAGTATAGTAACTATGAATTCGCTCTTTATAAACTATTCTAATATATTATAAATATAATGTATTTTTTGAATAAAGTCTATCGTTTAAGTGAATAATTGATTATATCTTTTTTATAATTATGTATTGATATAACAAATTTGTTCTATAATAGCTTTTTATACACATTTATCCTCCGGGCAATATGTAAATCACTGCAGAAAATTCTCCTTCAAACGCTTTTTTTGCTATACTATTGTCTATATCACAATTAACAAGGATGGTTTTATGACACTAAAATTAAAGAAGTCCCCTGTAGCGGTAATTGTTGTGGTCAGTTTAGCTTTGACTCTTCTCCTTTCACTGATGATCCACAAAGAAATTACGCTTCTGTATTTCATTAACATCAGTTTTTATTTCTGCAGTGCCTACATCATGCTTGGCCTTCTCCTGATGGTGGTGGATAAAGGCTTCTTTGACGGCATTTCATATAGCTTCAGGAAAGTGTTCAAAAGGACGAATAAATTGGAATCCGATGAGGATTCTGATATAACGCCGCTGTCCGAAGTCGTTTCGATTCCGTATTCCCCCTTCCTGTACAGCGGCCTGGTCATCATGGGATTCATGTTGATCGGTCTTATGTTCTGGTATTGATACTTTCTTTCGGCAAGTCATAAACGATCAATTACAAGGAGTGACATTTAGTTGAAAACAATATTCTCTGGCATTCAGCCGTCAGGTTCCGTCACATTAGGGAACTATATCGGTGCCATCAAACAATTCGTTGAGCTGCAGGATGAATATAATTGCTATTTCTGCATCGTCGACCAGCACGCCATCACAGTGCCTCAAGATCGTCTGCAACTCAGGAAAAACATCAAAAGCCTTGCTGCATTATATATCGCTGCAGGTCTTGATCCTGATAAAGCGACCATCTTTATCCAATCAGAAGTACCAGCCCATGCCCAGGCCGGATGGATGATGCAATGCGTCTCTTATATCGGTGAATTGGAGAGAATGACTCAATTCAAAGATAAAGCAGCAGGCAAAGATGGTGTCTCTTCTGCCCTCTTGACCTATCCGCCGCTTATGGCAGCCGATATTCTTCTATACAGTACCGATCTCGTACCCGTTGGAGAAGATCAGAAACAACATCTGGAGTTGACCCGTGACCTAGCGGAGAGATTCAATAAGAAATATAATGATATTCTCACGATTCCTGAAGTTCGGATTCCGAAAGTGGGCGCACGTATCATGAGCCTGCAGGAACCTACGAAAAAAATGAGTAAATCCGATTCGAATGCGAAAGCGTTCATCACCCTATTGGATGAGCCGAAAGTGATTGAGAAGAAAATAAAGAGTGCGGTAACGGACTCCGAGGGTATTGTGAAATTCGATCCTGTCAATAAGCCGGGCGTATCCAACCTATTATCCATCTACTCGATACTCGCTGATATGTCCATCGAAGACATCGAAAGAAAATTCGAAGGCAAGGGTTATGGAGATTTCAAAGCCGAGTTGGCAGCTGTCGTCGTGGCAGCCCTTAAACCAATTCAAGACCGCTATCATGAATTAATCGCTTCTTCAGAACTCGATGATATCCTTGATAAGGGTGCTGAGAAAGCAAATCTTGTCGCAGGCAAAATGGTGCGGAAAATGGAGAACGCCATGGGACTTGGACGCAAAAGATAAATCGAATTCACAACCAAAAGGCTCCATCCCGCAGATACGGGATAGAGCCTTTTTATTACAGCATGGACGGTCGATCTCCAACTTCCATTTCCCAAAGCTTCTCAAGGAACGGCTGCCCTTTTATAATATTTTCACATAATGTCTCATGCTTATGTGACCATCCGTTCTTTGTTTCCTCGAATAATTCATACCACGCTTCCTCGAATGCCAACTGTTGTATGTAGGTGTATTTGTCAGGCGACCATTCCGTATACCAATATCGGATTTCCGCGGTATTTTTTGATCCATGCAGCTGATCCAGGGCCATGAACAATAATTGCTTCAATTGTCTTTCCTTCCGGGTCAACCCGTACATCGTATCGGGTTCAGGTGATAAGATATGATAGCCTTTTGCCAGTTTGTCTGTGTGCATGACGTTATAATGTGATTCGGCGGCATCCGCAAGCATTTCATACGCCACTTGTTCCTGTCTGGGAATCAGCCGGCTTTTCCGAATCGGAATCTGATACCCCATTGTATCAATCGCCATAATCCCGTTTCCGTCCGACATTACAAAACAATGCTCTAATTGAATTCTTTCATGATTCTTACGACAGTACGCTTTTTGATAGACATCTTGAAGAAGTTCCTCAGGCAATTCACTTAAGTCATTCTCGATGTAACGAAACAATATCGGAGAAACTTTGAGAAGCGGAACTTGGTCAAGAAGTTCAATTCCATCTTCTTTTCTCCATTCATGAAAATGGCATATATTGTACCCGTTTTCTTCACCTTCGAACCAGTTAACCCATACATCATGGAGATACAGCATATTTAACCCCTCGCTTACTTGTTAACTATTTGTCCATAAGTATAGTCACGAGAAAGAAATTTTATTCGTGCATCCGCCATTCTTTGCCTTCTGCATTCCGGAGAGTCCGTTTTCGCCCGAACAAACTTCAGCCTTCCCATGCTTCCACAAATGCATCGGCCGGAAGCTGCAATGATTCCTCCACAGAATAAGCGTGTTTGCTGTAGTATTTTTCGGCAAGAAGGTAACCCATACAATAGCCGATCATCCTTGGGTGGCGTCCTTTCCCGAACAGCAGCTGATTATGCAGGTCTTCTTTATTATGGGTCGCCAGCTTGTTCTTGAAATGATTCTCCCAATAGCGTTTCAGCATTTGCTCATCATACATTTTCACCCAAGGCGCAAGATGTTCCTTGCCCAATAAATGCTCAATTGTCTTTTCAGCGGTCCCTTCGAGCATGATTGTATCAAGAAGTGTATAATCAATCATCTTTTTATATTGTTTGTTGATTCTGCATACATGGTGGTATTCATGCACAAATAACGCTTCCTTTTCGGTCATGCTTAAACCCGGCGGGAAGAAAAGAATTAATTTATCGGGATAGGCAAGTCCTGCCTTCAGGTTGTTCCCATGCAGAAAATCAGGTTTTCGATGAGGAAGTATAAAGATGGGGATATCAATTCCATTCCAATCGGATTGATATTTACGGAAGAAACGTTCGATTGTTTTCCAAATTTGCTCATCCGAAAGAGCGTCCAGGAGCTTGCCGGCATGGACGGGATTCAGATTCAACCCGCACTGATGCAGATAAGCCGTCACTTCCTCCAGGGAGTTTGATGGAAAATATCTCAGAAGCTCATGAACCACTGATGCCGGCCTGTCTCCCGCTTCCCGAAGCCAAACCTCCGTTTGTTCCACTCCCATCATACCCGCCCTCCCTTTTGCCTTGTCATACATTTTATGCCTTTCCTGCTTCTTTCATGCTTTGAAAACAGGAAAACGGCTTTCCATTATCAGAAAGCCGTCAATCGATCAATGATACTTTTTGAATACAATGGTTGCATTATGGCCCCCAAAGCCCAAGGAATTACTCAGTGCCGCATGGACATCTGCTTTCCTTGCTTCATTCGGAACATAATCAAGATCACATTCAGGATCAGGTGTGTGCAGATTGATTGTAGGAGGAATTATCCCTTCTTTGATGGCCAGCACAGTGAATATCGCCTCGACTCCGCCCGCTGCACCAAGTAAATGGCCGGTCATCGACTTCGTCGAGCTGATCGCCACTTGACGTGCATAATCACCGAATACTTCTTTAATCGCCATCGTCTCATATTTGTCATTATATTCCGTACTTGTTCCGTGAGCATTGATATAATCAATATCCTCCGGGTTTATCCCGCCATCCGCTATCGCTTGTTTCATACAGCGGACACCGCCTTCCCCTCCTGGGGCAGGTGCCGTGATGTGATATGCATCACCAGTGGAAGCATACCCGATGATTTCGGCATAAATTGGTGCATTCCTTGCCAGTGCATGCTCCAGTTCTTCCAGCACAAGTATTCCTGCACCTTCACCGATGATGAAACCATCACGGTCGAGATCAAAAGGCCTGCATGCCGTTTTCGGATCGG
Source organism: Bacillus sp. (in: firmicutes) (assembly GCA_045576475.1). GTDB lineage: Bacteria > Bacillota > Bacilli > Bacillales > DSM-1321 > Bacillus_AD. The sequence goes on along the minus strand of JAZNGP010000083.1, from coordinate 19,281 downwards.
GATTCGTGGAAAGGGCCGTATTGGCACAAAAACCGGCTACGGACATTTTGGTGATCGGAGCCTCAGCCCCGCCTGTGATCATCGCATCCGCATCTCCTCTTTGGATGACTTTGAACGCATCCCCTATGGAGTTGGTCCCTGTCGCGCAAGCTGTGACTGTACAGGAATTCACACCTTTGGCTCCTGTATAGATACTGACTTGTCCTGCAGCCATATCCGGTATCATCATAGGTACAAAGAAAGGACTGACCCTGCGGTATCCCCTATTCAGAAACGTTTCATACTGTGTTTCAAATGTTTCCATTCCGCCGATACCTGATCCGATCCAAACACCGATACGACCGGCATTTTCTTCATTGATTGCCAATTCGGAATCTTTCAATGCCATTAAGGACGCTGCAATGGCATAATGAGTGAATCGATCCATCTTCCTTGCATCTTTCCTGTCAATATAATCCGTTATGGAGAAGTCTTTTACTTCAGCGGCAACTTTCGCCGGATATTCATCTTGATTCAGCCTTGTCATCGGTCCGATTCCCGATTTTCCTTCCAATACATGCTTCCAACTCGTCTCCACATCATTTCCTAAGGGAGTGACTGCTCCCATACCTGTTACAACAACACGGCGTTTCATAGTGCTTCATCTCCCTGTTTTGTTCTTATTTTCCCCATCTGATGGCGATTGCTCCCCAAGTCAATCCCCCGCCGAAGCCTACCATGACGATGACATCATCCGTTTTCACTTTACCTGCTTCCAGTTCTTCCGCAAGTGCGATAGGGATGGATGCCGCTGAATTATTCCCGTATTTATGTATCGTCTTCGACATCTTTTCGACCGGCAGTTCCAGTCGCTCCCTGGCAGATTCCATTATTCTCATATTTGCTTGGTGAGGAATCAGATAATCGACATCCATTTTATCCAAACCAGCTTTTTTCAGTACAGATATACAAGATTCTCCCATTTGACGTACTGCGAATTTGAATACTTCCCTGCCGTTCATTACGATATTGCCTTTTGCTTTATCTTTATATAGATGCCTGGCGCCTGTTCCATCCGCTCCCAGCTCGAAAGCCAGTATTCCTTTGCCGTCTTGCACAGGTCCCATGATGACAGCACCTGCTCCGTCCCCGAACAGTACCGCTGTATTGCGGTCTTCCCAATCAGTGATTTTGGACAGTTTCTCAACACCAACCACCAGTACATGCTTATATGTTCTGTTCTTAATGAATTGTTCGGCTGTCGCCATTCCATACATGAATCCGGCACATGCTGCGCTTATGTCCATTGCAGCAGCTCTTTTGGCGCCCAGACGCTCTTGTATCATGCATGCAACTGAAGGAAATGATTGATCAGGCGTCACGGTGGCCACTAAGATTAAATCAATGTCAACAGCTTCGATACCCGCATGTCCTAATGCATCCACTGCAGCGTGGAATGCCATATCCGATGTATCGATAGTATCATCCGCAATCCTTCTTTCTTCAATCCCGGTCCTTGTCCGGATCCATTCATCCGAAGTGTCCATCCGTTGTTCAAGATCCAAGTTTGTGACGACCTTCTCCGGCAAAAATTTCCCTACCCCTAAAATTCCTGCATTCATTTGCAGCAGCCCCTTTTTTCTTACTCCGTATTGTTATCAATTGTTATGACTTGGTACTAATATTAACGAAAAAAAAGAAAGGTTGCAATAGGTAACTAAGAAGCAGCCCTCCCTATCACGATAGATATCCAAGGCTCACTTCCCTTTTGCTCCTTCTTTTCTTCCCAGCTCGTAAGCTTCTTCCATTACTTTTGTGAACAGATCCATAAATGCGGGCACCATTCCTATGCTGATTTGTATTCCTGCCTGCCGCAAACGTTCCTTTGCTTCAGGGAAATGCTTCATCGCTATGTTCATGAATTCTGTCTGTTTATTCATTCTTCCCCTCCTCTCCGGGAAGTTCCCCTGTTTGTTTGTATATCTCGATATACGTTTCAATTTCTTTTCTGTATTCATGTGGTATTTCAGGGCTGAAACGTCCTATAGAAACCACATCATCTTCAAAATCAAAATAAATATCCCCACTTTTCAGCAAACCTTCCGAAAACTGTTCTGCCGTATATAGAAGGAGTTTATCCACATGCTGTACTGTACTCGTCAACACTGTTTTTTCTCCGAAATCAAGTTGATCAGCAATATAACCGATCACGTATATTCCTTCTTGCTTCGCCTTTTCAATAACGGGTACATTGAAGGAATCTCCAGCCGGGTAAATAACATCAATCTCCTTATTCATCAGGATTTCCGTGTGACGCAATGCCGCATCCGCATCATCCCAGTTTTCGGTAAAGGCATTATGTACAGTAATAGAAGGATTCTCATATTTGGCTCCATTCACAAAGCCCTGTACCTCTGGCTGTGTCGGATAGGCTCCTATAACAGCGATTGTGTCATTCTTACTCATCTCAGCCGCAATCATCCCTCCTATATATCCCATTGCATAACCTTTAAAGGCAAGACTGGTTGTGTTTTTTTCCGAAGCGCTTCCATTTAGGCTTACGAAATGGATATCGGGATAGTCCCCGGCTACTTCATTGAAATATTCAGCGTAAATGTCTCCATGACCGATGATGAAATTGACACCCATCTCATGGAATTCTCGCACTGCATTTTCCGTCAAAACCTTCGTATCAATATCTTCACGATAATAAACGTCCACATCGAATTGTTTTCCGATTTGCAAAAGTCCTGTGTATCCCTTTGTTCCCCATACCTGATCGTTGATCGTTTTAGGTATGAGCAACCCGGCTCCCTTCAGTTTTTGCTCTTCCCCACTTAAATCGCATCCAGGAATCAGTGTGGATACGATGAGCAAGCATATGGAAATAACTATTCTTCTAGTCTTCAAGCACATTATGATAGCCATTCCTTTCCGCTTGTTTCCCAAAAAATGAAAATAATTCTTTTAACAATTTACATTATACTGTATTTTACTGAGATAAAAAGCAAAAACACCTGCAGCAGGTATCAACAGGAATCCAGGAAATCTTGCATTTGCCGGTATTTAATACATTCCTTCATCCCTTCTTCCACCGTTGTGTTCACAGGCACCCCATAAAAAGCTGCTCCTTCCTTGAATGCTTTGTTCTCCATCGTTTCCGATTCTTTTCTGACGGCTGCACTTATTGCGACAATAGTGCTTTCATCCATCCTCCATATCTCATCAAGACTGAACAGCAAATCTTCAATATAAATTGTTTCGGCAAGGACGTCCGATTTATTATCCAGCTTTTCAACGGGAAAGGAAGGATTCCATGGACCATATGTTTCTCCGATATGAATCCATTTCACTGACTCGAATTGACTTAATTTTTCTTTCCAGGACAAAATCTGTTCACTCATCCTTTCAGGTAACGATAGAGGCAAATAAATGAACAGCGGGCTTTTCATTTGCTCCTCTTTCACAATCGAATCAATGACATATTCGGCTTCGGGCAGATGATCCGGCAATTTATCGAATGAAACATGAATGGCCGCCCCCTTCTTCATGTCCATTGACTCCATCCCTTTCTTCAAAATAAAGTTACTGTTCCTCCCCAGCAGCATGTTCTGCATCTCTGTCCCGTTCTTATCCCTTTTATCTTCCACTCCAATGACTTTGAATCCTTTATCGAGAAACAAACGGCATAGATAACAGCCCCAAAAACCATTCGATCCCGTAACAATAATTGTCTCCATATGACTTCCCCCACATAATTCTCTTATCACAGTATATGCATGAGTGATCGTTTACAGGACAATTTCCCAAAATGAAATGTCCATACCTGTTAAACGGAAACATTTATTAGGATGTACAATTCGGTATGGAAGAATGGACAATCCCTTATAATAAACGTAGGCTGTTTTCTATACTTTATTGCTTGAATAAAGCGAATAAAGCATAATGCAAGCGCAGGGTGAGCGGTGAAAAGTGTCTGCATTTCCTAAATGGAAAGTATTATGTTACTATGTAATTATCTATGAATGAATAGACGAGGTGAAAAAATATGCGCTTTCTTGTACCTTTCGTATGGATCTTCTTGTTGATGCAAATGGTTACATACGTTGTCAGTTCAATGATCGGTGTTGAATACTCATTCAATACAGGAGCAATCCTTTCCATTCCGATTGCTATCCTCATCTTCATTGTACCAACTCTTATCCCTGACGAACCTGCATCAGGTCATCACCACTAATTGTCAAAAAAAGAGGCCTTCCCGGCCTCTTTTTTTCGTTATATGTTTTCCGCATTTCCCTAACTGCCTTCTCTACGATCAGTTCAATTCGACCGCAAGCTTTCCATCGACTACCCGGATATATGCTGTTTTATTCTCTACAGCGCCTTCTTCGATCAATTTACGTGCAAGTGCGGTTTCAATATGCTTCTGGATATATCTTTTGAGCGGTCTTGCCCCGTATACCGGATCATATGCCGCATCAGCGATGAAGAGTTTTGCTTGATCATCCATTTCAATCTTAATGGAACGAACAGATAAACGCATTTGCAGTTCATTGATCAAGAGCTCCACAATTTGTGCCACTTGTTTTTGTGATAATGGTTTGAACAGAATGACATCATCGATTCTGTTCAGGAATTCAGGCCTGAAGTTCATTCTTAACTCTGACATGACCAGATTTCTGGCCTCTTCGGTAATATTGCCATTTTCTGTACCTTCTATCAGATAGGATGAACCGATATTCGATGTCATGATAATGACAGTGTTTTTGAAATCGATGAGACGTCCATGTGAGTCTGTAATCCTTCCATCATCCAAAATCTGCAGCAGAATATTAAATACATCACGATGGGCTTTTTCCGCTTCATCCAGTAATATGACGGAATATGGCTGCCTTCTGACAGCTTCCGTCAACTGGCCGCCTTCTTCAAAACCGACGTAACCAGGAGGTGCTCCAATCAATCTTGAAACGGCATGCTTCTCCATATATTCGGACATGTCGATACGGATCATATGATCTTCGCTGTCAAATAATGCTTCTGCCAATGCTTTGACCAGTTCCGTTTTCCCTACTCCAGTCGGTCCCATGAACAAAAAGGAACCGATCGGCTTATTCGGATCTTTGATACCTGCTCTTGCCCGAAGGACTGCATCCGCAACAAGTTGAACAGCCTCATCCTGTCCGACGACCCGGTTATGCAGCAATTCTTCCAGCCGCAGCAGTTTTTCTCTCTCACCTTCAAGCATTCTGCTGACAGGTACGCCTGTCCATCTGCTGACAATGGATGATATTTCATCCTCCGTCACTTCTTCCCTCAACAGCCGGCCTGCATCCTGCTTTTCTGAAACCTGCACTTCCAATTGTTCGATTTCTTTCTCAAGTGCTGGTATTGTCCCGTGCCTTAGCTCGGCAGCTTTGTTCAGGTCATATTCATTTTCCGCCTCTTCAAGCTGCCGCTTAAGCTGTTCCAATAATCCTCTTTTTTCTTGGATTTTCTCCAATCCCGACTTCTCCGATTGCCATCTGGAACGCATGCTGTCCGCTTCTTCTTTCAGATTGCCCAGTTCTTCCTGCAGGTCTGTAAGTCTAAGCTGGCTTTGCTGATCTTTCTCTTTCTTTAAAGCTGCTTCTTCAATTTCCAGCTGCATGACCTTACGTGTCAAAGCATCCAGTTCGGCGGGCATGGAATCGATTTCGGTCCGGATTAATGCACACGCTTCGTCGACTAGATCAATTGCTTTATCCGGCAGGAAACGGTCTGTAATATACCGGTTCGACAGTGTGGCTGCCGCAACTAAGGCGCGATCATGGATAATGACGCCGTGATGCACTTCAAAACGCTCTTTCAATCCACGCAAAATAGAGATTGTATCCTCCACATCCGGCTCATTGACGAGCACTTTTTGGAATCTTCTTTCCAATGCCGGGTCTTTCTCGATGTATTTACGGTACTCATCCAATGTTGTTGCTCCGATACAGTGAAGTTCCCCTCTGGCCAGCATTGGTTTGAGCATATTGCCTGCATCCAATGCGCCGTCCGAACGTCCTGCACCAACGATGGTATGCAGCTCATCGATAAACAGCAAAATTCTTCCTTCACTTTTGTTCACTTCGTTCAAAACAGCCTTCAGACGTTCCTCAAATTCCCCCCTGAATTTGGCCCCTGCCACAAGAGCACTCATATCCAGTGCGAATACCGTCTTATCTTTCAGTCCTTCCGGTACGTCCTTCCTTACAATCCGCTGGGCCAGTCCTTCTACAATAGCTGTCTTACCGACACCCGGTTGACCGATCAGCACAGGATTATTTTTTGTTTTCCTCGAAAGGATTCTAATGACATTACGGATTTCTTCATCTCTGCCGATTACCGGCTCGACTTTTCCTTTCTTCACTTCTTCAACAAGATCACGGCCATATTTCTTCAATGCTTCATACGTATTTTCCGGATTTGCGCTGGTCACTTTCTGATTCCCCCTTATTTGTTGTATGGCAAAAAGGACCTTCTTCCGGTCCAATCCATATTTTTTCTTTATTGGCTTCATTTCGTCCGAGGTACCGCCGAAGAAAGAAAGCAGCAGATGTTCAACCGACAAATATTCATCTTCCATCTCCTGAGCCGTCTTCCAGGCAGCTTCCAACGCATCATTCAATGAATGGGACATATAGACCTGTATGTTCCCCCCGCTGACCTGTGGCAGCTTCCGCAGCTGCTCTTCAATGGATGCCCTGAATTGATCCGGTTGAATGTCATGAATCTCCAAAATCCGTAAAAGCATATAATCTTCCTGGGAAAGCATGGCATACAAGACATGAAGGATCTTAAGCTCTTGCTGCTGCCTTTCCTTGGCAATTTCCTGGGCACCGACCAGGACATGCTGTACTCTTTCCGTGAGTCTGTTCATATCCATTACACATCACCTCGCCAAATAGATTTTGCTTTCTTGAAAAACATTGACCTTGTTTGACCTTTACTTTTATTATACTGCTTTTTCAGAAGGAAGCAAAGTAGACTTGCCTATATGTACAACGACACCTGAAGAGACTGTTCCTCTCTGCAGGTGTCGGTAAGCCTTATGTTTTTCTGTGCTTTTTATGATATGTCCAGATGCGGTTATGATTCGAATTCTCCGGGAAATGCTCCCCTGCCTTCAAATGCACCTTTTGGGGGTCTACTACCATACTTCCCGTTTCACCGATCTCGATATAATATCCGTTATTTGGCGCTTTATCACCGAACTTGAAATGACGGCGCTGTCCCATAGGTACCTTCCCTCCTTCCAGATGTAACCATATTTATCCATTCCCATGAAGGATGGCTGTCATAGTATTCCCTAGACTTCCCCATCTATTTATCAGCGGAAACGAAAGCTCTTTAGCATAAAAGGGGAAAATAGTATGGACAATATCTGCAGGGAATGACATATTCCTTTAAATTCCGTTCTTTACTTCGCCATGTCAGATGGTGTTAAATTAATATAGGTATTTATGCCTATATTAGCAGTTCCTTGTTGAATTAAATGTATGGAGGATTTTTAAATTGGAAGAATTTTTACTCTTATTAAAGTATACATTTCTGGGGCTGGTACAAGGTTTCACGGAACCGATTCCTGTATCATCAAGTGGACATCTCGTATTGATACAGCATTTCTTCGGTCTCAAGATTGAAGGCATGTCATTCGAGTTATTGATGAATTCCGCTTCTTTGATCGCTGTACTGCTCATCTATCGACAAGATATCATCCGACTTGTCAACAATGGCTGGCTGTACATTGCAAAGAAAGATGAAAGTGCGAAATCCGATTTCCGTTTTATCATTTATTTGATTATAGCGACGATCCCAGCGGGAATCGCTGGTGTCTTTTTTGAAGATTTCATCTCGGAAAATCTGAAAGGAATCAAAACATTGGGTGTGACATTACTCATCACAGCTATCGCCTTATGGTCGATAAGAAACCTCAGGGGCCGCAAGAATGATAATGATTTATCCATAAAGGACAGCATCATCATCGGCTTAGCGCAGATGGTAGCATTGATTCCGGGAATCAGCCGATCAGGGGCAACAATCGTGGCAGCGATGCTGCTCGGGACGAAACAGGAAACAGCACTTCGTTTCTCTTTCCTGCTGTTCATCCCTGTCAGCCTCGGCGGAATGATTTTGAGCTTCTCCGACATTTTGACGGACCCGCAGCTTGGCACACTTGCCTTACCTTATATTTTGGCGTTCATTGCATCATTGGTCGCATCTTATTATTCGCTGAGATGGTTCATGAACATTATGGCAAGAGGAAATCTCGGTTACTTCGCCATCTATGCTTTCATCGTCGGTGCATCTGTCCTGCTCTTCGGTTAAAATAAAAAAAGCAATGGAATCCCATTGCTTTTTTGTTTTGCCTACCCAAGTAAGTCGACAAGAAGTGCTTTCTGGGCATGAAGCCGATTTCCCGCCTGGTCGAACACAACCGAATTAGGGCCGTCAATCACACCGGCAGTTACTTCTTCTTCACGATGTGCCGGAAGACAATGCATGAACAGATAATTTGGTGCTGCTTCCTTGATCAGTTCCTCATTCACTTGGAAAGCGGCGAAATCATTTAAGCGCGTTTGGTTTTCCTGTTCTTGCCCCATACTCGTCCATACATCGCAATAAATGATATCAGCGTCTTGTACTGCTTTTTTCGGATCATGGCAAACTTCCACCACTGCTCCTGACTCTTTTCCCTTCTCTATGGCCGCCTCCGTTATGATAGAATCCGGCATATATCCTTTTGGACAGCCGATTGATATATGCATTCCGACAATCGAGCATGCCTCTATAAGGGAATGAGCAACATTATTTCCGTCTCCTATATACGCAAGCTTAAGTCCTTTGAGTGTTCCTTTATGTTCTTTTATCGTTAATAGATCTGCTAATGCCTGGCAAGGATGAGACAAATCCGTCAGTCCGTTTATAACAGGGATTGTCGCATTGGCCGCAAGTTCCTCCACCTTCTCGTGTTCAAATGTCCTGATCATGATTCCATCCACATATTGCGAGAGAACCTTCGCTGTGTCCGCAATTGTCTCGCCCCTGCCAATTTGGATATCCTTCGAGCTGAGGAACAGACTATGTCCCCCGAGCTGCAGCATTCCCACTTCAAAAGAAACGCGAGTTCTAGTCGAGGACTTCTCGAAGATCATTCCTAATGTTTTCCCTTTCAGGAGAGGTTCCCCCGCTCCAGACAATTGATCGGATTTCAATTTCACAGCCAGATCCAGCAGTTTATGCAATTGATCGCTGGAAACATCAGATAAGGAAAGGAAATCCTTCTCCCTCAATATATTTCTTTTTTCCTGAAGTGCATTCATATCTTCACCGTGCCCTTCTCTAATTTCGCATGCCATTCATTCAAGGGAACAACCGGCATATCTTTACAGCTCATCCCTTCCAGGTATGCATCGAATGTACCGAGGTCCGTGAACGTCAGCAGACGGTATTTATCTGCTTTCTGCCTTACTTCCTTCTCTGAGTCAAGCAGCGACAGAACAATTTTCCCCCGTTTTTCTTTCAACCAGGTTTCAATCGGGACATTCGACACCGGGAAAAGACCGGCTGTCTTCATTTTACTTTCGAGTTGCTGCCCGACCTCTACTGAATCCAAGATATATACTTCATCTCCATGTGCACCGATGGTTCTCCCTAAATAAGAGAAAGACTTCGCAAAAGATTCAGCTATTGTCTGTCCTATAGCGATTCCTTCACCTGTTGATTTCATTTCAGGACCCAATTTGCTGTCCAGCCCGCTTAATGCGAAAGTGGAGAAAACGGGATACTTCACGACATGATAAGGTAGTTCTGGCAATAAGCCCGTTTGTTCGCAAACATCCGGCAAATTGTATTTCCCAAGCAATAATTTTGTCGCAATTTGCACCATCGGTACGTCCGTTACCTTGCTGACGATTGGCACCGTCCGGCTCGCACGCGGATTTACCTCCAGTACATATACATCCTCGTCTTCAATAACGAATTGGATATTCATCAAACCTTTATAAGCTAATTCTTTAGCGATTTTTTCACCGTATTCGACTATTTTTGCTTTCACTTCGTCAGATAAGGTGCGCGGAGGCATACATGCCATACTGTCTCCTGAATGGATCCCGGCTTTCTCAATATGTTCCGCGATTAAGGGAACCAAAATGTTTTCCCCATCGGAAATTAAATCTATTTCCGCTTCCTTTCCTGGCAGGTATTTGTCGATCAGTATCGGATACTTGCATTCCTCCGTACCTGCTTTCAGTTCATCCATTGATTCATATATTGTCATTCCGCTTCCTCCAATGACATAAGATGGACGAATCAACACAGGGAAATCCATCTGTTCGGCATAAGACAGCAGCTGTCCTTGATTCTCCGCTGTCTCTCCCGGAACATGAGGAATCGAAAGTTTTTGCAGAAGTGAATAAAATCTGGCGCGATCCTCCAATTGGTCGACAATATCAAAGGAAGTTCCAAGCAAATTAACGCCCGCAGCCTCAAGCGATTCCGCTAGATTGATTGCCGTCTGTCCGCCGAATTGGACAATCACATCCTGGACTTGTTCTGCTTCAATGACATTCATGACATGTTCAAAAGTCAACGGTTCAAAATAAAGCTTATCTGCAGTAGCGAAATCCGTACTGACCGTTTCCGGATTATTATTGATCATAATGCTTTCGATTCCTTCGTCTTCAAGAGCCTTCACGCTGTGCACGGAACAATAATCAAACTCGATCCCTTGGCCGATTCTGATTGGTCCGCTGCCCAATATCAATACCTTTCTCTTTTTGGAAGGCATTTGCTCGTTTTCTCCATGATAGGAGCTATAGAAATAGCTTGTTTCAGATTGGAATTCTGCCGCGCATGTATCGACCATCTTGTATGCCGCCTGGATACCGAATTGTTTTCGTAAATTCCTGACGTCCTGTTCGGCCGCATTCCATTCGGAAGCAAGTACGGCATCTGTGAAGCCAAGTTCCTTCATGAGCTTCAATTCATCTTTTGATACAGATTGAAGATTGTTTCTATTCACTAATTGTTCAACTTGCACCAACTGTTCAAAGACAGAGAGAAAGAAGTAGTCAATTTTCGTTGCTTCATGAATGTCCTTTATTGCTTTTCCTTTACGGATCAAATCCATAATCACAAAAAATCTCTCATCATCTTGAGCCATCATCTTGGTCCATAGCTGTTCCACAGATAAAGAGCTGAGTTTAGGGAGTTTCAAGCCATTATTCTTCAATTCAAGAGAAGCTGCAGCTTTCTGCAGAGCACCTTCCAAAGTACGATCGATGGCCATTACTTCACCGGTTGCCTTCATTTGCGTCCCCAGCTTGCGATAAGCTGAGCTGAACTTATCAAACGGCCATCTTGGGAATTTCACCACTACATAATCCAACGCAGGCTCGAAGCTTGCATACGTACTTTTGGTCACCGGGTTGATCAGTTCCGCCAATTGCATTCCTACCGATAACTTCGCCGCAAGCCGGGCAATCGGATAACCGGTTGCTTTCGAAGCCAACGCGGAAGATCTGCTCACACGCGGATTCACCTCAATCAGGTAATATTGCTTACTCTCCGGATCTAAGGCAAATTGAATATTACAGCCGCCAATGATACCAAGTGCTGAAATAATCTTGATGGAGGCGCCTCTGAGCATCTGGTATTCTTCATCCGTCAGTGTTTGGGAAGGTGCCACCACGATTGAATCGCCTGTATGGATTCCGACCGGATCGATATTCTCCATATTACAGACCGTAATGCAAGTACCGGCGCTGTCCCTCATAACCTCATATTCCACTTCTTTGAAACCGGCGATCGACTTCTCGACGAGGCACTGGTCGATCGGACTTTCTTGAAGTCCTCCCCTCACAAGCTCCTTGAAGGTCTCTTCATCTTCCGCGATTCCCCCGCCTGTTCCACCGAGAGTGAAAGCAGGTCTAACGATGATCGGATACCCTATTTTCTTGGAGAATTGAAGGGCATCCTCCAATGTATGGATGATGCTGCTTTCAGGAACGGGTTCGTTGATTTCGAACATAAGCTCACGGAAAAGTTCGCGGTCTTCTCCTTTTTTGATGCTGTCGATCGGTGTACCAAGCATCCGTACATTGTATTTCTCCAACACACCGGCATCATCGAGCTGATAAGCCATATTCAAGCCCGTTTGCCCGCCAAGTGTGGCAAGAAGGCCGTCCGGTTTTTCTTTATCTATGATTTTGGTGATGGAGTCCAACGTCAATGGTTCGAAGTAAACCACATCCGCATTCGCTTCATCCGTCATGATTGTAGCTGGGTTATTGTTGACGAGAATGACTTTATATCCTTCTTCCTTCAATGCAAGACATGCTTGCGTGCCGCCATAATCGAACTCGGCCGCCTGTCCAATGACGATTGGACCGGAACCTATCACCAGTATTGTTTTAATTGTAGAATCTTTAGGCATATGCTTTCTCTCTCCCACTCTTACTTTTCACTTTCTGAAGAAACTCTTTAAATATCACAGCACTTTCCGCAGGACCAGGATTTGCTTCAGGGTGAAACTGCACCGTCAAAATCGGCAGAGCTTCATGTTCGCACCCTTCAATGGAACCATCGTTCACCTGTCTGTACCGTACAAAGAGTCCGGTATCTTCAAGACTTGTTTCATCCACGACATAGCTGTGGTTTTGGGAGGTCATGAAAACTTTCCCTTCCGAAATGTCCAAGACTGGCTGATTTGCCCCTCTGTGTCCGAAAAGGAGCTTTTTCGTCTTTCCGCCGAAACTGAGTGCAATCAGTTGATGTCCTAAACAAATACCCAAAGTCGGATATTTAACAGCCAATTCCTTGAACCCATCCAAGTATGGTACCATCTGCATCGGATCTCCCGGCCCGTTCGAAAGGAGAATGCCGTCCGGCTGGAGCTTATGCACTTCGGATGGATCCATATCATAAGGAACAACCGTGACTTTACAGCCCGCATCGCAAAGCTGTTCAAGAATGGACTGCTTATAACCGAAATTCAACAATACAATATGTTTATCCCCATCCCCGTACTCCTTCATTTCCGGACTAGATACAAGGGGAATCGGCGGAGGAGACGATATATGGAAATCCAGTTCAACTGTCTCTTCCGTATCCGTCATGATTGCAGGCATCGATCCATGATTCCTGATGCGCTTCACGATTGCTCTTGTATCCACATACCCCATGAACGGGATATTCCATTTATTTAAATATTCCTGCAGAGAATGCTTTGCATCATAGTGTGAGTGGACCATATCCCCTCTGTGGACAATGACTCCGGCCACATGGGGTTTCAAACTTTCAAAATCGTGATCATTAATCCCGTAATTCCCTACAAGCGGATAGGTGAACACGACGATTTGATCTTTATAGGAAGGATCCGTCAATACTTCCTGATATCCTGTCATCCCTGTATAAAAGACGATTTCCCCGAAGATTTCCTTCTCTGGTGGATTACCTAACCATTTACCTGCGAATGATTCTCCATTTTGCAAGTGGATATAACTGTCCATCTCTTCACCCCATATGATGTATATTTATTAGCGTTTTAGAATTTTTATGCAATCATTTGAAAAAGAAGAAGCCTTACACGGCGGTAATCGTACTTCTTTTCAGCGTTTCCGTAATACTATTAACCGCTTTCGTCATTTCCTGCTCCTCTATTGTAAGCGGAGGCAGAAGCCTGATCACATTGGGACCGGCCAACAATACCAACAGACCCTCTTTCTGCAATTCCATCACAATCGGTGCGGCGGCGGAAGTAAGCTCGATTCCGATCATCAAACCGATGCCCCTGATTTCCTTGACAGATTCTAATCCTTGCAATCCGGAAACCAGCTGTTCCATCAAACGTTTTCCTTTGGAGCGCGCGTTCTGTAAAATTTCCGTTTCCCCCATCTGCTTCATCACAGCAATCGCTGCTGCAACACTGATCGGATTTCCACCGAATGTCGAACCATGGCTGCCCGCACCGAAAAATTCAGCGAGACGTCTGCTCCCTATCATCGCACCGATCGGCAGGCCATTTCCAAGTCCTTTAGCAGCTGTGATGATATCAGGGGTTATCTGGAAATGCTGATAAGAGAAAGTCTTTCCTGTCCTGCCTATTCCAGTTTGTATCTCGTCAACGATCAAAAGCGCTCCGTGCTTTCTGGCTTCCGCTTCCGCCGTTCTTAGAAATGCTTCCGTGGCACAGTGTACGCCTCCTTCGCCCTGCACGATCTCCAGCATGACCGCGGCGGTCTCTCCATCCACTGAAGCTTTCAGTGCTTCGCAATCATTGAAAGGTATATATTCAAAGGTTTCGAGCATGCCGCCGTATCCTTCTTTCACCTTATCCTGTCCGGTTGCAGACATTGTCGCAAACGTTCTTCCATGGAAAGACTGCAGACATGTCACAATTTTGGTTCTCTTCGTTGCCTTCCGGCTGAGTTTGATGGCGGCTTCATTCGCTTCAGCGCCGCTGTTCGCGAAAAATACCAGATCGAGCCCCGATGCTTCCGCCAACTGAGAAGACAATTGTTCCTGCAGGGGCTGAACGAATAGATTTGATGTATGCCAATACGCATCAAGCTGTGTCTTGACTGCGGCACTTACCTCAGGATGGCGATGCCCCAAATTCAGCACCCCGATCCCTGATGTGAAGTCGAGATACTTCGTTCCGTCCTCTGCAGTCAGCCATGCCCCTTCCGCTTCCTTTGGGGTGATGCTCCATCTTGCGTATGTCGGAAATAGATGACTCATGAACTTGCCCTCACTTTCTGATGGAATGTCGTCCCTATCCAAGATCCTCTATTGAAGAAGGTCTCTTTGCCGCTGACGATCCGCACCTGTTCAATTCCAGTCTGTAACACATCCATGGCCGTATTGACCTTCGGGATCATCCCCCCGGATATGACACCTTCGACTATTAATTCGTCCGCTTCTTGTTTCGTCATTTCTTGGATCAATAAGCCTTTATCCAGTACACCCTTTACATCTGTGACAAACACACAGCTTTCCGCATCCAAAGCACGCGCTACTGCACCTGCTGCCATATCCGCATTTATATTCAATGTCTCGCCTGTTTCATTCTTGGCAAGCGGGGTGATGACCGGGATCAAACCCATACCAAGTACATTCATCAAAAGAGCTGTATTGACTGCAGTCACCCGGCCGACTTCGCCAAGCGAATTCCTGTCTATATGCTCCCCTTTCAACAAATCGCAATCACTTCCATGCAGCCCCATCGCGTTGAAACCATGCTCCGAAAGCATGGAGACGAGATGCCTGTTCGTCTTTCCGGACAAAACAAGCTCCACAACACTTAAGACATCCTTTGTCGTCTTCCTTAATCCATTGTGGAATTCCGGTTTGACGTTCATCATCTCAAGCATTTCATTGATATCCGGCCCTCCTCCATGGACAAACACGAAGCTGTAGCCTTCTTTCTCCAAATCTTGCAGACTCCTGAAGAATGAATCATCCAATTGATTCATAATCGATCCGCCAAGCTTAATCAATAAAATTTTCATCTCAGGCCCCCTACGTGCGATAACTCGCATTAATCTTTACATAATCATACGTCAGGTCGCATCCCCATGCGGTTCCATGAGCAGATCCTGCCTTCAAGACCGTTTTGATGCATACTGTACTGTTCTCCAAATATGCTTTCGCTTCTTCCTCGGAAAATTGTATTGGTGTTCCTTCTTTGAGAAGCAGTATATCACCTAAATATATATCTACTTTATCAGGATTGAATGATACGCCGCTTCTTCCCATTGCGGCGATGATCCTCCCCCAATTGGCATCCGTACCGAAGATTGCCGTTTTCACCAAGCTTGAGCCGACTACAGTCTTCGCCAGTACTCTTGCGTCTTCCTTACTGACTGCCTCTTCCACTTGGACTTCTATTAACTTGGTTGCTCCTTCTCCGTCTCTCGCAATCTTCTTCGCCAAATCCTCACAGACCGCAGACACAAGGGATATGAAAACAGGCCAATCAGGATGATCAGGGGTAATGTTTTCACTTCCGCTTTCACCGTTTGCAAGCAGCAGCACCATATCATTTGTGGAAGTGTCGCCATCCACCGTGATTTGGTTGAATGTGTTATCCACACATTGGCTGAGCGCTTTCTTCAGATGCACAGGCTCCATTTTCACATCGCTTGAAAGAAAACCAAGCATTGTCGCCATATTCGGATGAATCATACCTGATCCCTTGGCGGCACCTCCTACCGTGACTTTTTTGCCCCCGATGGTTGCAGAATAAGCGCACTGCTTCGTAGCCGTATCTGTTGTCAGTATCGCATTGCCGAAATGCTCGGCATTTTCTTTATCACCGGAATACTGTATAGAGGCGATCCCCGATCGGATCTTATCCATTTTCATATATTCACCGATGACGCCTGTGGAGGCGATCGCCACCAAATGTTCAGGGATTCCCAGACGCTCGGCTGTTTTATTTCTCATTTCATAAGCATCCAGCATTCCTTGTTCACCTGTACAAGCGTTGGCACAAGCACTGTTCACGATCACCGCCTGTATCTTGCCTTCATGGCCTATGCTTTCTTTTGTCACATATAGAGGCGCGGCTTGAACGGCACTTTGTGTATACACGGCTGCCGCGCTTGCCGGAACCTCCGAAACAAGGATTCCCAGGTCTTTGCGCTCATAGCGAAGTCCTGCATGCATGCCGCCCGCCTGATAACCAGACGCGCTCAAGACATCTCCGCCTTCCAATTTTTCAATTTGCTGCTTAACAGTCAAAATATTCATTCGATTTGTTGCAGGTCTTAAGGAAACTGCGGTAAATGCAGTAGTCCTGCGGTTTCTTCTATCCCGCATAAGAGGTTTGCGTTCTGGATCGCTTGACCTGCTGCTCCTTTCAAAAGATTATCAATAACCGACACGATCGTCGCTCTTCCGGTCCGTTCATTGACCGAGATGGCAATGTCGCAATAATTGGAGCCGGATACTTGTTTGGTGGCCGGATATATTCCTTCCGGCATGATGCGTACAAAAGGCTTCCCTTCGTAAGCCGTTCTATATAAATCCAACAGCTGAGCTGTCGTCATCTTTTCATTCAATTCGACATAAATCGTAGCCATGATCCCACGCGTCATCGGTACAAGATGGGTACTGAATTCTATAGAAACCGGACTTCCGCATAAAACTTCAAGCTGCTGTTCTATTTCCGGTATATGCTGATGCCGGTGTACTTTATATATTTTGAGATTCTCATTCACTTCACTGTATATGACCGATGGTACTGCTGATCTGCCTGCACCGGAGACACCCGATTTTGCATCGATGATAATACTGTCCTTCTTTGCTTTTCCTTCCATCAATAATGGAGCAAGCCCCAGAATGGAAGCCGTCGGGTAACACCCTGGATTAGCGATGATTTCAGCATTGCTTGCCGCAGGTCCGAAATACTCAGGAAGACCGTATATCGCTTTTGACAGAAGCTCAATCGGCGCTGCCTCTTTTCCATACCATTCCGTGTAGAGTTTTGGATCTTTCAACCGCAGATCTCCCGACAAGTCGATTACCTTCAAACCAGCATCCGCAAGTTGCGGTGCCAATCCTGCCGACACACCCGAAGGAGTAGCCAAAAAAACTAAAGAACTATTCTTTGCGATTTCTTCAGGATCAATCGGTAATAACTGCATATTTAAATGCATAAGATGAGGGTTTTCCTCATGAATGAAATGACCTGCCCTTGAAGAAGAATGAACAGAAGATATACGGAGATGCGGGTGCTGGTTTAACAGCCGAATCAACTCCAATCCGCTGTAGCCGGATGCACCAATTATAGAAACGTTCAAATTCTTCACCTCTCCACAAGACTTATAAACTTTTATATTTTCATATTTCTCAATATTTACATATTATAAGCATGAATAAAAATAAATGCAAATGAATTAATATAAATTATGCGTTTTTTTCGTAAATTGTGCTGGGCATTCGGAAAGTCTATAATAATAGTAAAATATATCCTTTATTTCTGATTAAGTGCCATATAATCTAAAACGGAGGTGAAACCATATATGAACAAACCTTTTGTATTGCCTGCCCTATTACAAGACCTGCATGAAAAAGCATACACCAATCATACATTTGAGACAGGCAGCTGCCTTCTTAAGGAAGGTGATACAAACAATCAGGTATTCATCATTTTGAGCGGGAAAGTAGTTTTGAAGAAACGGGTGAGACCTGGTAAGGAGCTCTCCCTACAAGTCTTATCCAATAATGAAATTGCTGGAGCAAGCCTTTTATTCTCTGATGAAAAGAAACAATCCTTAAGCGCTTATGCATTGGAAAAGACCGAAGGAGCAATGGTGACAACAACCGACCTCGAAAAAGCCCTGTTAAAGAACGGCAAAGCGGCGATCGAATACATTAAGTGGCTTACAAAAGAACAGCGAAAGATGGAAACAAAGCTCCGCGACCTGCTGCTGTACGGAAAGAAAGGGGCATTATATTCCACATTGATCAGACTATCCAACAGCTACGGCGTAGATACAGAAACAGGGATCGCATTATCGATCAAACTGACAAACCAAGACCTTGCAAGCTTCTGTGGAACATCAAGGGAAGTCATCAACAGACTGCTCAAAGAACTAAAGAAAAAAGGAGTCATCACAAACGACAAAGGCATCATCACAATCAATGACCTCCACTACCTGAAAGAAACAATCCAATGCGAAAACTGTCCGAAAAACATATGTGTGATCTAGAAATGCTGAAAACGCCTGCTAATCGGCGACAACCACAAGGCGAGCCGGCTGGAAGGCCGCTTTTTGCCTTCTGGACGGATTGACTTGTGACGTCGAGCCGATGGCGTTTGAAGCTGGATCATAGAAAAGCGGAAGCGGCCGTTCAGCTTGTGAAGAAAATAGGGATTGACCCGTAAAAGGCGCTTTTGGCCTTTGGAGGGACAATCATCTTTTTCACAACAAGCTGGCCGCTGGAGCTGAATCAATAGAAAAGCGGTAGCTCCCCGCTTAGCGCCGCATGGCCTTGAGTCCCTCCGCACGAGATAAAGGAATCACGAAGAGCGCAGCGATTCGATGATGACTTATCGTAGAAGGAGGGCGAAGGACACTAGGCGCTGGGGTGCTGCAGCTAGACACAATAGAAAAGCGGTAGCGGCCGTTCAGCTTGTGAAGAAAATAGGGATTGACCCGTAAAGAATCAAAAAAAGGCAAAATAAAAAACGGGAATGAAATCTGTTTGATTTCATTCCCGTTCTGTTGCTTATATGACGTTTATTCAGCTGATCCCAAGCGCTATTTTAGC
>JAZNGP010000082.1:0-27841 GCA_045576475.1 Bacillus sp. (in: firmicutes) | reverse complement strand
TAAAACAATAACTGAAGAAGCAAAAAAAATATAAAGGCAGCTTGTACAGGCTTCCTTTAAATATCATAGTGATTAAAAATAAAAAACGGACCCTGCATGCAGGGTCCTTTTTTTGCTTATATTAAGCTTTTTGAACATTAGTAGCTTGTGGTCCGCGTTGACCTTGTTCTACTTCAAAAGTTACACTTTGACCTTCGTCTAAAGATTTGAAACCTTCGCTTTGGATTGCTGAGAAATGTACGAATACGTCTTCTCCGCCTTCACGTTCGATGAAGCCAAAACCTTTATCTGCGTTAAACCATTTTACTTTACCTTGTTCCATATGTGTTGCCTCCTGCGTGTGGTGTTCCCACACAATGTATTACTATCCTTGCTCAAATACCTTAGACGAAAAACAAAAT
Organism: Bacillus sp. (in: firmicutes); assembly: GCA_045576475.1. Lineage (GTDB taxonomy): Bacteria > Bacillota > Bacilli > Bacillales > DSM-1321 > Bacillus_AD. The sequence goes on along the minus strand of JAZNGP010000082.1, from coordinate 27,440 downwards.
CACTTCTCTATCTGCTGAGAACAAAAATAATTCTTCTTAAGAATACCATGCATTCCAACAAATAGCAAACCATAAGCTCCCTTCCATTAGAAAAGGCTGTTTTCTCAAACTATCTTATGATCCTGAGCCAGTTTTCATCCTCCGATGCCTCTCTCGCAGAGAGCGGCTGGATACATGTCAGACTCCGGTGCGCTTACGTTGATTATTTGCTTTTTTCGTTTGCTGACTTTTCAGACCTTTTGTCGCAGTTGAGTAATGTGAGGTATCATTTTTGTTCATCCCTTGCTTTTTGGCCGCGAGCTGCTGTTTCATCAATTCTTGCAAACTTACTTTCTTTTTCTCTGTTTTATTCCCGTTCCGTTCATTATTCATATTTTCAAATCCCCTCCATATTCTTGTCAGTATAGCATCCAATAATGAGTATATACAAGCCAGAACAATAAGACCTAGTATCAAAGTCTGATATCGCAACCAAACAAAGCGGGAAGGGGTGAAGTTTTAAAGGGTATTTGTTGGCAATATTTTGACTTTTTCTTTATACTAATAAGTATAAAGTCATACAAACAACAGGGGGACTTATCATGAAATTACAAAATAAAGTAGCTATCGTTACCGGTGCGGCATCTGGTATGGGGAAAGCGATTGCAGAATTATATGCACAAAACGGCGCAAAAGTAGTCGTTTCCGATTTAAACCTGGAAGGTGCTCAAGCAGTTGCCGATGGGATTAAAGCAGCTGGGGGCGAAGCATTTGCTATCAAAACAAATGTCACTTCCGAAGAAGAAATCAATCAATTATTCAAAGAAACTCAATCTGTATATGGCGGACTCGATGTTCTCGTGAACAATGCGGGCGTCATGGATGGTATGGAGCCGGTGAGCGAAACGAAAAACGATCGCTGGGATTTCATTTTTGCAGTAAATACAACTGCTGTCATGCAAACAATGCGCTTGGCAACAGAGATTTTCATGAAACAAGGTCACGGTGTCATCGTCAACAATATTTCTGCCGGTGGATTGAACGGCGCACGCGCAGGTGCAGCCTATACAGCATCCAAACATGCGGTTGTCGGATTAACCAAAAATACAGCATTCATGTATGCAGATCAAAACATCCGCTGCAACGGAATCGCTCCTGGAGCAGTGGCAACCAACATCACTTCTTCCATGGGCAATGTGAGCAAATTCGGTGCTTCCCGTCAACAACTCGGCATGCCGATCAACCCAGGTATCGGGCAGCCTGAAGATATCGCAAAACTTGCTCTATTCCTTGGTTCTGACGATTCTAATTTCATTAATGGACAAATTATCGGAATCGACGGCGGCTGGACTGCTTATTAATTAATAAATTAATTGACCCATTCAATCGGCAAGGGATCATCCTTGCCGATTTTTTTGTGCCGTAACCGGTACAGCCTCTCTTTTAAAAAAATAATTCTGAATTTTTCAATAATACAATACCAAAAAAATAATTACTGTATTACAATTAGATTCTGGTTATATTTTTTATTTAATATATTTATCCGAAATTCTCAGGAAACAAGCGGATTCTTACTTTTATTGTAAGCGCTAATAACACGGATGAGGGGGGAGTATTATGGAGAAACAGCTGAAAACAGACAGACTGCCTGGCACGGAACAAGTGAAAACGTCCATCATCGGACCTGGTTTGCTTGTGGCTGCTACAGGAGTCGGCGCAGGAGATTTGGTGGCCGCTCTCGTTGCAGGCGCTAACTATGGACTAGTGTTCTTATGGGCAATATTGATCGGATCGATATTGAAATTCGCGCTTAATGAAGGCGTTGGCCGTTTTCATCTCACAAGCGGAAAAACCATCCTTGAAGGCTGGCATGCGATGGGAAAATGGGCCACCGGATATTTTGGTGTTTATTCGGTCATATGGGGATTTGTGTACGGTGCTGCCGGAACTGCATCTTGTGCATTAGCGATGCATGCCATGTTTCCCCAGCTATCACTGACAGCATGGGCAATCATTCACGGAATCCTCGGATTCGCACTCGTATGGGGCGGAAAATTTAAAACATTCGAACAGGTCATGAACGGTTTGGTCGGACTTATGTTCCTGACGGTCGTCGGCTCTGCCATATTGGTGCTCCCATATCTTTCCGATGTCTGGGGAACGGCACTTCCTGCCTTGCCGGACGGTTCTCTTCTGTTTGCATTAGGTTTGATCGGCGGTGTCGGGGGATCTCTGACAATGGCGTCCTATGGGTATTGGCTTCAAGAGAATAAATGGGAAGGCTCCAGATTCATACGTGCCGTACGTTACGATGCTGCTGTTGCCTATATCGTCACAGCCATTTTCACCATTGCCCTGCTCATCATGGGTGCAGGGCTGCTCTACGGCACAAAGGTGGATATACAAGGGGAAACAGGATTGATTGAATTCGCATCCATCCTCGGAAACGAACTGCATCCGGCTGTCCGCTGGCTGTTCCTCGTAGGATTCTGGTCCGCATCCTTCACTTCTGTGCTAGGCGTTTGGAATGGTGTTCCGTACTTATTCGCTGATTTTGTGCGAACCATCCGCCGTCAGAACATCAAGAACGAGGATTTGAGCAAAACAAAAGCCTACCGCTTCTTTGTCTTATGGCTTACTTTCCCGCCGATGCTTCTTCACTTTATCGGAAAACCGGTCGGGCTGATCATTGCTTATGGAGCACTCGGCTCGATTTTCATGCCTTTCTTGGCATTCACTTTGCTGTATCTCCTGAACAGCAAAAAACATATGGCTGTGAAGGATCCGAAACAATGGCTGTCTAACATCGGACTAGGTTCAAGCATCTTGTTATTCATTGTACTGATGGTGAATGAGTTAAATAAACTTCTGTTCGGCTGATGTTTTTCTAAGAAGAGAGTGGTTAAATTAGGGGTTACTGATACACCGTGCTATACTTAACCTACCATTTTTACTTATTGTTTTCTGTTTGCTGCAAGCGACCCTCTAAAGGGCCGCTTTTTCCTATTTAAAGGCTGTTTCGCAATTTTGCTGCTAAAACAAAGAAATTTCCTATTCAAGAGCAAAAAAAACAGACCCTATGATGGGTCTGTCTTCAGCTATTATTAAGCTTTTTGAACGTTCGTAGCTTGAGGACCGCGTTGTCCTTGTTCTACTTCAAAAGTTACACTTTGACCTTCGTCTAAAGATTTGAAGCCTTCGCTTTGGATTGCTGAGAAATGTACGAATACGTCTTCTCCGCCTTCACGTTCGATGAATCCAAAACCTTTGTCTGCGTTAAACCATTTTACTTTACCTTGTTCCATATGTGTTGCCTCCTGTGTGTGGTGTTCCCACACAATGTATTACTATCCTTGCTCAAATACTTAGACGAAAAACAAAATCTATTCCGAAAGAACAAAAATAATTCTTCTTAAGAATAACGTATATATTCAGGAATAGCAAATATTAAGACTTTTCTCCACCTATACTTATAATGATTTGTTTTAGGACTATTATGAATTGCACGATCAACCGGCTGTGCCATGGATTGATTCCTTCTCACAGCAACAGCAGAAGACCTGTAATAAAAATCATGGAATAGGCTGTACCGAAGAAGGCTCTTTCCGATATTTTAGTATGGAGCCCTTTTCCGATATACGCTCCCAAATAAATAAATGGAATATAAATGACGACAAGCAATACATTTTTTATTGTTAAAATGCCTAAGATTAAATAAGCAATGATCTTAATAGAGTCCATAATAGCAAGCATGACGACCATATTGGCAGCGAAAGTGGTTTTTGTCATGGAACGGTCGCTCAAGAAAAGCACGGTTAATGGCAAGCCGCCCGAATTGGCGGCAGATCCTGCAAAACCAGCAGCAAAGGAGCCGGCTTGACGAATGACTTTCCCCTTAATCTTATCTTCGCTTGGACGATCACTTGAAACAGCTGTTTCATCATCTGCGTCGCCCTTCCCTTTTTTTCTGGATAATAAAAGTAAGAATCCCATGACAATAGCGACGATACCAATGATCACTTTCAGAATTCGATCATCCATGTATGTAACCGTGATGCTGCCGGTCAATACTCCTATAAGAGAAGCCGGCAGCATTCTTTTGATGAGATGCCAATCGATCGCTTTCCTGTGGACATTCATTCCTGCAAAATTACTGAACCAAAGGATGGGGGCCAGCAGCGTCACAGCCGAGGCAGATGGAATAAACAAGGCTAAAAGAGGGTTTAAGATAACACCTGCCCCGAAGCCAAAGCCCACTTTACCAATCCCTCCAATGACAGCAAAAAGCATTAAAAAGATTGCTAAAAGTAGACTCATATTTATTCGCTCCTTAGTGATATAATCCGTATATCGCTTTATATACTGAACTGTTCGTTTTTCAGATCGGTGATGAACATATGACCCGGTGCATGGGCGATCATCAATGAAGGCTTCACCTTCATGGCTGCAGCTTGCGGAGTAACACCGCAAGCCCAAAAGACAGGTACCTCTCCGGGATTGATCGTCACACGATCACCAAAGTCCGGACAATTGATGTCTTCTATCCCGATGACTTCCGGACTTCCTATATGCACAGGTCCTCCATGAACAGATGGAAACCGACTTGTTATTTGTACAGCACGGATTGCTTCCTTTTCACTCATGGGACGCATACTTACCACCATAGGTCCTTCAAAAATACCTGCTCTGATTGATTCAATATTGGTTTGATACATTGGTACATTACAATTCTCTTCAATATGCCGAATGGGAATTCCATTATTCTGCAAGGCTTCCTCGAATGTGAAACTGCAGCCGATCAAAAATCCGACCATATTGTCATCCCAAATCCCCGTAACATCCACTGACTCTTCCGTAAGCACGCCGTCTCGATAGATCCTGTACTTAGGAATATCTGTTTTGATATTGCCGCTTGGTGCAGCAATTGACGGAGTTCCCGAACCTGGTTCCGTCACATCGATAATCGGGCATGATTTGGGATTTCGCTGGGCAAAAAGTAAAAAGTCAAAGGCCTGCTCTTTTGGCAATACAGCCAGGTTAGCTTGAATATACCCTTTAGCCAGTCCTGCAGTCGGCTTTACCCATTCATTTCTGCGAATCATTTCCCTTAACTCTTTTGGTGTTTTGCTGTCGACATTTGCCAATGTAATCCCCTCCTCTTCGGCTCTCTTAAGCAAATAGTTTCGGAATACCTGTTAACAATGAGTATAAGCCCATTGCAGACATCGCGATGACGATGATGACGCCAAAGATGGTTAACCATAATGGCTGTTTATAGTCACCCACTATTTTCTTCTTATAGGCCGCCACCAGCATGACACCAAGAGCGATAGGCAGGATTAAACCATTTAAAGAACCGACCATAACCAATATTTTGACCGGTTGGCCAATCAAAACAAATACAATTGTCGATATCATGATAAAACCAATAATGAACCATTTTTGATACCGGTCAACAAATGTACTGAATGTCTTAATGAATGATACAGATGTGTAAGCAGCACCGATCACGGATGTCACGGCGGCAGCCCACATGATCACACCGAATATTTTATAACCGATATCTCCAGCCGCATGTTGGAATACAGAAGCAGCAGGATTTGCCGCATCCAGTGATAACCCTTGCGCTACCACACCAAACACCGCCAAAAATAAGAAAATCCGCATGATGGAGGCAATCCCTATTGCACTGACAGCACTTTTCGTCACATATGATACATTTTCTTTTCCTACCAGTCCCGCATCAATCAATCGGTGCCCGCCGGCAAAAGTGATATAGCCGCCTACGGTACCGCCAACCAACGTCACAATCGCCAAGATATCGATTGTTTCCGGAACAAAAGTACGTACAACTGCTTCCCCGACAGGAGGCTGCGCCGAAAACATGACATAAATAGTCAATATGATCATAATAAATCCCATGATCTGCGCAAATTTATCCATCGCTTTCCCGGCTTCCCGCACAAGGAAAATTCCAATAGCCACTAATCCGCTCATTAATGCTCCCCATGTCGCATCCACACCAAGCAGGACATTCAGGCCAAGACCTGCACCAGCAACATTACCGATATTAAAAGCAAGTCCCCCCATCACAATTAAGGCCGCCAGAAAATAACCGAGCCCCGGAAGTACCTCATTCGCAATGTCTTGTGCCCTTTTTTCAGAAACAGCGATGATCCTCCATACATTAACTTGGGCGCCAATATCAATAATGATGGAAATCAAAATGACAAACCCCATACTCGCCAGCAGTGATTCAGTAAAAACCGTCGTCTGTGTCAAAAAACCAGGTCCGATGGCGGAAGTCGCCATCAAGAAAGCAGCGCCCATCAGAACACTTAATCGTGATTGTTTCGTCATAACCTGTACATCCCCCGCATTTATTTAGATAAAGTCACTGATTTTGCTGATCTTTATCCCGTTCCTATGTAATTTCTCAGAGATTTGTTGAGCAAATTCTAAAGCCGTTTCCCCATCTCCATGAATACAAACCGTATGTGCCTGAATCGGAATATCCTCTCCTTGTACGGAGGATACTTTCCCCTCTTTCACCATTCTCACAACCTGTTCGATTGCGATTGCAGAATCCTTAATAAGCGCATTTTCTTCTCTTCGAGATGTCAATGACCCATCCTGCTGATAAGTCCGATCCGAAAATACTTCACTTGCCGCTCTTAGACCAACCTGTCCCGCCGCTTTAATCGACTCACTCCCTGCCAGTCCAAACAGGATAATTTCAGGATCGACTTTGTATACTGCTTCCGCAACAGCTTCCGCAAGCTGATAATTCTTCGCCGCCATGTTATAGAGGGCGCCATGGGGCTTTACATGCTGCAATCTCCCTCCTTCTGCTTTCACAAATGCTGAAAGGGCTCCCAGCTGATAGACGACCAATTCAAACGCTTCCCTCTGAGTAATATTCATTTCTCTTCTTCCAAAGCCGATTAAATCTTGCAAGCCGGGGTGTGCGCCGATTCCTACGTTTTTCTGCAGCGCCAGGGCAACTGTCTTTCGCATCGTTGCCGGATCTCCCGCATGAAACCCGCAAGCAATATTGGCGGATGACACATAATCTAGAATCTCTTCATCCCTGCCCAATAAATAGTTGCCGAAACTTTCTCCCATATCACAATTGATATCAATTCTTTCCAATACGATCGCTCCCCTTATCGATACTTCAACTGAATTCCTTGTTTCGTAAATCGCAGTATCTCTTCTTGCTCCAAATACAAACTCTCCGCTTCTTCATTACTGAGCTCTTCGAAGAACACCTCCTCTCCCGGTCTTTTTTGGGCGGCGACCGATAAATCGACAGATGCTATTTGTGCGATTTTTGGATAGCCGCCGATTGTTTGGCGGTCAGCCAGCAGGATAATCGGATTTCCATCGGATGGAACCTGAATGGAACCATGGCTGACAGCTTCCGATATCAGCTCTTTATTTTCTTTTAATAAAAGCTTCGGTCCATTTAGACGATACCCCATTCGATCTGATTGATTAGATATCTTGAATGGCTCCTTAAAGAAAGCATTGCGGCTTTCCTTCCGGAATAAATCATATTGTCTCCCTTTTGTGACCCTGATTCTATCTGTCGGCTTCACCTTCAACTCCTGGGATATGGACCAGCCCCCCGTAAAATTAATTGTATATTCCGAAATATCGTTATGAAGGAAGCCAATTCGGTCTCCCGCTTTTAACATCCTGCCGTAAAAGCCTCCGATTCCAGCTCTCAAATAGGTGGATGTACTGTCAAGAACCGTAGGGACATCTATACCGCCTTGAATGGCAAGATATGTTCGACAGCCCGATATCGCTTCGCCGAAATCCAATACGTCCCCTGCTTTGATCCATATCGGTGTATAGGATTTCACAGATACACCGTTGACACTGGGTGACAAATCTCCCCCGCTTAATGCTATGACCGCTTCTTTGTCAAAACGAATGCGGGGGCCTGAAAGTGTTATTTCAATTGCGGGGGCACTCTCCTCGTTGCCGACCAATAGATTTGCGATACGATGAGCCAGCGGGTCCATGGCGCCGCTGACGATGATGCCATACTTTTGATATCCATATCTGCCAAGATCCTGTATGGTTGTCATCAAACCCGCTTTAAGAATGGTGAGCATATCCGGCACCTCCCATTTTGAGATACTCTTCCGTGCTGATAGGCTGGAACCGTACTTTATCCCCTGCTTGAAGGAAAGTCGGAGGATTTTTTGTCACATTGAAAAGCGGAATCGGAGTGCGTCCGATCAACTGCCATCCTCCAGGCGTCGCAATCGGGTAAATACCCGTCTGTCCCCCGGCGATCCCCACGCTCCCTGCAGGAATCTTCACACGGGGGGAACTCCTTCTAGGTGTCGCAATGTCATCCGCCATCCCTCCGATATATGGGAACCCTGGAGCAAACCCCAACATATAAACCAAATAATCACCATTTGAATGAATATGTACCACTTCTTCTTCCGTCAAACCATTGTATTCGGCCACATAAGCAAGATCCGGTCCGAATTCCCCGCCGTAGCAAACAGGAATGGTAACCGTCCTTTCTTCTTCGTCCGCATCCAAGAGGTCCACCGAAAGAAGTCTTTCCAATTCTTGTATGAGGAATTGGTACGGAGAAATTCCGCCCCGTTTCCATAACAATAAAGGGTCATACACAAGAGTGAGCGTTGTATAAGCAGGAATATACTCGATTAACCAATCGGGCTTTTGCATATCCAATAAGCTGCTGACTTGCTTTACATAAGTATAATGCGCCCGGTTGATCACGTCGCCGAAATCTATTAATAATGTTTGTTCCCCCATTGGATATAACTGATAGTTCACTTTATGTCCCCCCTCAGTCGAACATAATCGAAGTTTGTCTAAAAATAGTAATTTTGAGAATTTTATTCAAGTATACTATTATATTCAGATTATTCAAATATATTATGCAGCTATTAGAAAACGGATAGAGCACAAAAATTCTTCCCCCTTTTAGTCCACTAGGAAATGGTTTTTTTCGTTTGGATTATATTCTCAATAAAAGAGCATCTCTGCAATCATACAGATGCAAAGGGGGAAACGGGTAATGAATTATACAAGCACAGTCATCGGCTACCCATATATCAGGGAAAATCGAGAATGGAAAAAACATGTGGAATCATTCTGAAAAAAAAATCTTACAGAACAAGATAGTTCCTGAATTCGAAAATCAACGTTTGCAGCTGACAGAGAATAGACTCCTTGCTTGGTTTACGGAAGCAAAGGAAGAACTCGGATTGATCACAAGGCCGACATTGATCGGACCATATACTTTCATGAAGCTTACTAAAGGATATGAACAAACAGGCTTGCATTCAATTCTGGATCAATCCTGACTGCGGTCTGAAAACAAGAAAAGAAACGGAAACAATCGCTTCGTTGAAGAATATGGTCACTGCAACGAAAGAACTTCGGAAGGAAGTTTCCGGCATACTTGCCTAACTGCGGAACCGTCATATGCAAATGACGGTTCTTTCATTCCATTCTATTTATGGGTTTACTCATATTGTCTTAATATTCTCCTTTCTTCCAGTTTGTTTATATGATATGTTATTGGTAATCATAATTAAATATAACATCCATAAGTGCTCACTTCGGTGAGGTAAAAGGGAATCCGGTGTAAATCCGGGACAGCCCCCGCTACTGTAAAAGCTGATGAAATCACAAGGCCACCAATACTTATTGGGAAGGCGTGAAAGTAAAGAGAAGCTAGAGTCAGGAAACCTGCTTAGGATGCGTAACCAACTTTTCGGAGGGAGAAGTGCGGGCGAATGTAGAGAAATTGATCTTTACTTCTTTTTGTTTGGTCTATGTATGTAATCATCCAAAAGCCTGTCTTCCCTATTCCGGAAGACAGGCTTTTTTTATGGAAAGATATTCAGCGTCCAAGCGCTCAATATAAATTTATCTTGTAAGGGGAAAGCGAAATGAAGAAGTATGTTAGTTCCATATTTACTGTCCTATTATCTATTTTTGTTCTCACGGCTTGCGGAGAAGAAGCATCCGAAAAAAAACAGAATGATCCTGCTGTAGAGAACACAACAAATGAAACAAGCGATTATCCAAGAACATTCACAGACGGGCGGGGCGTGGAAGTCACTATTGAAGAAAAACCATCTCGGATCGTCTCAACAACTTTAGCAATCGATGAATATTTGATGGCTTTAGCAGAACCTGAACGTATTGCCGCAGTGACACAAATGTCGACAGATGGAGGAATTTCAAACGTTGCAGGAAAAACCGATGAAATAGGAACAAAGATAGAAACGGTTACAGCAGAATTGGTGCTTTCTTTGAAACCGGATTTGGTGCTGATTCCTTCCTTTGTGAATCCTGAAGTGTTAGAGCAATTGGAGGCTGCGGGAGTGACGACTTATCAATTGAAGGATGAATCTTCCTTTGACGGCATCTTGGCTAGTGTGAAGGAGATTGGAGCCCTTATCGGAGAAGAAGAAAAAGCGGCAAATATCATCACGGATGTCAATGAGCGTATCGCGGCACTTGAAGAAAAAGCTGCTTCCGTGAAAGAGAAGAAGCGCGTCCTTTACTGGACACAGCATAATTCATCCGTAACGGAGAATACGACAATCGGTGAGATGATCACACTTGCCGGAGGTGTCAACGTCATTACGGAAGCCGGTATTACAGGAGATGAATATCCGGAATATCCAAACTTATCGAAAGAAAAATTAGTCGAATTGAACCCTGATGTCATCATAACGAGCGATTGGCAGTATGACGGCTCAAAAGCGACATTCGTTGATGAATGGAAGAACGATCCTGCGCTGCAGAATGTCAGTGCGTTCAAGAACGATCAAGTGCATGTCGTCGATAGTGCAAATTTAACCACCGTCTCACAATATATCATTGAAGGTGCAGAAGATATACATCACATTTTATATGGAGAATAGAAAATGATATCTAAGCAGTCTAAACGATTTATATCTTTCTTTCTATTAATTGGTGCGCTGTTCGTTTCCTTAGTGCTGGCAACCATGTACGGCGGCGTCATCGTACCTTTGAAGGAAACAGTGAAAGTTTTGCTTTCGCTGTTTCCTTTTGTTCAGTTTGAATATGATCCAATGTATGAAACGATTCTGGTTCAGATCCGGCTTGCACGCGTCGTTGTTGCTGGTCTCGTAGGAGCGGCCCTGGCGGTATCCGGTGTTGTGATGCAGAGTGTATTCCGTAATCCGATGGCCGATCCCGGGATTATCGGGGTTTCGTCCGGCGGTGCATTCGGCGGTGTGCTGGCCATTTACTTTGGCTTCGCAGCCGTCCATTCTCTCTTTGTACCGCTTTTGGGTTTTGTCTTGGCACTGCTCACACTCTTTTGTGTATATATGATCTCAACCAGTCACGGCAAGACTTCGATGCTGACCCTATTGCTGACAGGAGTAGCGATCAGTTCCTTTTTGTCTGCTTGCACTTCCCTTTTGGTCTCCTTCTCGAACGCAGGGGTCATGACGCAGATCGTCCAATGGCTGATGGGAGACTTGAACGGCCGGGATTGGGGGCATGTCCAGATTCTGCTTGTTCCGACTTTGATATGTATTTGTCTGTTCCTGTATCATGCCAATGACTTGGATATCTTTTTATTAGGGGAAGAGCAAGCACAAAACATGGGGATATCTGTCCAAAGGACCCGTAATATCCTGTTGATTGCCGCTTCTCTTGTCACCGGTATGAGTGTCGCTTTGACCGGCGTCATCAGCTTCGTCGGACTGATTGTACCGCATATGATCCGGATGATCATCGGACCGGCACATCGTTATTTATTGCCGGCAAGTGCACTTGGCGGAGCTGTTTTCCTGATCCTGGCCGACTTGATCGCCCGTCTAGTGATCCGTCCGGCTGAAATTCAGATCGGTATTGTCACCGCATTCTTTGGTGCACCGTTTTTCATTTATTTGATCCTTAAGAACAAAACGAAAGGAGAAGCATAAATGACTCCGATTCTTGAATTGTCTCACGTTTCCTTCAAGCGAAGAGAAAGATACATTATGAAGCAGCTGAACCTCTCCCTTTCGTCCGGACGGTTCATCGGGATCATCGGGCCGAATGGAACCGGTAAATCAACTTTGTTGAGAATCATGGCGAACCTGCTGAAACCACAGTCCGGTACTGTTCACTTTTCAGGAAAAGCCTTGAATAAGATGACGGATAAGGAAGTAGCCCAAGCTATCACCTATATGCCCCAAAGTACAGTGCTCGATTATGAATTCACGGTGGAGCAGGTAGTCTTGATGGGGAGGCATCCGCACCGGAAGAAATGGCAAAGCACCCAAGCAGCAGATTACGGCATCGCAGAACAGGCAATGGGACAGACCGGCATCCTTCATCTGAAGGATCGCTTCATCACAACACTTTCCGGCGGAGAAAGACAACTCGTCTTTCTCGCCAGAAGCATCACGCAGCAATCCGATATCCTCCTTTTGGATGAACCGACGTCGGATTTGGATATTTATCATCAATTACAAATTTGTGAAGTGATCCGCGAGCTTGTGAAGGATGGAAAGACAGTCGTGGCTGCGATCCACGACATTAATCTGGCGGCACGCCATTGCAACGAACTTTTGCTGCTGCGCGATGGGGAAATCATTGCTTATGATCAACCCGAGCAAGCGATTACGGTCGAGAATCTATTGGAGGTTTTCCAGACAAACACCGTCACATATGATGATCCATTCTTCAGTAAGCGGCAGATCATCCCCTATGATATAAAATGAATTAAATAGTATAGAAGGAGTTGACCATGATGAAGAAGGATTGGCGGTACTCGTGCTATCCATTCATGCGCGAGAAAAGTTGTTTAGTCGATTATGAAATACGTACGGACAGCCTGACGACGAGAATCGGTGCTGTGTTCCCTCATTTAACGGATACCGATCGAATCATCATGGATGATTTGAGGGTGATTCATCCGCTTTGCTATCATGCGAATGGATCCGTCCGAGGTAAGCTGGCCATCTCGGAGAGTGATCTGCAGTGGCTGAGCAGCCGGTATGACTATTATGTGAAGGAAACCGGAGATAAAACGAAACAATTTGTTCTGCCTCAAGGCAATGAAGCAGCAGCTGCTCTCCATATCGCCCGCAGCGATGCGAAAAAATCCTACCGGGCACTGCATAAAGTAAGTGAAGAACGGGACGTACCGGACATTCTTTTTGATTTCCTTGGACTTCTGGCCAATTTCTGTTTCGTTATGGCCGTATATGTTAATCAGCAGAATGGCATGAAGGAAATCCCATTCGAGAGTAAATCGTATCCAAGAAAGGGATAAAGGAGCAAAAGCAGCCGGCAGTTTTCAACAGGATTCCTAAGAAAGAAAACGAAACACACTCTTATGAAGATAGATAATAAAGTTGAATGTCTTGACTGAAGCTCATTCATACGTATAATACTGAGTAATAAAATAAATCGAATGTTTTCTAGGGTTCCGCAATCTTGTTATTGGTCTGGTCCGAGAGAAAACTCACAGCCTTGCTGTGCCACGGAAGGACAAAAGCCTGGGAGATACTGTTCATGCAGTGATCTTCCGGGCTTTTTCATTTCCTTTCAAACAAAATGGAGGTGTTTCACATGAATAAAGACTGGTTAAAGGTGTTTTTGGCTTCTATCTTTGAAGTTTGCTGGGTAATAGGCCTGAAGCATGCTGATGACTTTTGGACCTGGATTGGAACAATTCTCTCAATCATCATCAGCTTCTATGTATTGATCGATGCAGGGCGTAAACTCCCTGTCGGTACGGTTTATGCAGTTTTTGTCGGGATGGGGACAGCAGGGACCGTCCTTTCTGAAATCCTCTTGTTTGGAGGAATATTCAAGTGGGAGAAAGCACTATTGTTAATCATTCTATTAATTGGCGTCATCGGGTTGAAGACAGTAACAGAGGACAAAATCCAGGAAGGCGGTGATTCCTGATGGCATGGATTTCTTTGATAGTTGCAGGCATATGCGAAATGCTCGGCGTTGCCATGATCAATAAATGGCATAGAGACCGAAGCTGGCAATCACTCGTTCTATTGTTTCTTGGGTTCTCGGCAAGTTTCTTCTTCTTAGCCCATGCGATGAAAACAATCCCCATGGGGACAGCTTATGCCATATGGACAGGGATTGGCGCATCTGGAGGAGCAATCATCGGAATGATCCTTTTCGGTGAATCAAAAGATTGGAAGAGAATTGTTTGTATAGGATTGGTGCTTGGCGCTGCCGTTGGTTTAAAACTCGTATCTTAATGGAATATAATAATCCAACTAAATAAAGCAGATAAAACATTATATCGGTGTTGAAGGAGATAATTATTCCATTCAACACCTGCTAAACACCTAAATTTCCATTCAAATGTTACATATCTGTGAATACACCGAAGTATGGACACCCAATGTCATACCGTGTCACTGTACGATTAATAATACTGTATGCTACACTGATATCCAAATACATAATTTAAGGGGGACGACTAATTGGGAAGTCATTGTTGACATTTGGCCGAACACTGAATGAAGTGCACCAACATCATACAATATTGACCGCTGTACCCAGTGTCATCTACTCCTGTGGAAAGATCCAGCTCCAATAATCGTCTTTCCATCATTAAAATTGTCAAAAAATTGGAAAAATAAAAGAATAACCACACTGGAAGATTGACCCTGAACATAACTATCAATGGAGGTGAATCCCTCTTAAGAGGGAAGTAATTGGATATAATTACAGTAACAAATTTATTATTGCTTGTACTTTTGATCGGTCTTTCAGCTTTTTTTGTCGGAGCAGAATTTGCCGTTGTTAAACTCCGCATGTCAAGAATTGATCAATTGATTACAGAAGGAAATAAAAAAGCGATTACAGCAAAAAAGGTGGCCAGCGACCTGGACTACTACCTTTCCGCTTGCCAGCTCGGCATCACAGTCACGGCTCTTGGACTGGGTGCCTTAGGAAAACCAGCTGTTGAGGGGCTTCTGTATCCTGTGTTTGAATACCTGAACTTATCGGAGACAATTGCGTCTATATCGTCATATGCAATTGCCTTTTTACTTGTGACGTTTCTGCATGTAGTAATCGGGGAAATGGCACCGAAAACATTGGCCATCCAGTACGCAGAGCGGATGAGTCTTTTGCTGACTCCTCCATTATATTGGTTCGGTAAGATCATGAATCCATTCATATGGGCTTTGAACGGGACTTCCCGTCTGGTTCTTCGTCTATTCGGCGTAAAACCAGCTGGACATGAGGAGGCTTATTCCGAGGAAGAGCTGAAGATCATCATGACCCAAAGCTTCCAAGGCGGGGAAATCGACAAAACCGAGCTTGCCTATATGGAAAATATCTTTTCATTCGATGAGCGTGTCGCCAAAGATATCATGGTTCCAAGGACAGAAGTTGTAACTCTTGATAAAGGAATGGACTATGACGCCATCATTCGTATTTTGGATGAGAATAATTACACCAGATACCCAGTAGTGGAAGACGGGGATAAAGATAAGGTTGTCGGCGTATTGAATGTGAAGAAGATGCTCACACAGATCGTCGCCAAAAGAGAATCGAAACCCGAAGATTTCGTTCGTGAACTTCCTTTTGTACTTGAGAACACCCGTATCCAAGATGCACTTCTGAAAATGCAGAAAGAACAGGTCCACATGGTGCTCGTCATCGATGAATACGGCGGTACTTCAGGTATTCTTTCAATGGAAGACGTGCTCGAGGAAATCGTAGGAGAAATCCGTGATGAATTCGACGAAGATGAAGTGGCGGACATCCGTCCTGCCGGAAACAATCAGTATCTGATCAATGGGCGTGTCCTTTTGGAGGAACTGGAAGACCGATTCGGTTTGACGTTTGAAGAAAGTGATGATCTGGATACGATTGCCGGCTGGATCCACTTCAATAAGATTGAAGAAGTACATGTCGGGGACGAGATCAAACAAGGGAATCTTACATGGATTGTCGAAGAAATGGACGATTTTACGATAAAGCAAGTGAAACTGATAAAACCTTGATGGAGTTCAATATCAATAGAATCTATTCCATATAAAAATATAAATAACCCGGAGGTGAATCCTTCCTAAGAGAAGGAAATAATTGGACGGATTAATTGTTTTAAATTTATTTTTGGTAGCTGTATTTATTGGCTTGACTGCTTTCTTCGTTGGTGCTGAATTCGCGATTCTGAAAGTAAGGATGTCAAGGATCGACCAACTGATTGCGGAAGGAAACAAAAAAGCGGTATTAGCAAAGAAAGTGACACAAGAGCTGGATTACTATCTGTCTGCCTGTCAGTTAGGGATCACTATCACGGCATTAGTACTTGGTGCCTTAGGGGAACCTACTGTCGAGAAGATGCTGCATCCCCTATTTGAAAGGTTTGATGTTTCGGAATCCATGGCAACCGTATTATCATACGGTATATCGCTTGCGATCGTGACCTTCTTGCACGTTGTCTTCGGCGAGTTGGCACCAAAGACAATGGCGATTCAATTTGCGGAGAAGATGACATTGCTTCTGGCACCTTCCCTTTACCGTTTCGGCCGGGTCATGTATCCTTTCATCACCTTCCTGAACGGTTCTTCAAGGGTTTTCCTGAAGATGTTCGGAGTGAAGCCGGCAGGACATGAAACAGTCTATTCGGAAGAAGAATTGAAATTGATCGTGACGCAGAGCTTTCAAGGCGGGGAGATCAACCAAACGGAACTTTCGTATTTGGAGAATGTCTTCTCATTCGATGAGCGACAGCTGAAGGAGATCATGATACCAAAAGCAAAAATCGTCACTCTTGAAAAAGAGATGCATCTTGATGATATCATTGATGTTCTGGATCACTATAACTATACGAGATATCCCGTTATGGATAAAACACAAAATAAAGTACTGGGGTTCATCAATACGAAGGAAATGCTTACCAGCATTGCTGCAGGCAAAGAGCAAAGAATCGAGAAATTCATTCATGAAATGCCTCGGTTCAAAGAAACATCCCCAATCAAGGATGTCCTTCAGGTCATGCAGAAAAGCCGGGTGCATATGACCCTCGTGACTGACATAGAGGGAAATTTAACCGGTCTGGTCACCATGGAAGACATATTGGAAAAAATCGTCGGCGAGATTCGTGAAGAGCTTCCTGCCACTTAATGCAACCAGCAGGCGCAAACAAAACCAAGCTGGTTGATTCAAACAAATGAAAAGGACCACAAATATTAGACATAACTAATATTTGTGGTCCTTTTTCGTACCGGTACTTCTTATCTGCTCGACTTACGCAATATTAAACTTCCTACTCTCTTCATTTGTTCCGTATCAAATATTTCATCAAACTCTAATCTTCTTTTCCCATATTGAATATACAAACCCTTTTCTAGAACACCATCACGGAACCAAGTCACGTTCAAAATGGTACGGTAATTAAATTTATGAAAATTATTTTATCATTCAATCAATGCAATTCCCATGTCAGTTTAATTAATGGAAAGAATTATTCCTCATAAAAGAATATCAAGCCAAACCTTAACCGCAGTAGCCGCAATTAATACAGCGAGAATACCCTGAAGCATTTTCGTATTCATGGATTTACTCACCCTTGCACCAATCGGCGCTGCGATAATACTTGCAATAATCATGATGAAAGCCAGGCCGTAATCAACTTGCCCTGTCAGCATCTTTCCTGCGCTTCCCCCAATCGAGGAGATCATTGTCACTGCAAGGCTTGTGGCAATCGTCATTCTCATTGGAATCTTCAAGACAACAAGCATAATCGGCACAAGCATAAATCCGCCTGCTGCCCCGACAATTCCCGAGGCAATGCCGACAAGAAAGGCAAGGGTCGTTGCAATAGGCTTATTAAACGTAACTTCCGACAGCGGTATTCTGTCGATTTGCTTCTTCGGGACTAACATCATTACTGCTGCAATGACTGCGAGTACACCATATACAATATTGACGATTATTTCTGATAAAAAAAGAGATCCATAACTTCCTATGAAACTTCCGGCTAAAATGGATATTCCCATGTATAAAATGAGCTGCTTGTTCAGATATCCGCCCTTCCGGTAAGCCCATACACCTGCAATAGAAGCAAATAAAACCTGGACAGCGCTGATGCCGGATACCTCATGAGAGCTGAAGGCTGCCAGGCCAAATAATGGCGGGATATATAAGAGCATTGGATATTTGACGATGGAGCCGCCCACCCCAAGCATCCCTGAAATAAACGAACCGATAAAGCCAATCGTAAAAATGACTGCCATAAACATCATATCCAATTTCATCCTCATCCTTTCCATAAAAGAAGCGGACTTCCGTGGTACACGGAGGTCCGCCATATTCTTTTCTTACGCTTTCTGAATATAGAATTTCAGCACTCCCGCTTCTTCTGTTTGCTCTAAGATCGTGTGTCCTCCGGATTTAGCCCAGGCGGTAAAGTCGTTCAGTGCTCCCTTATCCGTGGCAAGCACCTCAAGCACTTCACCGGATTGGATTGTTTCCATTCCCTTCTTTGTTCTGACAATCGGCATAGGGCAAGCTAACCCTTTTGCGTCCAATGTTTTTACGATATTCATATGATTACTCTCCTTTTGTTCAATTAGGTCAGCGGACCGCGCAGCGGTTTGGACCGATTTCCATTTCGATTTGTTCTTCTTGATCAGGTGCGATTTTCCCCATATTCACTTTGCGAATTTGCTGGTAAGCATTGGGCTGCGGCGGCAGGTTTTCTGTGACCGTCCGGCGGAATTCAGCTTCATCTTCCATATTTAAACCATGATTCTCAGCCAGCAATTCCCCAAACCGTTTAGCTACCGTGCCGTCCTCATTCATTTCATCTATCATCATGAAATGAGCGGGCAGAACAATCAATTCACTTGCAAGCACACGGTAACGTTCATATAATGTGACACGTAAATCAGCTACCCAGTCCTCTGCAAGACCAGCCAAATCCGGGCGGCCAATCGAATCGATAAATAAGATATCACCTGTCAGCAGGTAGCTTCCGCCTATAATGAAGGAAGTGGATCCAATCGTATGTCCAGGGGAGTATATGGCATGCACTTCAATCTCCGCTTTGCCGAGTTTCACAGTCAGACCATCCGTTAATGGTGTGTAGTCATATACGACTTCCCCGGCATCTTGGGATGGAAGATAATACGACGCACCAGTCTGTTCGGCAATCCGGCGCCCTCCTGATATATGATCCGCATGCAAATGTGTATCAAACACATGCGTGATCTTCACACCTTTTTCTCTTGCGAACGCTATAAATACTTCTATAAACCGGACCGCATCAATGATGGCCGCTTCCCCGCCGGAAATCGCCATATAGGAGAGACAGCCTTTGCCAAGGCGGACAAATTGGTATAGTTCACCTCCCCCTTCCAAGTCACCTACTTTAACAGGTTCAAGGTGCATGCTCCATGCCTTCATGCCGCCTTCAAGATAGGCAGCATGCCTTCCTGCCTCTGCCAGCATTTCTGCAACCATCACTGAAGATCCTTCCTTCGCACATACAACCAGGACATCCTTGTCTTCCGGAATCTTAGGAAGAATTTCCTCCACCCCATCCAATAATTCAAAGTAAGGAATGTTCAGATATTCAAACCTTCGACCCTCGATTTTCCAATCCGCAAATGCCTCTTTATTGCGTACATCCAGAATAAATAAGTCTTTATCTTCCATTACGTAACGAGCTGCATCAGCAGCCGTCCATTTCGATATGTTCAATCCCTGCTGCCCCCTAAGATTATTTTTTCGTCTCTTTTAATAATTCTCCGTTCCATTCCTTCATGCCGGGCAAAACATTATATACCCTCGAAAAACCGTTCTCAGCCAGCTTATGGGCAGCAAGTTCGCTGCGTCTGCCAGTGTGGCAAATCACATAAATCGCCTCATCAGGATCAAGCTCACCCATTCTTTCCTGCAGTTCTCCAAGCGGGATGGACTTCGCGTTTGGCACATGTCCAAAAGCATATTCAGCTTCTTCACGGACATCGAGAATGATCCCTTTTTGGGTTAGAATATCATCATTTCCCACTGTTTGTTCAAACGGATTGTCAGACCCGCCATTCCCTCCGCTTTTGCGGATATAATGATACAGGACATCCCCTGCTTCATTCGTGCCTATATACTGGTGACCAACTGACTCTGCCCATGCAGCGAGGTCGGCCTTTGAACCTTTATCTGTTGCAGCGATTTCCAATACTTGCCCCTCGGCCAGTTCTTTCATTGCTTTCTTTGTTTTTACGATTGGCATGGGGCATGCCAGTCCTTTTGCGTCTAATCGAACATCTGCTTTTATTGACATTTCTCTTCCTCCTATACACCATGGGGTATTTTATACTATAAAAATTTTTAACCGTATCTCCTGCCCAGGCAAGCATACCGCCAGCCATATTCATTGTCTTATATAAACAAATTCACGGCTCCTTTCTCCGCATCCGCGAGGTAGGCGGCAACTCCTGCATAATGGACATCATCGAGCAATTCTTCTTTTTGAAGTCCAAGTAAATCCATTGTCATCGTGCAGGAAACAAGCTTGATATCCTGTTCGCGCGCCATCTCGATCAGCTCCGTTAAGGTAAGTGCATTATGTTTCTTCATGACATGCTTGATCATCTTTGGTCCCATGCCCATCATGTCCATATTAGAAAGTGCCAATTTTTCAGCACCCCTTGGCATCATTTTTCCAAACATCTTCTCAAGGAAGCCTTTCTTCACATTCATCGCCTCCTGCTTGCGAAGTACGTTGATTCCCCAGAATGTATGAAAGATTGTCACCTGATGGTCATATGCTGCCGCCCCGTTCGCAATAATATAGGCAGCCATGGCCTTATCATAATCCCCGCTGAATAAAATGATATTAGTAGATTTCTGTTTCATTGTTCCTCCTTAGTATACTAATACCCGTATAGGTATTAAGATCTTGGTGAACCTAATATTATACCCCAGTGGGTAATTGGTCAAAGAGTTTGCTCATAGTTTAAGTGAAAATATCATGCACCCTTTCATTCTCAGCAAACAATATAGAAAACTTTTTAAGGAGAATTTCTGTTTCTTGGTACAACAGGAAAATGAAACAATAAAAATGGCTGTCCAAACAAAAATACGGGCAAAATTACTGCCGGCAATAAATGGACTAATTTCAGGAACCTTTTTCAAATTGTGAATCATGACTAAAAGCCATAAAAATGACCCCGATATAGATCGAGGTCACTCACTTTATTTAATAAAAATGCAAATGTCGGTTCATTTCCTTACATTTCCCGAGCACCATTATAGGAATGTCTGGTGTTAATGAAGTTAGGTGTATTATCGTGATTCTCCCTTGGAAGAGTACCATATAAATCTTGATCCTTTTTGGCATAGTGCTCCTTTTCAAAGACACCGGCCAATAGATTATCTAAATAACATATCCGTTCAAATATGGCTGTATGTGAACGATGCCTCACATCTGAATAGGTTGCTTGAATCATCATAGCCATGTTCATTGTAATCTCTTTTGCCTCTTTCTTTTCCTTTTTAGAAATGGACTGCCGATAAGTAACAAGATGATCTATAAGCGGAACTTGTTCTATTTCACTCCAGTGGTTAGACATAATTAGCTCCTTTCAGAATGATAGTCAGATTTTTAATCTATATCTAATTCTTTGAAACTTCTTTAATCACCTGCATGTATGCAGATTCACACTGCAGTTTTTGTAGATCCACAGCTTAATGAAGAGGAATCTCATTTATCGGCACTTTTATCTTCCGCTATTTCTTCTATTTTCACGTTACAGCAAGATGATTTCTCTTCTTTTACTTCTTCAATCTTCACATTGCAGCAGTCATTGTTTTTCTTTGATTTTTTGAACAAGTTAAACATAAGTCCGTTCACCTCCTTTAAATAATATAGAATAAGAATCCTGACAGAGTGGCCATTGTAATAACGGAAGCGACAAACGCTGCAACCAATCGTTTATGGAAAATAGAATTTAGCAGTGCCACTTCTGGGATACTCGCTCCAACTGACCCGATCATAAGAGCCATGACAGGCGGAAATGCCATTCCCTTCGCAATCAATATCTTTGATAAAGGAATCATTGTTTCAATACGTACGTATAAAGGAATTCCAATAACAGCTGCAATCGGAACCAGCCACCAATTATCTCCGCCTAAGTTGGAGCTGATCCACTCTGTTGGAACAGCTTCATGAATAATGGAACCAATCGCTGCCCCGATTAAAAGATATGGAAAAACGGTTTTCATTAAATTTACTGTTTCTTGCATTGCATTTTTAAAGCTAAAATGCCTTTCCCGCTCGTTATAGCCACTCATTTTGACCTTTTTCACAGCTGATTCAAGTCCGAATTTCTCTAATAGAAGCCCGACAATTGTAGAGAAAATGGCGGTAATAATCGTATAGGCCACTGCTACCTTGACGCCTAGTATGGCAGCCATTAATGTAATAATCGTTGGGTCCAATAATGGTGAAGAAAAAAGGAAGACCATAACGATGCCAAACCGCACCTTTTTCTCCAATAGATTTACAACAACTGGTATCGTCGAACAAGAACAGAATGGCGTTACAAATGCAAAAACCAGCGCAGCTAAAACACCTAAAAAAGTGTTCTTCCCGGATAAATATTTGTTGATTTTGTCATAAGGCACTATCGTTTGTAATAAGTTGACTGCGAATGATATCGCTACAAAAAGTGCCGTTAGTTCTAATGTGATTATCAAAAACTGAGTTAAAATCCCCTTAATCATATGCTCCCTCTCCAATTGCTTGCAAAGTGCAAGTATTTAAAAAATAGTTGCACTTTGCAAATTTTATGTAAAGCTGTATTATCCTAAAGGAGTAGTACAACATTTATTTGTTTTCTCCATACTCTTGTTCAATATTTGAATAGAGCGCAAAACCATCTCCCTTTCATCCGGGTTCATATTGGAGAAAACATCAGCCAGAAAATGATTCATCTGCCGATCAATATCCCCGGCAACATCCTTCCCTTCTGGCGTAAGAGATAAGATTGAAATTCTTCGATCTTTCACATCAGGTGTTTTCGTTACAAGATTGCTTTTAACCAACGTTTGGACCTGCCTGCTGAATGTTGTAATATCTGTTCCCAAAGTTTCTGCCACTTGCTGCATAGAAGGATGATGCTGGCGATCAATTTCGTATAGAATATGGCTTTGAACAAGCGATATATGATGACCGCCTGACTGACAGCAATCTTTATTTAAGAAGCCGAAACGTCTGCTGAATACTTGAAATAACTCTCTTACATTTTGCTCCATTTTGAATCCTCCTTTGTATATACCTAAACAATGTATGCCCGCCTTTCTTCGCGCATTATTATCATTTAGTCTTTTAAGCAGATAGCCAAGGGGGCAATCCCTTGGCTATAAAGTCAGCGATTACTCGCCCGTTTCAGCAAAGCGTTTGATTCGTTCTTTTATTTCATCCCGTACACGCTGGAAGAACGCCCACTTTTCTGCATCTGTTCCTTCAGCCTTCGCCGGATCATCAAATCCCCAATGGACACGTTTTACATGCGGCGGAGTAACCGGGCAGTGGTCTGCCGCGTGTCCGCATAATGTAACAACTAAATCTGCGTTATTCAAAATTTCAGGGTCAATGACATCGGATGTTTGATTCGTAATGTCAATGCCTGCTTCTTTCATCGCTTTGACCGCATTAGGATTTAAACCATGCGCTTCCAATCCCGCACTTTTAACATCCCATTCGTCGCTCAAATACTTCTTCGCCCAACCTTCAGCTATTTGGCTTCGGCATGAATTTCCTGTACACAAAAAGTAAATCGTTTTTTTCAATTCTTTTTCCTCCAAATATCTCCTTTACCTCTCCACCATTATAACTCGATGGTTTTGAAATATTTCTTTTCCCATCGTAAAGCTACATGTACAAGTGCGAGCAGTACAGGAACCTCCACTAAAGGTCCGATAACTGCCGCAAAAGCAGCACCGCTATTGATTCCGAATACAGCAATGGCCACCGCGATCGCCAGCTCAAAGTTATTGCTTGCAGCCGTGAACGAAAGCGAAGCTGTAACTGGATAGGATGCCCCAGCTTTTCTTGATGCATAAAAAGAAACGGCAAACATGATTAAGAAATAAATCAACAATGGAATCGCAATGCGGACCACATCTAAAGGTAACTCGATGATTTTGTCCCCTTTTAAAGAGAACATCACAAAAATCGTAAATAAAAGCGCTACTAAAGTAAGCGGAGAAATTTTCGGCAAGAATTTATTTTCATACCACTCTTTCCCCTTTACTTTCAGACCAATGTATCGTGTCAGCATTCCCGCAAAGAATGGAATCCCTAAATAAATCAACACACTCTTCGCAATTTCCCACATAGAAATGAATACGGACATATTTTCCAACCCGAATACACCAGGCAGCACATTCAAGAAAAAATAAGCAAACACAGAATAGAACAAAATTTGAAAAATAGAATTAAATGCCACTAATCCCGCCACATACTCCCTATCACCGCGGGCTAAATCATTCCACACAATAACCATGGCGATACAACGTGCCAAACCGATCATGATTAAACCTGCCATATACTCTGGATAATCATGCAGGAAAATAATCGCCAGGAAAAACATTAAGGCAGGTCCCAACAACCAGTTTTGCAGCAGGGAAAGCAGCAAGACCTTCCAATCTTTAAAAACACGCCACATTTCTTCATATTTTACTTTTGCCAGCGGCGGATACATCATAATGATTAAACCGATGGCAATCGGGACAGAAGTTGTTCCTACCGATAATGTATCCATTACATCCTTAAACCCGGGAGCCAATACACCAACCAGCACACCCATCCCCATTGCAACAAAGATCCAAACCGTCAAATAACGATCTAAGAAGGAAAGCTTTTTCGTTAAGCTGTCATTTGCCATCTTGTACCTCCTCTTCCGCACTCGTACAAGCTGAGCCGCACGTCATTTGTATCGGTTCCAACTGATCAATAACAGCCTGTATGTACGGCTGTTGCTGTTCACTCAAACGATAGTGCCTCCATGTACCGACTCTTCTTTCCGAAATGATCCCTGCTTCTTTCAGTTTCTTTAATTGCTGACTCACAGCAGGTTGCGAAATATTCAGCACATCGACAAAATCACATGCACATCGTTCACCTTGTTTCAAGCTAGCTAATAATTTCAATCGATTGGAATCGCTGACCAATTTAATCAACTGAGCCATTTCCTCATAATTATTCAAGTGCAACCCCCTCACCCCTACAATATTACCAACTACTTATATAAGAACGTACTTATATTAACATCATAGGCTCTATCTTTCAACCAGTAAATCGTCTTTTCTTCAGGCTGTTTCGAGCTCCATTTACAATATATAGAATATTTTGTTACAATAAAATAGATTCTTATACTCTTTCATTTGCTTACACCCCTTCGTATTTAACATGATTTAATCAGTTCTCTTCACGCAGTATCAATTCCTTTTTCCACGGCCGCCCCTTTTTTTACTCAACAAAAAAGCAGCACCCAAAGGATGCTGCCCCGTTGTATTTATACTTCTTACTACTGATTATTATTTTTTCTTGCTTTCGCTCTTTGGTCTGCCGCTTTTGACCTTTCTTGAGCAACTATATCATCATGATCCGCAAGCTCTTGTGAGTATTCAACATCACGGCCATCTGATTGTAAAGCGCCAGCAGTATTCGTGATTTGATCACTTTCTTCATTATGTATATTTGCCATAATAAAACCTCCCATTGAATTTATTTACTCAGATAGGGTGTGTCAATTTTATTAGATTCATACATTTTTTAAGGTTTTTGTAAATATAAGTGAATCACCGCTGCAGGATGCTCGCTTTCCGCAGGGCGAGCGATGAACCTCCTCTTACGTGCTTAGGTCCCACTCTGCTCGCTGATCTAAGCAGGAATATCGCACCTTCCGCTGTAATTAACCAAATTATTGTCTGCTGGCTTTGTTCTAGGAAAGAACCAATAAAAAAGAAGGAAATCTCTTATTTTCCTTATAAATAGCATAAGATAGACTTTTCGATCCAATACGCAAATTGGCTATCGGGATTTTGTTTTTCATACTGTTTCATTTTTAGATACATGTCTATTCCATCCGACACATCATGCCACAAGTCCGCAAACACAAAATCATAGTTCTCTTTAGGCAGTTGTTTTTCGGCATATTCAAACGCATCCGCTTGGATGATCTTAATCTTTTGCGCCTGTCGGAATTGCGGTAATATGTACTTCTTAAATAAATGTATGATTTCTCGATTCATTTCAACGACCGTGACGCTTTCGACCGTTTCTTTTTCTGCAGCCATATAGGCGTAATAGCCAAGCCCCAGTCCAAACGTCAGGACGTGACCGAATGCTTGCTCAATCGGTTCCTTCATCGTTTCAATTTCGTTTGGGGTAATCGTCATCCAGATTCGATTGTTTTCTAAAATGGCAGGAAACTTGAATTCCTTGTTAAAAAAACCGATTTGAGGAAGCTGCCTGCCCGCTTTCGTTTGAATAATATCATCACAAACAAATCCTTCATATGGCTTATACATTTCATATTTCAATTCAATATTGCCCATTTGGACAGCGGGTACCTTAATCTGTTGATAATAGGGATCCTCATCATAATCCTTCACATCCAGCTGATGAATCATTTTATTAAAATAGTTATCAAATAAATTTTTATCCTCTACATTATCCGCAATATTAAGTCCGAAGGCAGCCATTAAGATGACTGCAAACGCATATTCTTCCGAAACACCATATCCAGCAATATTCTCTATATCCTCTTGCGTGACAAAGTCAGGTGCATGATTCAAATAATTGCTTAGCAATGCAAAGACTTTGTGATTTTCATCTTTAATTGTATTCCTTTTAACACTATTGGCATCCATGTCCTCACCTGATGTTCATATATTTTATCCTTTCTTATTATATTGAACAAAAGATTATTTCATATAGAATATTTTTATTATGCATATAAAAATGAGTATTTTAAATTAGGGAATATATAAGTCTTGTGATATACTGAGTCTACCATTTGCTATTACTTGTTTTATATATGTTTGTTGCACAAACCCTATTTACTTAGTAAATAGGGTTTTCTTATTCGTAAACTTTGCTGCTTGCGGAGAAAAATTAAACTGGTTTTATTCTCCAAACTTATCTGTAGAACACAAAAAAAGACCCTGCATATGCAGGGTCTTACATTAGCTGTTATTAAGCTTTTTGAACGTTTGTAGCTTGAGGACCACGTTGTCCTTGTTCTACTTCAAAAGTTACGCTTTGACCTTCGTCTAAAGATTTGAAACCTTCGCTTTGGATTGCTGAGAAATGTACGAATACGTCTTCTCCGCCTTCACGTTCGATAAATCCAAAACCTTTTTCTGCGTTAAACCATTTCACTTTACCTTGTTCCATAATTGTTGCCTCCTAGTGTGGATTT
>JAZNGP010000081.1:0-2157 GCA_045576475.1 Bacillus sp. (in: firmicutes) | reverse complement strand
CGGCACTGTTGATTCCGCGGCCGGAAAAATGGCCCCAGACTGAATCAATTGGATTTAAAACAGCAGTTGCAATATGTTGAGCCTCATATTCATTTTCTTCTGCTGTGCAGAATAAATCTGTACTCCCTGGCATGATGCAGGCATGCGCTTTAATGGTATTGAGAGCCTTATCGAAATCTCCATTATATATAGGGTTAGCACTAATATCTGCATCCTGTCCTGTCGATATCATCGCAAGGACATTGTGCGGATCCATCTTCATAAAGCTATTTTCCCAGACGCCGGCCAAAAAATCTTCTAATGAGTTATATCCCATTTCACGATATAGCTCCTTTCTGTAATACTCCTGGGATAAACCCCATCCCGCATAGACTCGGCCAACAGCGCGCATGTCTGCAGAAGTCAACGATTTTAGTTTACTTGAATCGAAGCCAACCGCAGACATGAGCACAGCCTTCATGCCCTCAAGAACCACATATGTTTGCGGCCATGTCTTTGCAGCTCCGCAAAAAGGAGCAATCCGTTCCACCATATCTGGATAACTCGCTCCCCATTGAAATGATTGAAGGCCTCCCATTGACCATCCAGCCACAAGAGCAATCTTTTGAATGCCAAATTTTTCGGTTACCAGCCGATAGTGAAATCGAACATTGTCATAGATGGTTACCAGCGGAAACTTTTCCTTATCGAACGGGGGAGGTGTATTAGCAGGAGACGAAGATAATCCATTTCCTAGCAGATTGGGAATGATAATGAAATATTTCTGCGGATCTAGTGCCATGCCTTCCCCAATCAGCCATTCATTCTGAATATGCTGGTCACCAAAAGCAGTTGGATAGATGATAACATTATCTTTCTTTTCATTCAGTTCTCCGTACGTCTTATAAGCAAGAAAAGCATTCGGCAATATCACTCCTGATTGCAAAGCCACGTCCCCTAAATTAAAAATTTCATAATCCATTGGGTTATTTCTCCCTTCAAAGTGTAATGAATGTCTTGTTGCCAGTATAATCCTGTGGTAATGTTTGGAAAAGTGAGTAAAATCCAAAGCAGCATTCAATTATATTGAAAGTTAAAAGGGGGTCCATGATGGAATTACGCCATCTGATGACATTCCGCACGGTTGCTTCAACGTTAAATTTCAGCCGTGCCGCAGAGGTACTGAACTATGTTCCCTCCAACGTGACGATGCAAATAAAAGCATTGGAGGATGAGCTTGGCGTTCGTCTCTTCGACCGATTGGGCAAGCAACTCGTGCTCACAACCCCAGGAAAGCGCTTCCTGACTCATATTCAAGATGTTCTCGAAAAGCTGGATGAAGCTTGCAGTTCCGTTCATCACAATGAACATCTGACTGGTACCCTCACGATAAGTGCAAACGAGGTTCTTTGCGCCTACCGGCTTCCAGCTGTCTTCCAACTATTTCGTTCCCGCCACCCTGGAGTGCGCCTCATCTTCCGCTCAGTTCCAAACCAAGAACTCAAGCAAGCACTCTTTGATGGAGCAGCTGATGTTGTCTTTATGCTGGATGAAACCATTCTCTCAACCAGGCTTATAGTAGAACCGTTAGTGGAAGAAACGTTCCGTTTGTTCGTCGCACCTGATCATCCTCTCGCGAAACGAGCTTCCCTGCAGCCGGAAGATTTTCATAGAGAAGTATTCCTGGTTAACGCAAAGGGATGTCCCTATCGGACGATGTTTGACCAATCCTTTGAGAAAAAGGGCATTGATAACCTTACTTATTTAGAGTTTCAAAATGCGGAGGCCATTAAACAATGCGCAATGACAGGAATTGGCATTGCCTTTCTGCCTGAGATTACAGTGGAAGCTGAAGTGGAACGAGGTGATCTTGCTGCTCTTCCATGGCAGGATCCGAATCTGCATGTATACACTCATATGGCCCATCATAAAGAGAAGTGGCTTTCACCAATCATAGAATCTTTCATAGAAGCAGCAAGAGAGGTTTTTGCTGAAAAAGAGAATAAAATGTTTTAGTGTTTTTCGAGATTGTAACTTTGGTTGAGCTGTGAAAAACAGCCGCCTCCATAAAGGAAGTGGCCGTACTTGTTATTGAATGAACGTCCCAATAGCTGAAGACAAGGAACCCTCTTCATTTAATGGCACCAATAAAAAGGCGTTTTCCATCATGATTCAGAC
>JAZNGP010000080.1:0-52788 GCA_045576475.1 Bacillus sp. (in: firmicutes) | reverse complement strand
GCGAAGAGGCCACACCCGTTCCCATACCGAACACGGAAGTTAAGCTCTTCAGCGCCGATGGTAGTTGGGGGTCTCCCCCTGTGAGAGTAGGACGTCGCCAGGCAGCAAACGAGAAGATCAGCAGAGATGCTGGTCTTTTTTTCTGTGTACTTCAATTTAGGCTGTTATCTAAAAGCTTATTTTTAATTGACTGTTGTTAAGCAACAAGGTTTAAAAACAGCCTAATTTATTATCTGGAGACAAACACGAAGGGAATGCCGGATACATAAACTAACTAATACAACAATCGCTCACTTATTCAGAAACTTGTATACAAACAGAGGGTGACGGGCATACTGTTCGAGTGGAGGTGGGGACGTGGAAGCAATAGAAAGAAATGAAAAAGACCAATGTATCATATGCAATCAAGAAAAAGCAGAAGGAATGTACCTATATACATCCTTCATTTGCACGACTTGTGAGGGAAGCATCATCCAAACAGATACGACCGATCCTAAATATCTCTTTTATATAAAACAACTAAAAAAAGTGACCTTATCAAGAATACTTTCCTAGAGTTCTACATAAGAACTCTTTTTTTATTGGATTCCCTTCTATTTTTGATAAACTGTAAGTATCGAATAAAAAAGGATGAGCTTATTGAAAAAATTACAGCAGCAAACTCCATTGTTTGATGCAGTCGAAAAGCATAAAAACAAACAAGCAATCTCTTTCCATGTGCCCGGCCATAAAAATGGAGTTGTGTACCATGATAAAGGGAAAGATCTATATAGAGAATTATTGAAAATAGATGCGACGGAACTTGATGGACTTGATGATCTGCATGGGGCAGAAGGTCCAATACTTGAAGCGGAACAACTATTGAGTGACCTGTATGGGACACAAAAGAGTTATCTGCTGATTAATGGGTCGACAGTAGGCAATCTTGCGATGGTCATGGGCTTATGCAATGAAGGTGACGTTGTTTTGGTTCAGCGTAATTGCCATAAATCGGTCATGAATGCGATCAAATTGGCTAAGTTGAAACCGGTATTCCTGCAGCCTGCAATCGATATGGAACGAAAGACGGCTTCCGGTCTTCTTCCTTCTGCCATTATCGAAGGACTCAAGCTGTTCCCGGATGCTAAAGCATTGATTCTTACATATCCAAGTTATTTCGGTGCAGCCGGAAATGTAGGGCAAGTCATTTCTGAAGCAAAGAAAGCCGGCCTCTATGTATTGGTGGACGAAGCACATGGCGCTCATTTTAAAGCAGGCTCTATTTTTCCGCCAAGCAGTTTGGAGCTGGGTGCAGATTTCGTCGTGCAGTCCGCACATAAAACCTTGCCTGCAATGACGATGGGTTCTTTTCTGCATGTGAATAAAGAGGTAAAGGATTATAGTCGAGTCGAGAATTATTTGCGAATGCTTCAATCAAGCAGCCCTTCTTATCCAATCATGGTCTCCCTGGATCTGGCGCGTTCCTTTATCGGGACAATTACAGAAGCCGATTTATTGTATACGAAGGAGCAAATCCAAAGGTTTCGTCATTTATTGAGGGCAATCGCGGGCATTTACGTATTAGATCAGGCAGATGAGGCATACGATATATTGAAAATCACAATCCAGCCGGCCAAATGCCATACCGGGTACCAATTACAATCTGCTCTTAATGAACAAAATGTTTTTACGGAATTGGCAGATCTGCATAATGTCCTCTTCATCTTCCCGATTTTGAAGAATGGACAACCGTATCCCCTTGAAGAAACAGCTGCGGCGGTCGAAAGGGCAGTGAATCAACTGGGTGAAGAAAGGGAACGCGACGGCTTCAACTTGACTTATATGGATGAAACTCTAATAAAGGAATTGGCATATCCATATCCGGCTTTGGACCAGCTCGATGTGGAGTACATCCCATTAACAGAAGCAGCGGGCAGAGTTGCCGGTGAGGATGTTATTCCATATCCTCCTGGAATACCGGTTGTTATGCAGGGTGAAAGACTTCAAGAAGAATACATCTCTTTTATAAAAGAACTGGCCTCAAGAGGGGCAGGATTCCATGGAGCAAGTCGTTTAAATCAGGAAGAGATTGCAGTATATATAGAAAAAAGAAATGATGGATCAATGGAGGATCAACAATGAGAGACGGCATATTTATTACAATAGAGGGACCTGAAGGGGCAGGAAAGACAACAATCCTGGCTATGCTTGAGAAGGAGCTTAAGCAAGAAGGATATAAGGTTTTAACCACGAGGGAACCTGGAGGCATTGCAATCGCCGAAGAAATCCGTCATATTCTGTTGAATACAGAGAATAATTCGATGGACGAGCGTACAGAAGCACTGCTGTACGCTGCGGCAAGACGGCAGCATTTGGTGGAGAAGGTACTGCCTGCCTTGCAGGAAGGATATATTGTGCTTTGCGACCGTTTTGTGGATAGTTCTCTTGCTTATCAAGGACATGCAAGAGGACTTGGAATTGATGAAGTATACCGCATCAATGAATTCGCAATCGCAGATGTCATGCCGGATATGACATTGTATTATGATATTGCTCCCGAAGAAGGGCTGGCCCGAATCCATGCGAATGAAAACCGTGAAATAAACCGTCTCGACATGGAAGATCTATCTTTCCATAGGAAGGTAAGGGAAGGTTATTTAAAACTTGTGGATGCTTTTCCTGAACGAATAAGAGTGGTTGATGCGTCCAAAACAGTCGATGAAGTACTAGAAGCTTCATTATCTTTGATTCGCCAGATGACAGGAGATAAATAAATTTTCAGCATAATTAAGGAAGTATAAGAAATATTTATCATTGGCTGATATAATAAGAGGTAGAAATACGTTTTTTACAAAGGGGGAATTCTGCTGTGAAAATGATTATCGCCGTAGTGCAGGACAAAGATAGCAATAAATTATCGGCTGCATTAGTAGAGAATAATTTCAGGGCAACAAAGTTGGCCTCAACAGGGAGTTTCTTGAAGTCTGGAAATACGACATTCTTGATTGGGACAGAGGAAATCAGAATCAATAAATTGCTTGAAATCATTAAAGATAACTGCCAATCCAGGGAACAGCTTGTGGCACCAATATCACCAATGGGAGGAAACGCAGATTCCTATGTTCCTTATCCAGTGGAGATCCAAGTAGGCGGAGCGACCGTATTTGTCCTGCCGATCGAGCAATTCCACCAATTTTAATAAATGAGGGCTTATCATGAAAATAAATCAAGAACTTCCAGTCAAGTTGGGGAAACTCACGAAAGAGCAAACGGGCAGAACGGGAGGAAATCTTCCGTTTACAGGTATGATTCAGAAACAGGATCAAAAAATGCACTTAAGCTCCTTGAATAAGCTGTTATCCGATATTGAAGGAGCCGGAAACCGTCTGAGCCGTTCGAGGAATTTTAAAGATTTATCCAAATATAAAGCTTTGGTCAAACGTTTCTTGAAGGAAACGGTGGACTATGGCATGAATCTGAAGCAATCTCAAAGCTGGGATCAGTACGGACAGACAAGACAGCTGAAGACCGTTGAGTTAATTGATGAAAAGTTGATCCAATTGACGGAAGAAATCATGAATACGGAGAATGAAGGCCTGGATCTTTTAGAGCGGATTGGGGAAATCAAAGGATTATTGATTAATTTATATACTTAAGGTAGTGAAGGAATAATGATAGAAACGTGGGATGATCTAGAAGAATTACAGCCGCAGGTGAACCGGATGCTCCAGAACAGCATCCGCAAAGGTCGTTTGGCACATGCGTATCTTTTTGAAGGGGAGAAAGCAACCGGTAAAAAAGAAGCGGGAATTTTGGTTGCCAAAAGCATTTATTGCGAGAGCCCTATTGACGGCAAACCATGTGGAAACTGCAAGAACTGCAGAAGGATCTCCAGTGGAAATCATCCTGATGTACATTTGGTAGAACCGGATGGATTATCTATAAAGAAGGAACAGATTCAGCAGTTACAGGAGGAGTTCTCCAAAAGAGGTGTTGAATCTAACAGGAAAGTGTATATCATCGGGCAGGCCGACAAGATGACAGTGCAGGCAGCCAACAGCTTATTGAAGTTTTTGGAGGAGCCTGCATCGGATACGACTGCTATCCTTTTGACGGAACAAGCACAGCGGATCCTGCCTACGATTCTTTCCAGATGCCAAGTCATCACTTTCCGGCCATTGTCGGTCAGTCATCTGATCAGGAAGCTTATGGAACAAGGGATAGATGCACAGAATGCAGCTGTTGCGGCACAATTGTCGAACCGTTATGAAGAAGCGATGGAGTTATGTTCGGACGATTGGTTTGCACAAGCTCAGTCAAAAGTGTTAAAATTATATGAAGCGCTAAATCAAGACTACATGAAAGCGTTACTTTACTTACAGGATGAATGGTTTAGTCACTTTAAAGAAAAGAATCAAATAGATAGAGGTTTAGATCTTTTACTTCTTATTTATAAGGATTTATTATACATCCAACTGGATAAGATGGATTCAGTTGTTTTCAAGAAAAGACAGGCGGAATTCGAAAGGCATGCACTTCAATATGCCCAAAGGAGGCTGGCTGTTAATATGGAGGCTGTCCTTGAGGCAAAACGAAGGCTCATGTCCAACACAAATCCACAGCTGGTTATGGAACAACTAGTTTTAAATTTGCAGGAGGGATTATCCTTTGTATGATGTAGTAGGTGTCCGCTTCAAAAAAGCGGGTAAAATTTACTACTTCGATCCAGGGGATATCGACATTCCAAAAGAAGAATTTGTCATCGTAGAAACGGCACGTGGTGTGGAATTTGGAAGGGTTGTTATCGTCAGGAAAGAAGTAGAAGAACACGACGTCGTCTTGCCGCTGAAGAAAGTATTGCGCATAGCAGATGCAAAGGACCGCCTTATTGTGGAAGAGAACAAGAAGGCTGCGGCCGATGCATACAAGATATGCAGTCAGAAAGTCGACGAACATGAGCTTGATATGAAGCTGATTGATGTGGAATATACATTTGACCGCAACAAAGTCATCTTCTATTTTACTGCGGATGGAAGAGTCGATTTTCGGGAGCTTGTGAAGGATCTGGCATCGATATTCAGAACGCGAATTGAACTCCGCCAAATCGGCGTGAGGGATGAGGCCAAAATGCTGGGCGGAATAGGACCATGCGGCAGAATGTTATGCTGCTCTACCTATTTGGGGGATTTTGAACCGGTATCGATTAAGATGGCCAAGGATCAAAACCTGTCATTGAATCCTACCAAAATATCAGGTCTTTGCGGCAGACTCATGTGCTGTCTGAAATATGAGAACGACGAGTATGAAAATGCGAAAGAGCAGCTTCCTGACCTTGGGGAAAAGGTGAAAACGCCGAACGGTACAGGCAAGGTAGTGGGGCTTAATATCCTGGAGAGGATACTTCAAGTGGAACTTGCGGAACAAGGCAGAGTGCTGGAATTCACATTAGAGGAAATTCTCAATGAGGGAGCCGTTTCTATTCAAGCCACAGATTAGTAAGGTGGTGGGCACAAATGGACAAGAAAGAGATTTTTGATTCTGTCAGCAGTATGGAAGCCCAGATTGGGCAGCTATATAAGCAGCTTGGTGAATTAAAGCATTATGTTGCGGAAATACTGGAAGAGAATAACTCATTATTGATTGAAAATGAACATTTAAGAAGACGTCTGGATAAGCATGTCCTGCAAAAGCAGGAAGTGAAGGCCGGCAACATGAAGAAGCAGGGGCCGAAGGAAGAAAAGGGATACGATATCGGAGAAGGGTATGATAATCTTGCCCGGCTTTATCAAGAAGGATTCCATATTTGCAACCTGCATTTCGGAAGCCCTCGTAAAGAGGGAGACTGCCTGTTCTGCTTATCTTTCTTAAATAAAAAATAACAGACCTTCCTTAAGGAAGGTTTTTTTGTTTACAATAGGAAAGAATGAAAAGCCAAAGCCAAGTGGCTATAAATAGAGGTGCTAATACTGACATGTTGAAAAAGGATGAAAGATTGGATTATCTGCTCGCAGAGGAATTGCGGATTATACAAAGCCCTTCCGTCTTTTCGTTTTCCCTGGATGCAGTACTGCTGGCTAAGTTCATATCGATTCCGATCGCAAAAGGAGAGATCGTCGACCTTTGCTCCGGAAATGGTGTGATTCCGCTGATGTTGAGCAGACGAACGAAAGCGAAGCTGACAGGCGTCGAAATACAGGAAAGGCTGTATGATATGGCCGTCAGGAGCATTGAATATAATGCGCTTAATGAACAGATAAAGATGATTCATGGGGATATCAAAGATATTTATAAGGAGATCGGTACTTCGAAGTATGATGCAGTCTCATGTAATCCTCCTTATTTCCAGACCCCTAAATCAGACGAGCATAATCAAAATGAGCATTTTGCGATTGCCCGCCATGAAATTCTCTGTAATTTGGAGGATGTGATGAAAACAAGCAGCCAACTGTTGAAACAAGGCGGTAAAGCGGCGTTTGTTCACCGGCCGGGAAGATTAATGGACATTCTGTCATTGATGAGGAAATACCGGCTGGAGCCTAAAAGGCTTCAATTCGTCTATCCGAAAGCGGGAAAGGAAGCCAATATGATTTTGGTTGAAGGGATAAAAGACGGCAATCCGGATTTGAAGGTGCTCCCTCCTTTTTATGTATATGATAGGAATGGAGAATACACGGCTGAAGCAAAGGCAATGTTATATGGAGAATAATCATTATATGTATGTCCTTCGCTGTAAGGATGATACGTATTACACAGGGTATACAAATGCATTGGAGAAAAGAATCGCCAAACATAATGAGGGAAAAGGCGCCAAGTATACGAGAGGCAGAAGACCGGTAGAGCTTATCTATCAGAAGACTTTTTCTACAAAAGAAGAAGCGATGAAGGCAGAGTATATGTTCAAAAGATTAAGCAGGATACACAAAGAAAAGATCATGAGAGGGGAGATCCCGTTCCAATGTGGAGACAACATAGCTTCTCAAAAGAACAGTTAGGCGCTGCTTTGTATCTGGTACCGACACCAATCGGAAATCTGGAGGATATGTCATTCCGGGCTTTACGGATTTTGAAGGAAGCCGATGTAATTGCAGCAGAAGATACCAGAAACACGAAAAAACTGTGTAATTATTATGAGATAGAAACACCGCTTGTCAGTTATCATGAACATAATAAACAAACGAGCGGAAAGCAATTGATTGAAAGAATCCTTAATGGACAGACGGTTGCTTTGGTCAGTGATGCCGGAATGCCGACTATTTCAGACCCAGGCTTGGAGCTTGTCGAAATGGCGGTGGCAAAGAAACTGCCCGTTATCCCGCTTCCAGGGGCCAACGCTGCTCTTACTGCATTGATTGCTTCAGGACTGCCTACACAGCCATTCTATTTCTACGGTTTTCTCGACCGCAGCGGCAAAGCCAAGAAAAAAGAATTAGAGAACCTGAAATATATGAAGGATACGATTATCCTTTACGAATCACCGCATCGTTTGAAAGAAACTTTGCAGGCGATGCTTTCTATTTGGGGAAACAGAAGGATTGTCCTTTGCCGTGAGCTGACGAAGAAGTTCGAGGAATTCGTCAGAGGAGATATAGAATCGGCAATAGAGTGGTGTATGGAACAAGAGATAAGAGGCGAATTTTGCTTAATCATTGAAGGCGGCAGTGAAGAAAAGGAACAAGATGCCGAAGAATGGTGGCAAGCATATTCCATGAAAGAACATGTGAACTACTATATTGAGGAAAAAGGGATGAAACCTAAAGAAGGCATCAAGCAAGCGGCAATCGACCGAAATGTATCCAAACGAGAGGTATACCAAGCTTATCATATAGATTAGCAGGAACAAAAAAACAGGCTTATGTGAGCCTGTTTTTACTTATCTTATTCTGCAGTTGTCAAGTAACTGTTGATTTCTTTAAGAAGTGTTTCAGCGCCTTCTTTACTTAAAATCAATTTGCCATCTGCCAATGTCAAGTTGTTATCGGAAACTTCTCCGGTAATCTGACATGTCATGTTCGGTTTATATTTCTTCAGAATGATACGCTCGTCATCAACATAGATTTCAAGAGCATCTTTCTCAGCGATTCCTAGTGTACGGCGAAGTTCAATAGGAATAACTACACGACCAAGTTCATCAACTTTACGAACGATCCCTGTAGATTTCATTATGTACTGCCCCTCTCATTTTAATTTTATAGGATGGGAAAAATAGAATTAATTTTCGTCATTATTCGACAAAGTTTTTAAGATGTCTTTATAATACCAGCCATTCCCAAATTCGTCAATGTTTTTGTATAATCATCCTAGTATAATTAATTAATTCTGTCACAATGTTTTATCATTTCAGGAATAATAGGTAAAATGGTGCATTTATTAACATTTTAACCCATTGTAAATTTATATTAGTATAGTTAATTTTTGGGTGTTCTTCATTATCTTTTGTTGATTTTGAACCGATTTATCGTTTTTAGCTGGCAGGATTCTTTTATATTTTTGCTTTTTTCTTTTGAACCCTTTTTCATAAATTGATTTATTCAGAGGAAAGCGAGCAATAGGAGGCGGGTGCTTTCCTTTTCGCTTCATGCGTCAAGGCTTACGAAATCCCGCTTCTATGAAGAAATGAAAAATCAATTGCGAAAAACGATCAATTTCGACACATTTCGACTTTTCGTGTATAACTGTAAAGGAAAAGGGGAACGTATTTGGCCCAAGGTATAAATCCAGGTCCGTTAAGGCTAGAATGAAACTATATCAATCATTGAACCTTTTTTAGATAACTACAGCTGTTTTCTTGTTATAATGGGAAAAGAAATGAAATGTATGAAGGAAAAGACCTTATAAAGCTTGAAGTAACAGGAGGATCATATGAACGACAATAAAACTTTTTATATCACTACGCCTATCTATTATCCGAGCGGCAACTTACATATAGGGCATGCATACACAACGACTGCCGGAGATGCCATGGCTCGCTACAAAAGACTACGCGGATATGATGTCATGTATTTGACGGGTACGGACGAGCACGGTCAAAAAATCCAAAGAAAAGCGGCTGAGGAAGGCGTTACTCCACAGGCCTATGTGGATGGCATCGTCGCAGGGATTAAAGATTTATGGAGCAAGATGGACATTTCATATGATGATTTCATCCGTACAACGGATGCACGTCATAGAGAAAGCGTCGAGAAAATATTCAAGAAACTATTGGACCAAGGAGATATCTATTTGGACCAATATGAGGGATGGTACTGTACGCCATGTGAATCTTTCTTCACAGAGCGCCAAGTGGAAAATGGCAATTGCCCGGACTGCGGACGCCCTGTTGAAAAAGTAAAAGAAGAATCTTATTTCTTCAAGATGAGCAAATACGTAGATCGTCTGCTGGAATTCTATGAAGCAAACCCGCAATTCATCCAGCCGGAATCACGCAAAAATGAAATGATCAATAACTTCATAAAGCCGGGCTTGGAGGATCTCGCTGTTTCCCGCACAACATTTGACTGGGGGATTAAAGTACCAGGCGATCCGAAGCATGTCATTTATGTATGGATTGATGCACTTGCAAACTATGTAACGGCACTTGGTTACGGAACGGAACATGACGAGAAGTACCGAAAATATTGGCCTGCGAATGTCCATTTGATGAGCAAGGAGATTGTACGTTTCCATACCATCTATTGGCCGATCATGTTGATGGCATTAGATATGCCTCTTCCGAAGCAAGTGTTCGCGCATGGATGGTTATTGATGAAAGACGGAAAAATGTCCAAGTCGAAAGGGAACGTCGTCGATCCTATGACTTTGATCGACAGATACGGCTTAGATGCACTTCGCTACTACTTACTGCGAGAAGTGCCGTTCGGTTCAGACGGGGTATTCACTCCTGAAGGGTTCGTGGAAAGAGTGAATGCGGATTTGGCCAATGACCTGGGTAATCTTTTGAACAGGACTGTCGCTATGATTCAGAAATATTTCGATGGTACTATTCCCGCTTATGCAGGTTCCAATACGGAATATGAGAAGCAGCTTCTGGAAGTCAGCAAAAGTTCCATCCTGAAGTTCGAGGAAGCGATGGAGAAAATGGAATTCTCGGTGGCATTAACGACTGTATGGCAGCTGGTCAGCCGTACGAATAAGTTCATTGACGAAACTCAGCCATGGGTGCTGGCGAAGGAAGAGAGAAAAGAAGAGCTTGCAAATGTGATGTCGCATTTGGCTGAGTCACTTCGAGTGGTGGCCGTTCTATTGAAACCATTCCTGACACAAACTCCAGGAAAGATCTTTGGACAATTGAATATTACAGACCAAGACCTTCAGACTTGGGAGAGCCTTTCCGAATTCGGCGTTATACCTGCTGGAACGGAAGTGGCAAAAGGGGAGCCGATTTTCCCTCGCTTAGAAGTAGATAAAGAAGTGGAATATATTAAAGATAAAATGAAAGCTCCTGCAGAAGTGAAAGAAGAAGATGCTGAAGAAGAAAAACAGGATGATAGTGAAGAAATCGGCATCGATGATTTCATGAAGGTGGATTTGCGTGTAGCACAGGTCATTCAAGCAGAACCTGTGAAAAAAGCCGATAAACTTCTTAAGCTGCAGTTAGATCTTGGTTATGAAAAGCGACAAGTGGTTTCAGGGATTGCCCAATACTACAAACCGGAAGAGCTTGTGGGCAGGAAGGTGATTTGTGTAACAAACCTCAAACCTGTTAAATTAAGAGGAGAGCTTTCTCAAGGGATGATCTTGGCAGGAAGTGATAATGGAAAGCTATCACTTGCTACTGTGGATGAAACACTGCCAAATGGAGCGAAAGTGAAGTAATTCATTCACTGTGGGCTTTAAGGAAATGATTCATAAAGGAACGTTTCATGTGAAACGTTCCTTTATTCATTCTAGAATGATACGTATGCTTACCAGGGGAAATGAAAGCAAAAGCGTTACTTACAAAAAGTGCAGTAATCTATTTGTTCTATTTTTGTAATGTAATTGTTATATGAATGAAGGAATGAATCTGTAATTCTAAAATAGAATAGATGCTAGAAGGGAAGATTGAAATGCTTTTTGATACACATGTACATCTGAATGCGGAACAATATAAAGAAGACTTGGAAGAGGTGATAGAGAGAGCACAGTCGGAAGGCGTAGATACTGTAGTGGTGGTTGGGTTCGACAGACCCACAATCAAGAAAGCAATGGAGCTGGCAGACCAGTATCCATTTGTGTATGCAAGTGTAGGTTGGCACCCGGTAGATGCGATCGATATGACGGATGAAGATCTTGCGTGGATTGAGGAATTGGCTGCGCATCCTAAAGTAGTGGCGTTAGGAGAAATGGGGCTGGATTATCATTGGGATAAGTCACCTAAAGACATCCAAAAAGAAGTTTTCCGTAAGCAAATCGCATTGGCGAAGCGAGTGAAACTTCCGATCATCATTCACAACCGGGAAGCTACGCAAGATATTGTTGCGATTTTGAAGGAAGAAGGAGCGGAAGAAGTCGGAGGTATCATGCATTGTTTCAGCGGAAGTGCCGAAACGGCGGAAGAGTGTATGAAGATGAATTTCTATATATCTTTCGGAGGCCCTGTAACTTTCAAAAACGCAAAGAACGTGAAAGAAACAGCTGCCGAAATTCCATTGGACCGCCTGCTGGTGGAAACGGATTGTCCATACCTGACACCGCATCCATTCAGAGGGAAAAGAAATGAACCGGCCTATGTGAAGCTTGTTGCGGAAGAACTGGCAAGAATCAAGAATCTATCATTTGAAGAGATTGCGGAAATCACGACCAACAATGCGAAGAAAATATTCGGCATAAAACAATAAAAATGCTTGTCGACCGTTGGAATAACCTGTCTTTACAGAACATTATTCTGGTGCATTCTACAAAAAAGCCTAAAGGAAGCAGAACCTTGTCGAGAAGCAATACTTTCCAAATATAGTAGACCATATGCATAATAGGTAGTGCGTCAAGTAGACTGATTTATTTGACAGTGGAAAGTGAAGTCTATATAATCACCGGAGAGGAAGGAGGGCTTTTTTGAACGTGATAAAAACCCTGAAAAAGAGCTTTACCCAAATCTTTAAAAAGAGAAATATAGCAATTTGGCTTACCGGTTCCATCGTTTTTCTCTGTGCATTAGGACTGTTCATGTACCATGGTACAAAAAAGACAGTAGCCTTAACGCTGGATGGAGACGAGACAATCGTAAAGACCCATGCATCCACGATTGATGATCTGCTGGAAGATCTTGAAATCACTGTTTCCGACAAGGATTATCTGCACCCGAAGCGCACGACAGAGGTGAGTGACGAACTGAAAATCACTTGGGAGCCTGCAAAAGAGGTTGCTGTGACGGTGGATGGAACGGAGACGATGTTCCATACGACTGCTGATACAGTCGGAGAATTATTGGAAGAGCAGGACATTGAACTGAGACAGGAAGACGAAGTATCGACCGACATGGAAACCACGCTTACACATAATATGGATATAGCAATCAATAAAGCATTCTTACTTAACGTGGTGGATGGCGGAATTCAAAAAGAGGTATGGTCAACTTCGACTACGGTCGCTGACTTTTTAAAGGAACAAGGCATCATCGTGCAGCCATTGGACCGTGTTGAGCCTGCAATGGACGAGACAATAAAGCCTAATAGTAATGTACATGTAGTCAGAGTGGAAAAGGTCACCGATGTGGTGGAAGAACCGATTAATTACGCGACAGTCTCCAAGAAAGACAGCAGTATTGAGAAAGGAAAAGAAAAAGTCCTTTCTGAAGGAGTCAATGGCGTAATTTCTAACCAATATGAAGTCATCAAGGAAAACGGAAAAGAAAAGAAACGGACATTAATTGACCAAACGGTCATCCAAGAGAAACAGGACAAAGTAGTCGCAGTCGGCACTAAAGTAATTCCTAAGCAAGTTTCACGCGGGAAGGAGCCGGTTTCAGGCACCGAAGATTCTGGCGCAGGAAAAGTCTTGTACGTCACTTCGACTGCCTATACGGCAAGCTGCAATGGCTGTTCCGGTGTTACAGCCACCGGCTTTGATTTAAGGAAGAATCCGAATGCAAAAGTCATCGCTGTGGACCCGAGCGTCATTCCGCTGGGTACGAAAGTCTATGTGGATGGCTATGGTTATGCGATAGCTGCCGATAAAGGATCTGCGATTAAAGGCAATAAGATTGATGTGTTCTTTGCCAGTAAATCAAGAGCTTATCAATGGGGCAAACGGCAAGTGAAGATCCGTATCATCCAATAATTGCTGTAAGCAGGGGGATATCTCCTGCTTTTTTTTTTCGGATCAAATAGATGTATGAACATAAGTTCAGAGCTTAGGCAGGTGCTGTCAAAGGCTTTTGTAAAATGATGCATAAGGGGTATAATGTAGAAAGCATGGCTCGTTATTAGACGGCCAGATGGGAAAGAAGCGTCAATATGGAGGACAAATGAGAATTCAAGAGATTATTGTGGTAGAAGGACGAGATGATACGACGGCAATCAAGAGGGCTCTTGATGCCGATACAATAGAAACGAATGGTTCTGCAGTCGGGGATTCTGTGATCGAACAGATCCGTTTGGCACAGGAAAAGCGGGGAGTCATCATTTTCACCGACCCTGACTATCCGGGTGAACGGATCCGTACTATTATTGCCGAGAAAGTTCCAGGCTGCAAACACGCTTTCCTGCCTAAAGAAGATGCAAGGCCGAAGAATGGAAAAGGAATCGGCGTGGAGCATGCCAAGCCGGAAGCAATCAGGCTTGCTTTGAAAGAGGCGCAGATACTAAAGCAGACATTCTCTGAAGAAATTTCGAAACAGGATCTGCTCCAATACGGATTATTAGGAGGAGCCGGTGCCAAAAGCCGAAGAGAGAAACTGGGGATCAAACTGCGAATCGGATATACGAACGGGAAACAATTATATAACCGATTAAATATGTTCCAAATTAAGAAAGGGACTTTCCTGCAAGCGATAGAGGAAATCATTCAGGAGGAAAACAATGCATAAAGATATTGCTACACCGATCCGGACAAAAATGATATTGGAGAAATACGGTTTTTCATTCAAGAAAAGCCTTGGCCAAAATTTCTTGATCGATACAAATATATTGAAGCGGATCATCGACTTCGCCGAACTGGATAAGGAGAACAGCTGTGCCATAGAGATAGGACCTGGAATCGGGGCATTGACGGAGCAATTGGCGAAAAGCTCGAAGAAAGTTACGGCTTTTGAAATTGACCAGCGTCTGCTGCCCATTCTCGCGGATACATTGTCTCCGTATCAGAATGTGAAAATCATACATGAAGATGTGTTGAAAGCGGATGTTGCCGGAGTGATTGCTGATGAGTTCGGAGAGCAGGATGACGTAATGGTTGTTGCGAATCTGCCGTACTATGTTACTACACCAATCATCATGAAACTATTGGAAGAAAAACTGCCGATCCGAGGAATTGTCTGCATGCTGCAAAAAGAAGTGGCAGACCGAATTTCAGCAAAACCCGGAACGAAGGAATATGGTTCTCTTTCAATTGCCATCCAATACTACACGACAGCTGAAACGGTCATGATTGTTCCGAAAACAGTATTCATGCCGCAGCCGAATGTCGACTCTGCAGTCATCCGTCTAACGAAGAGAGAGAAGCCGCTTGTG
The DNA here is from genome assembly GCA_045576475.1 of Bacillus sp. (in: firmicutes). Taxonomy (GTDB): domain Bacteria; phylum Bacillota; class Bacilli; order Bacillales; family DSM-1321; genus Bacillus_AD. The sequence goes on along the minus strand of JAZNGP010000080.1, from coordinate 38,164 downwards.
GAAGTGCTGGATGAGGCATTTTTCTTCACTGTCACAAGAGCAAGCTTTGCGCAGCGGCGCAAGACCATCCAAAATAACCTCACAAGCCAGCTGCCGAATGGTAAAGAGAAGAAAGAATTGATTCTTGCTGCTCTTGCATCGGCAGGCATCGACCCGCAGCGAAGAGGTGAAACACTCACAATCGAAGAATTCGGAAGACTAAGTGATGCACTGTATCCGAACTTCGCTAAATAAACGTTAACAGACAGTCCGTGACCAGGAATGGTTATGGACTGTTTTTTTTCATCTTCTCAACTGTAACTTGCATTGGCGCTTATGCTTCACCAAAAATACGGCGAATGCATATTTTATGTAGCAGGCAATCGCGGAATGAAGATAGCCTTGTTAAGAGGTGGATATGTATGGATATAAAAGCGGGAGATATAGTGGGCCGCAAGAAATATGGATGTGATGTGTTATTCAGGGTGGTGGATATCCTTACAGAAGGCAGCAAAACTATCGTCATCCTGTACGGAGAAGATTTCAGGCTTGAGGCAGATGCATTCTATGATGATTTAGTGATAATGAATCATGATAAACGGATTGAATACCGGACCGCGAATGAAATACAAGTGCAGCAATCGTTGAAACTCCTTTCTCAGGATAAAGAGCTGCTTGAATGGAAAAGGAAATTCGATGGGATCCGAGATCATCGAAAGCAAGGTGCGTATTTTCAGATGCCGGGCAGAGTCCTTCATTTAGATGGTGACCCGACTTATCTTCAAAAATGTATCCAGCTATATGAAAAAATCGGAGTACCGGTGAACGGTCTGCATATAAGTGAAAGAGAAATGCCAGTCAAAATCATATCGCTATTGGAGTATTATAGGCCGGATATATTGGTTGTTACAGGCCATGATTCATACTCTAAAGCAAAAGGGAAGATAATGGATCTGAAAGCATATCGTCACTCCTGGCATTTTGTTCAGACTGTGAAGGAAGCACGGAAAAAGATTCCGCAACTCGATCAACTTGTCATCTTCGCAGGGGCATGTCAGTCCCATTTCGAATCATTGATAGGTGCTGGAGCTAATTTTGCCAGCTCTCCATCCCGAGTGAACATACATGCGCTGGACCCGGTGTATATTGTCGCCAAGATCAGTTTCACTCCTTTCATGGAACGCATCCATGTATGGGATGCGCTCCGGAACACATTGACAGGTGAGAAAGGCATGGGGGGCATTGATACGAAAGGTGTGCTCCGAACAGGAATGCCTTATAAATACGTGGATGAAGAAGAGTATTGACGCTAAAAAAGGCACTTTCATCAGAGGGTGTCTTTTTAGTCAGGTAAGGAAGGGGAAGGAGAAGGATTCAAGTACTTTACATAATTAGCCGGAAAAAGGAAATGATAAAAAAGTAAGCAGAAAAAGAAATTTATTTTTCAAATCCATTGACAAACAAAATTGTGTATTGATATAATTTTATATTTTGTTTGACGGTTTGTCCTGGAATGTGATATAATACACTTAGTGAGGTGGACCGAAAAATGCCAAAAACTTTAGCTGATATTAAAAAAGCCTTGGATTCCAATCTTGGAAAAAGGCTGCTTTTAAAAGCGAACGGTGGTAGAAGAAAGACAGTCGAGCGATTTGGGACACTAGCGGAAACATATCCTTCCGTGTTTGTCATTGAGCTTGACCAGGATGAAAATGCATTCGAAAGAGTCTCCTACAGCTATGCAGATGTTTTAACAGAAACAGTACAATTAACTTTCTTTGACGAAACAGCAGGGAAGGTTGCATTAAGCGGACAGTAAACGTTAAACGTTTACTGTTTTTTACTTATGCAGGCAGGGCATCTTCCATCAAAATTATCTAAAAATAAGAATGAAGGATCTAGTAAGGGTTAAGCTATTAATGCTGCCTCAATACAAAAGGAGTTGGCGCTATTGGCCAGAAGAGGAATCATGTCTGAGCAGTTCAAAGAAGAGCTCGCGAAGGAACTTGGGTTCTATGATGTGGTCCAGCAGGAAGGCTGGGGCGGCATCAAGTCGCGTGATGCAGGGAATATGGTGAAAAGAGCCATTGAAATCGCACAGCAGAACCTTATGAACAAACAATAGTTAAGCGATCTTTCGCTTCCACCTGAAGATTCATTTTATTCTATGAGAGCAGCAGGCAGACTGAAGAGCGTATCTTCAGTCTGCTTTTTTTCATTATGAGAAGTATCCAAGTATCCTTGAACGCAGCAGATTACATACTGGTTATATAAAAAAGAATACGAATAAAAATGAGATATGGTAAAATAGGACAAGAACTTTTTAAGAACGCAAAAAGTAGGTGGATTGCAGTGAAGATAATGGAAAAAGCCCCGGCGAAAATCAATCTTGCACTTGATGTACTGTACAAAAGGAAAGATCAGTTTCATGAAGTGGAAATGATTATGACTACTGTCGATCTTGCCGACCGAATAGAGCTTGAAGCAATCAGTGAAGACAAAATACAGATATACTCCCATAATCGCTTTGTACCCGATGATGAAAGGAACCTGGCTTATCAAGCTGCCGCTTTATTGAAGAAGCGGTTTAATGTGAAGCGCGGTGTTTCCATCAAGATAGAGAAGAATATTCCGGTTGCTGCCGGACTTGCAGGAGGGAGCAGCGATGCGGCTGCCACTCTTCGAGGATTGAACCGTTTGTGGGAACTGGGATTGTCTTTGGATCAACTGGCTGAAATCGGTGCGGAGATAGGGTCGGATGTTTCGTTCTGCGTATATGGAGGAACGGCCCTTGCGACAGGGAGAGGAGAGAAAATCCAGCATCTGCCCAGCCCTCCGAATTGTTGGGTTGTACTGGCTAAGCCTGTGATGGGTGTCTCCACAGCAGATGTATATAAGCGCTTGAATCTGGAGCGGGCTGAACATCCGGATATTGCTGGTATGGTCTCTGCGATTGAAACAGGGGATTTTGAGTCAATATGCAATAAAATGGGCAATGTATTGGAAAGTGTCACTCTCTCCATCCATCCCGAGGTGGCAAATATAAAGGATCAAATGAAGAAATTCGGAGCGGATGCTGTTTTAATGAGTGGAAGCGGCCCGACTGTTTTCGGACTTGTCGAATATGATTCACGAATGCACCGGGTGTATAATGGATTAAGAGGATTTTGTGAACAGGTACATGCAGTAAGATTACTTGGTCAACGGACTACCCTTGAATAAACACGTATATTACTGTAATATATTTTTAATAATATTCGGATTCCTTAAGGGGGATTGTTTTTGAAGTTTCGCAGAAGTGAAAGACTTATCGATATGACCAACTATTTGCTGGAGAATCCAAACGTGTTGGTTCCGCTGACCTATTTCGCTGAGAAGTATGGTTCGGCGAAATCTTCAATCAGTGAGGATTTGTCCATCATCAAAGAAACATTTGAAAGCAGAGGGATTGGTTCCCTCAATACGGTTCCGGGTGCTGCGGGCGGAGTGAAATATGTTGCCAGGATGCATCAAGGAGAGGCGGAGGCTTTCATTAATGAGTTATGCTCCATCATGGAGAAACCTGAACGCCTGCTGCCTGGCGGATATCTCTATATGAATGACTTGCTCGGCAATCCGCAATTCATGAAGAAGATAGGAAGATTGATTGCTTCCGCATATGCCGATAAAGAGATTTCCGTCATCATGACGATGGCCACAAAGGGAATTCCGATCGCATATGCAGTGGCCAGCTATCTGAATGTGCCTGTTGTCATCGTCCGAAGGGACAATAAAGTGACGGAAGGACCAACGGTGAGCATTAATTATATTTCTGGATCTTCGAAAAGAATCCAGACGATGCTTCTCTCCAAGAGGAGTCTGGAAGTCGGTTCAAGGGTGCTGATTGTCGATGACTTCATGAAGGCAGGCGGAACGATTCACGGAATGACGAGCCTTCTTGAAGAATTCGATGCTGTCGTTTCGGGAATTGCCGTATTGATTGAATCGGAAGAGACAGAAGATCGGCTGGTCGAAGATTACTTATCGGTATTGAGATTATCCCCGGTGGATGAGAAAGAAAAGAAAATCCATGTAAAAAAAGGGAATTACTTCGAAAAAAGGGATGAATGAAGGGGAGAATACAAATGGAAACAGTATTTACTGCTAAAGCACCAGCTGCAATCGGTCCGTACTCACAAGGTGTCATCGTGAATAATGTATTTTACAGCTCAGGGCAAATTCCACTAACTGCCGAAGGGGAATTAGTTACAGGGGATGTGACGGAGCAGACCCATCAGGTCTTCAAGAACCTGATTGCTGTACTGGAGGCTGCAGGAGCCTCCCTGGACACAGTCATCAAAGCGACTGTTTTCATTAAGGATATGGATTCATTCGCGAAGATCAATGAAGTCTATGGCCAGTACTTCTCCACGCATAAGCCGGCTCGTTCGTGTGTGGAAGTATCCAGATTGCCGAAGGATGTACTTATTGAAATAGAAGTGATCGCACTCGTCAAATGACGGGTGCTTTTTTATTTGACCGGAAAACAGTGCTGTAGACTAGAATAAAGGTTGATATATAGGTATTTAGAGGGACGAATTTACAATTTTAACTAAAATATTCAAAAAAACAGAAAATATTTTACAAGTTTAGAAGGAATATGCATAGTTGTGTTGAATTTATATTCTTAAGTTCTTAATAATTAAAGGTGGTGAACACGATGGAAGTAACAGACGTAAGATTACGCCGCGTTAACACAGATGGTCGTATGAGGGCAATTGCATCCATTACACTAGATAATGAGTTTGTGGTTCATGATATCAGGGTAATCGATGGGAACAATGGTTTATTTGTTGCAATGCCAAGCAAAAGGACACCTGATGGTGAATTCCGTGACATTGCACACCCGATCAACTCTTCAACTCGAGGTAAGATCCAAGATACCGTTCTAGCAGAGTATCATCGTCTAGGAGAGTCAGAAGGGTTGGATGAAGTCGTATTAGAAGAAGCTGGGGCTTCCTAATTCGTATTTTTGAATCAAAACAGCAAGAGCCTACTTAAGGTAAGGCTCTTTTTCTTGTGGGCTCATTTATTTATCCATATTCCCGATATATAAGATTCTAAACCAACATTTCTGTTTCTTTTGAAATTTGCAAGTTCATTAAAATTATTAGGAATAGATGTGAAATATTTACAAAGTGTTGTATTTCATGGCGTTTCCTTGAAAACAACTGTTATTTAAGATATATTTTATAAGGATAATTAGGAAATGTGGAACGGTCAAATAATAGAGAGATGATTGTTCTTCAACCAACTGTAACTGTATAGGATTGTTGGGTGATACTATTCCATCTCTCCTAAATGAAGATAGAACAGGGAGGCGCATCATGAGTAGTCGTTATGCTGTCATCCTGGCAGCGGGCCAGGGGACAAGAATGAAGTCCAAATTATATAAAGTTCTCCATCCGGTTTGCGGCAAACCGATGGTCCAACATGTTTTGGAACAGGTTGAAGCTCTAAAAGCGGAAGAAATCGTAACGGTTGTCGGCCATGGAGCGGATATGGTGAAGAATGAATTAGGGGACAGATCATCTTTTGTCCTCCAAGCAGAGCAGTTGGGAACAGCTCATGCAGTAATGCAGGCAGAGAAGCAACTGACAGGAAAACAGGGGACGACAATCGTCATCTGTGGAGACACTCCTTTGATCAAGGCGGAAACGATGGAGGAATTGATTAGACAGCATGAGGAAAAGGGGGCGAAAGCATCCGTCCTTACAGCTTATTTAACAGATCCAACAGGCTACGGACGCATCATCCGCAATGAAGAAGGGCTGGTCGAGAAGATCGTCGAGCATAAAGATGCGACTGAACAAGAAAGACAAGTGACAGAAATCAATACAGGCACTTACTGTTTTGATAATGAAGCATTATTTGAAGCATTGAAGAATGTTTCGAATGAGAATGTTCAAGGTGAATATTATCTGCCTGATGTCATCGAAATATTGAAGGCAAAAGGAGAAATCATCACTGCTTATCAGACGGAAGAGTTTGAAGAAACTTTAGGAGTCAATGATCGAATCGCCTTGGCGGAGGCAGAGAAAATCATGCGCAGAAGAATCAATATCGAGCACATGAGAAATGGTGTGACCATCATAGATCCTGAACAGACCTATATTGAAGCGTCTGTCACGATCGGGCAGGATACGGTCGTATATCCGGGATCGGTCATAAGGACAGGAAGCCGCATCGGCAGTGACTGTACAATCGGACCGAACACAGAAATCGCAGGCTGCGAAGTCGGAGACGGAACAGTCATACGCCAGTCGGCTGCTTTTGACAGTGTTATCGGATCACATGTCGCAATCGGGCCATTCGCCCATATCCGTCCTTCTTCGAACTTGGCTGATCATGTCAAGATCGGAAACTTCGTCGAGATTAAGAAATCGGCAATTGACCACGGAAGCAAAGTCTCTCACTTGAGCTATATCGGTGATGCGGAAGTCGGTAAAGATGTCAATATCGGCTGTGGATCCATCACTGTCAATTATGACGGGAAGAATAAGTTCACAACCAAAATCGGGGATAACGCCTTTGTGGGCTGCAATTCCAATTTAATCGCACCGGTGACGGTCGGAGACGGGGCATATGTTGCAGCAGGCTCCACAGTGACAGATGATGTCCCTAATGAAGCTTTGGCTATTGCAAGGGCTCGTCAAACCAATAAAGAAAAATATGTAAGCAAATTAAATTTCAATAAATAAACCATGGAGGTTCATCATGTCAAATCAGTATCTAGATCCTAATTTAAAGGTATTCTCCCTCAACTCAAACAATGGGTTAGCGGAAGAAATCGCAAAGGTCATCGGGGTTGAGTTAGGTAAATGCTCCGTAATGCGTTTCAGTGATGGGGAAATCCAAATCAACATTGAAGAAAGTATCCGCGGCTGTGATGTGTTTGTCATTCAATCAACAAGCCAGCCGGTGAATGAACATCTAATGGAGCTGCTTATCATGATAGATGCATTGAAACGTGCATCAGCCAAAACAATCAATGTTGTGATGCCTTATTACGGGTATGCACGTCAGGACCGCAAAGCCCGTGCACGTGAACCGATCACAGCGAAATTGGTGGCAAACTTATTGGAGACAGCGGGTGCATATCGTGTAATTTCCCTTGATCTGCATGCACCGCAAATTCAAGGATTCTTTGACATACTGATTGACCACTTGATGGGTGTTCCGATCCTTTCTGATTACTTTGAGAAGAAAGACCTGAAAGATATCGTCATCGTGTCACCTGACCATGGAGGTGTAACGCGTGCACGTAAAATGGCAGACCGCCTTAAAGCACCGATTGCCATCATCGACAAACGCCGTCCAAGACCGAATGTTGCCGAAGTGATGAACATTGTCGGAAACATCGAAGGAAAGACTGCTATCCTGATTGATGACATTATTGACACAGCAGGAACCATCACACTTGCGGCTAATGCGCTGATGGAGAATGGAGCAGCAGAAGTCTATGCATGCTGTACACATCCAGTTCTGTCAGGTCCTGCAATTGAACGTATCCAAAACTCCAAAATTAAAGAGCTGGTTGTCACAAACTCCATCGCTCTTCCTGAAGAGAAGAAGATTGATAAGATTGTTGAGCTTTCCGTTGCTCCGTTATTGGCTGAAGCGATCATTCGTGTATACGAAGACCAATCTGTCAGCACATTATTTGGTTGATATCTATAAATAAAATCCGGCAAGAGGATGACCTCTTGCCGGATTTTTTAGTGCAGACATGTTTACCATCTCCTGCGGAAGGGAAATTCACTATATAGTTCCGATTATAATAGAGGAAGGTGTATATGAATGGGAAATGTTTTAGCCGCAAAGGAAAGAACGAGTGCGAATAAATCCGTATTAACGGCAATCCGTCAAAATGGCGGGATTCCAGCTGTTGTATATGGCAATAATATGGAGAGCACACCTATAGAAGTAAACACGAAAGCTCTACACAAGACGTTACAGCATTCAGGAAAGAATGGAATTATCGAACTTGAAGTCGGAGGCAGCACACTAAACGTGCTGTTGACGGACTATCAGATGGATTCTTTAAAGAATGAATTTATCCATGCTGATTTCCTGGCCGTGAATCTGACAAAGAAACTTACGACTAATGCAGCATTGAACTTAACAGGGGCAGCTCAAGGGACCAAAGAAGGCGGTGTCCTGCAACAGAGCTTGTTCGAAGTTGCAGTCACTGCGAGACCGAAGGATCTGCCTGATACAGTCGATGTGGATGTATCTGCTTTAAATATCGGAGATACAATCACTGTTGGTGATATTAGGGATCAAATTGCCGTAACCCTCGAGAATGAGGACGAGGAAGTCATTGCTTCTGTCCTTGCACCTAGGGTGGAAGAAACTGCATCTGCTGAAGAAACAACGGAAGCAGAAGGAACACCGGAAAACCAGTAATGATGATCAAGTCCCGCTTCTATGCAGAAGCGGGACTTGCTGTGATAAAACGTGGTATACTAATTAAGGCGCAACGATTTTGTTGCGTCTTATGTTATGATGGGCCTGTTTACATGAACCGGCTTGTCCCCCCGATGAATCCTCTGCTTGATCTCTTCATATTTTCAATTTTTTTTAAGGATAAAGGATAAAAGCACTTTTTGGGGAATACATAAAATAAAGCATTCATGTAATGCTATTCAATGCTGGAGTGATATGTGGTAATGAAACTAATTGTAGGGCTTGGGAATCCAGGCAAAGAATATGAGAAAACAAGACATAATATCGGTTTTGAAGTAATCGACACCCTTTCCGACCGTTGGGGCATTCCTTTGAATCAAGCGAAACATAAAGGGCTGTATGGTGTTGGGTATGTTCAAGGGAAGAAAGTGGTCTTATTGAAACCGATGACATATATGAACTTATCTGGAGAGAGTATCCGTGCGGTAATGGATTTCTTCAAGATAGAAGAGGAAGACCTCGTCATTTTATATGATGATCTGGATTTGGCTGTCGGGAAAATCCGCCTGCGTCAAAAAGGAAGTGCAGGAGGCCATAATGGCATCAAATCGACAATCAGCCATTTAGGCACGCAGGAATTCAACCGCATCCGGATTGGAATCGGCAGACCGCAGAAGCCGATGGCGATCTCCAATTATGTACTGGGGAAATTCTATCAGGAAGAACAAAAGGAGATGACCGATGCCGTACAAAAAAGTGCCATGGCATGTGAGGCATATCTGGATACTCCTTTCCTTCAGGTGATGAATACATTCAACTAAGCAATCTCCACTTGGTGAATAAGACCAGCCCTTTTTGTCCAACCTATGAATCAATAGATAATAAGGGGCTAAGATCATGGGTTTGTATTATAATTGCAGACATTGTCATACTTGTCTTGGAATCATCAACGAAGAAGATGCTTCTCCAGAAGCGCTCGGTCTGCATGGGCTGTCACCATCCGAGCAGAATGAGCATTTGAGGACTGATTATGAAGGGAATACGAATGTTACCGTCATATGTGAGCATTGTGAAGAAGCGATGCGCCTCAACCCTGTGTTGCATGGTTTGGATTATATCATTCAATGATGAAGGAGCTTTGGAATATATCCAAAGCGTTTTTCCATTTACATCGCTGTTAAGGGATGACCGGCCCTTCCTTGGAATAGTCAGAATTAACATGCTTATTGAACCATAAATGATAGAAATGAAAAATATAATAAAAAAATATAAGCAGTTTTACGGGAGGAATTGGGCATGAATGCCTTAGAACAAGTTTTTTCTCAAAATGAAGAAGTGCAATCCGTTCTTACCGGAATCAATGAAAATTTACGTGAACAATTGGTGGCTGGACTCTCGGGTTCTTCGAGGGCAATGCTTATATCCTCGTTCTATAAGCAGACAAAGCAGTCTGTAATGGTAGTGACATATAATTTATTGCAAGCTCAGAAACTATATGAAGACCTTACCAATTTCGTTTCGGAAGAGGATGTATTCCTGTATCCGGCCAATGAGTTGATCGCAGCGGAACTGAGTGTGGCAAGTCCGGAGCTGAAGGCACAAAGGATAGAAGCATTGAATCATTGGGCTAAAGACAAACAGGGGATTGTAGTCGTTCCGATGGGCGGTTTCCGTAAGCAGCTGCCCCCAAAGTCTCTCTGGCATGCCTACCAAAAACAATTCACGGTGGGAGAAGAGATCAATCTTTCCCAGCTGCTGAATGATTTGATCCGCATGGGATTCACGAGAGCGGATATGGTGTCAGCTCCAGGGGAATTCAGCATCCGCGGAGGGATCATCGACCTTTATCCGCTTACGGAATCCAAACCAATTCGTATCGAGCTTTTTGATACAGAAATTGATTCTATAAGAACATTTTCCATAGAAAACCAGAAATCACTGGAGAAAGTCAAAACCATTTCCATCAGTCCGGCTACCGAAGTCATTCTGGAACCGGAGCATCTTGCCAGAATGGCAGATCTCCTGGAAGACGGCTTACGAGATTCACTAAAGAAAGTGAAGAAGGAAAAGACAAAGAATCTGCTCCTTCAGAATATCGGACGGGAAGTCGAGAAACTGAGAGCCGGGACAATCACAGAGGAAACATATAAATTCAGCGGATTAGCTTATACCAAGCCAGCTAGTTTACTAGATTATCTGCCGGAAAACGGTCTTGTTTTCCTGGATGAAATCAGTCGTATTCAGGAAGTGGCCGCCACTCTGGAAAAGGAAGAGCTTGAGTGGTTCACGAACCTTCTGGAAGAAGGGGAAGTGATCCATGATTTACCCGTGGCATTCAGTTTCCAGGAGTTAATATCTGCGTCCAAGAAAAAACTGGTTTATTTATCATTGTTCTTGAGGCATGTACCGCATACGAATCCTCAGAACATCATAAATATAACCTGCAAACAGATGCAGAATTTCCATGGTCAGATGCATTTATTCAAAACAGAACTGGAAAGATGGAAAAAAGGCAAATTCTCCGTCGTGATTCTTGGACCGGACCAAGAAAGAATCACCAAACTCAGAAGAGTGCTCGATGATTACGATATCGAAGCGGCTGAGCTGGAAGAGAGCAGTAAACTCCTCGATGGAAAAGTCCAGATTGCCCAAGGAAATCTCCATGCAGGTTTTGAGCTCCCATTACAGAAGCTTGCTGTGGTCACAGAGCAGGAATTATTTAATAAGAAAACCAAAAAGAAAACCAGGAAATCAAAGATATCAAACGCCGAACGTATCAAGAATTATTCCGAATTAAAAATCGGTGATTATGTAGTGCATGTCAATCATGGTGTCGGCAAGTACCTCGGGATTGAGACATTAGAGATCAATGGTGTCCATAAGGATTATCTGAATATCAGTTATCAAGGATCCGATCAGCTCTATGTTCCGGTAGACCAGATTGAATTAGTACAGAAATATGTGGCATCTGAAGGGAAAGAACCAAAGCTTTATAAGCTTGGGGGAACAGATTGGAAAAGGGTCAAAAGTAAAGTACAGTCTTCCGTTCAGGATATTGCGGATGATTTAATCAAACTGTACGCGGAGCGGGAAGCGTCGAAAGGGTATGGGTTCTCTCCTGATGGAGAAATGCAGAGGGAATTCGAAGCAGCATTTCCTTATAATGAGACGGAAGATCAGCTTCGTTCGATTACAGAAATTAAAAAAGATATGGAGAAAGAGCGTCCGATGGACCGTCTTCTTTGCGGCGATGTCGGCTATGGGAAAACGGAAGTTGCAATCCGTGCGGCCTTCAAGGCTGTCGCTGACGGGAAGCAAGTGGCTTTCCTTGTTCCAACTACCATTTTGGCACAGCAGCATTTCGAGACGATGCGCGAAAGATTTCAGGATTATCCGGTAACGCTCGGAATCTTGAACCGGTTCCGGACGAGAAAAGAACAAAATGAAACAATGAAGGGGCTTAAAGCCGGCACAATTGATATCGTTGTCGGCACACATCGCCTTTTATCCAAAGATGTGAAGTATCGTGACCTTGGATTATTGATCATTGATGAAGAGCAGCGATTCGGTGTTTCCCATAAGGAGAAGATCAAGCAGCTTAAAGCGAATGTCGATGTGTTGACATTGACGGCGACGCCGATCCCTAGAACGCTGCATATGTCCATGCTCGGAGTAAGGGATCTCTCCGTAATTGAGACGCCGCCGGAGAACCGTTTCCCTGTCCAGACATATGTAATGGAGTACAATGGAATGCTTGTTCGCGAAGCGATTGAACGAGAACTGGCGAGGGATGGACAGGTTTACTTCCTATACAACCGGGTAGAGGAAATAGCAAGAAAAGCAGAAGAAATTTCCAATTTGGTTCCGGAGGCCCGTGTTGCCTATGCACATGGCAGGATGACGGAACAGGAACTTGAAACAGTCATGCTCAACTTCCTTGAGGGAGAGTATGATGTTCTGGTCAGCACAACCATTATTGAGACCGGCGTTGATATTCCGAATGTGAATACCCTTATCGTTCATGATGCGGATAAGATGGGCTTGTCCCAGTTGTATCAGCTGCGAGGAAGGGTCGGCCGCTCAAACCGTGTCGCATATGCATATTTCACGTACCGTAAAGATAAAGTACTGACCGAAGTAGCAGAGAAAAGACTGCAGGCAATTAAGGAGTTCACAGAGCTGGGGTCGGGCTTCAAAATAGCGATGCGTGATTTGTCCATCCGTGGTGCAGGTAATCTATTGGGTGCCGAGCAGCATGGATTCATCGACTCTGTCGGCTTTGACCTATATTCACAAATGCTCAAGGAAGCAATCGATCAGAAAATGCTGGAGAAGCCGGCCAGCTCACAAGTACAGGTGGAGATCGACTTGCAGGTGGATGCGTATATACCTGATTCATACATTGCCGATGGACATCAGAAGATTGAGATGTATAAGAAGTTCCGAGGTATCGCAGAACTTTCAGAAGTAGACGAATTGAGGGAAGAAATGGTGGACAGATTTGGTGAATATCCTGTCGAGGTGGACTACCTATTCACAATCGCCATCATTAAAGTCCATGCCATGCATGCAGATGTTGAATCGATCACACAGCGAAAACAGGAAATAACGATCCTCCTTTCAGAAGATGCCAATATTGATGGTCCGAAGGTGTCGAAGCTGACGAACAAAGTGGAAAAGAGAAGCGGACTTGGCATGGATGGCAAGCGGTTGAAGATTATTTTGCCGATTAAAAATGCCCCTAGCAGTCAGTGGATGATTACACTGGAACAACTGATTGAAGGATTACAGCATACTAAAAAGGACAAAGTTAACCAATAATCATAAATTATGGTTGCGTTGAGAACAAATTCATGTTGAAATAGTGATAAGGGAATTATTTCAGAAAAATAATTTTCTTTGTGAATAGAACTAGCGGTATGCAAAATACTAAGTTCAATCGGGTTATGGATACTTATAGTAAAAATGGTGTTATAACCAAAAACAAATAGAGAAAGTGAGGCAACACAAGATGAAAGCAACTGGAATCGTGCGCCGCATTGACGATTTGGGACGTGTCGTAATCCCTAAAGAAATACGTAGAACTCTTCGCATCCGTGAGGGGGATCCTTTGGAGATATTTGTAGACCGCGATGGTGAAGTTATTTTAAAAAAATATTCGCCAATCAGTGAGTTAAGTGATTTTGCGAAGGAATACGCAGAAGCACTATTCGACAGCCTGGGAAACCCTGTCCTCATCTGTGACCGCGACACATACATCACTGTAGCCGGCAGCTCAAAGAAAGATTATTTAAACCGCAGCATCAGTGATTTGATTGAAGCTACAATGGAAGATCGAAACAGTGTATTAGAAACCCAAAAAGGCCAAATTTCTTTGGTTGATGGATTTAATGAAGAAGTTCAATCATACACAATTGGACCAATCGTGGCTAACGGAGATCCAATCGGTGCAGTTATCATCTTCTCCAAAGAAGGAGTTCTTGGCGAAGTGGAAAGAAAGGCAGTCGAAACTGCGGCTGGTTTCCTTGCAAGACAAATGGAATCTTAAAAGCTTGTTTTAGCTGGGGCAGCAGAGGATGCTGCTCCTTTTTGTTATGGAACAAAATAGGAAGCAATTGGGTGTGCTATAATATTTGCTGAATGTTTCGGTAAGTGAAAGGAGCTGGAAAGGATCAGAACGAAGGATATCTCCAACAAGTTTCTTAAGGGAGCTTTATTACTTACTTTATCAGCTATTATCATCAAAATATTGAGTGCCGTTTATAGAATCCCATACCAAAATGTTGTCGGGGATATTGGATTTTATGTCTATCAACAGACATACCCTTTCTATTCATTTGTATTGGTGTTATCTACATATGGTTTCCCGGTCATCATTTCGAAGCTGCTGGCCGAAGCGAAAGAAACAAAACAGAGTTACACCCGGGCGGAAATCCTGCTTGTATCATGGATGACTTTGAGCCTTCTTGGTATTGGATTATGGGCTTTATTGTTCTTTGCTTCAGGCAGGATTGCGGGAGCGATGGATGACAGGATGCTTGCTGAATCATTACGTATCATATCGATCAGCTTTTTGTTCCTGCCTGTGATGTCCATCATTAAAGGATATTTCCAAAGTGAAGGGGAAATGAAACCTACAGCAACAGCGCAGATTGTGGAGCAAATCGTGCGGGTTGGTGTCATCCTTGCCGTTTGTGTGGCTTTCGCATACAGCGGATGGTCCATCTATGATGCGGCAAAAGGGGCTTATATAGGTTCGTTGATCGGCGGAGCGGCGGGCAGTGTATGCTTACTCGCTTTCTGGACTAATAAAAAGAAGCTCAGGGATTTCTTTTATAGTTTACGTCTGAAGAGATCCCTTTGGTTACTATCGGGAAATATAATCGTACAAGGACTGCTTTTTGCTTTCAGTTCCTTGATTCTCGTCTTCATTCAATTCGCGGATGCCTTTATTTTATATCCTGAGATGGTGGCATCGGGGATGGAGGCAACGGAAGCGAAACAATGGAAAGGAATATATGATAGAGGTCAGCCGTTGATTCAACTTGGGACAGCGGCGACAATATCGATTTCATTGACGTTTGTTCCGCTGATCGGCAAGTATAGGAAAATGAAGGACAGCAATTCAGTAAAGTATTATACTGAATTAACCTTTAGACTAAGCTTGATGCTTGGATTAGCAGCGGCAGTGGGTTTATTCTGGATTATAGAACCGGTAAATGTGCTATTGTTCACGGATAATAAAGGAAGCGGTGCACTTGGTGTATTGATTCTCACTATCTTCTTTAGTTCTGTACTGATGGCAGGCATGTTCGTCCTTCAGACAATCGGACGATCTTGGGTTTCTGTGCTGCTGGTTGTTCTCGGGATCCTATTGAAGATATATCTAATGAGAACATTGGTCCCTTCCTATCATCTGCTGGGCGCCGCATTATCGACGACAGTTCCTTTTGGTGTGATGGCGCTGCTCGTCTTGCATATTCTCCGTACCATTTTCAAGAGCCCCATTTTGGACAGAAGAAGCATTTCCATCATTGTGGCCGCAAGTCTTTGGATGTCTGTTATTTTATTGTTGGATTTGGGGCTGTTTGATTTCCTGGAAAGGTATATAAAGCAGGAGGAAAGGATACTGGCAATGTTTGAAGTCGGTATATCGGTCATCTCAGGCGCATGTGTATATTTATTGTATATCCTGAAAAAAGGGCTCTTCACTCAAACGGAACTGGCAGCACTTCCGCTTGGGAGCAAGCTGTCGAAGCTGCTGCCAAAAAGTAGATAGGAGACAAAGTAAATGAAAAATAAACTGCGTATCATGGGCCTTGGTGCAGGAACCATTGAACAAATTCCATTAGGTATATATCGGACATTGCTGAAGGAAGGAAAGTGTTTTACAAGGACTATGGACCATCCGGTCATTAATGACCTTAAGGCGGAAGGTGTACAATTTATAAGTTTCGATGATGTGTATGAGAAACATCCTGCATTCGAGCAGGTGTATGAAGAAATATCGGGTACATTATTGGAGGAAGCAAAGAAGAGAAGTATTATCTATACGGTTCCCGGCCATCCGATGGTGGCCGAGAAGACGGTGCAGATTTTGCTCGAGAGAACGGAAAACACGGATATAGAAGTGGTGGTCGAAGGAGGCCAAAGCTTCTTGGATGCGTTGTTCCAAGCGGTAAAAATAGATCCGATCGAAGGTTTTCAATTGCTTGATGGCAATGACCTGAAGAGAGAAGAATTGAAGATGACCCAGCATTTGATCATCGGACAGGTGTACGATGCGTATATCGCTTCAGAAGTGAAGCTGACACTGATGGAGAAGTATCCGGATGATTATGAAGTGGCCATTGTTACAGCAGCAGGGAGTGACTATGAGAAGGTCTTGTATCTTCCTTTGTATGAGCTGGACAGGCAAATGGAACTCAATAATCTGACCTCCGTCTATGTTCCGCCGGTGAAGGAAGAGGAACCATTATATCCGGAATTCGAGTTCCTGCGTTCGGTCATCGCCAAACTCAGAGGACCAGAAGGCTGTCCGTGGGACCGGGAGCAGACACATGAGAGTCTGAAGAAGTATTGTATAGAAGAGACATATGAATTAATCGAAGCCATCGACTCCGGAGACATTGACAGCATCGTAAGCGAACTGGGGGACGTATTGCTTCAAGTATTGCTGCATGCACAAATCGGAGAAGATGATGGAATGTTTGCGATTGAAGACGTATTCAAATCCCTGACCGAGAAAATGATCCGCAGGCATCCGCATGTATTTGGATCATCGGAGGCCGCAAATGCCGAAGAAGCATTGGAGAACTGGGAATCGTCCAAACGTATGGAATCCGGTGCAGAAAGAATGCCTTCCTTGATGGATAAAGCAGGAAAGGGTCTGCCGCAGTTACTCAGAGCATATGAAATCCAAAAGCAGGCAGCGAAAGCCGGATTCGAATGGAATGAAGTTGGTCCCGCTTGGGATAAGGTACAGGAAGAGATCCAAGAAGTGCGCGTTGAGGAACTGGAAGGTGGAGATCATCGCAAGCTGAAGGAGGAATTCGGGGATGTCCTGTTTGCGGTGTTGAATATTGCCCGTTTCTATGATGTACATCCTGAAGAAGCACTTCTGGCGGCAAACGAGAAATTCACCGGCAGATTCCGTTATATAGAGCAGAAAGTGTACGGGCAGTCCAAGGATTTTAAGGACTTCACGCTTGAACAATTGGATGCATGGTGGGATGAAGCAAAAGAATTGGAGAAAGAGGAGGATAAGTGATATGAGGCTTGATAAATATTTGAAAGTATCCCGTTTGATCAAACGCCGCCCTTTAGCAAAAGAAGTGGCTGAAAAGGGAAGGATATCCGTAAATGGTACGCAGGCAAAGCCGGGAACAAATGTGAAGGTCGGAGATGAACTCCATATCCGTCTTGGGCAAAGAATGGTAACAGTAAGGGTTGATGCCATCAAGGAGAATGCACGTAAAGAAGAAGCATCTGATATGTACACAATCTTAAAAGAAGAAAGAGTGGAAACAGAAGAATTCTGATTGTGATACGCCGGTTCTAAAACTCGTCCATCCCCCATATACATGTACAAAATGTATGTACAGGGGGTCTTCACATGGGGAACCAATATTTTGACCAAGATGAACAAAGGACGAAAAGCTCAAGCCCCGAGCATGATGTCGTTATGAGGGGCAGAAGGGTTCTGGATATAACGGGAGTCAAGCAGGTGGAAAGTTTCGATAATGAGGAATTCCTGCTCGAAACCACGATGGGCTTCCTTGCGATCAAGGGAGAGAATCTCCAGATGAAGAACTTAGACGTGGAGAGCGGAAATGTTTCCATCAAAGGAAAAATATTTGATTTGGTGTATGTCGATGATCCGGCCGGGGAAAAGACCAAAGGTTTCTTTGGCAAATTGTTCAGATGACATTGACAACGCAATTCTATACATTGCTTGCCATGATTGGAATGGGCAGTTATTTCGGGGCATCACTTGATACCTATCAATACTTCCTTAAGCGCCCGGAGCGTAATAAGTGGATTGTCTTTTTTCACGATATTCTCTTTTGGCTACTGCAGTCATTGCTCGTGTTTTATGTGTTATTTATGGTCAACCAAGGAGAAATTCGTTTTTATTTGTTCCTGGCGCTCCTATGCGGCTTCGCTGCATACCAAGCCTTATTGAAAAAAGCGTATATGTCCTTATTGGAAATCATCATTACCGTTTGTTTGGCAATCTTTCGTTTCATTTACAAAATGGTCAAGGTATTCATTATGGCTCCGGTGCTGTTTTTGGTCCATATTTTCTTTGTTCTTTTTAGGTTCTTGGGGTCGATGTTCAAGTCAATCATACTTTTATTGATGAAGATAATCGGTTTCATATGTAAGATCGTTCTTGCTCCGTTTATGTGGATATTTAGACGAATTTTTAAATTTTTACCGAAATCTGTGTCAAATAAGTTGATTAAATTATATAATTCCATTGAAGGAATTTTTGGAAAAGTGACGAATGTAATAAAAAAGGGTATAAAAAAGGGGTTCAATAAGAGATAATTGGGGAAGGAGTGTGAGAATTGGGAAACAAGAAGGAACGGAATATAACTAAAATACAATCTGCTTATGTACAACAGAAGGAACAAATGCAGCAGCAGCAAATGAAGAAGAGACGCGGCTTAGTAAGAAGGCTGACATTATTCGGTGTGATTGCTTTCATTCTTTCTGTGGTGTCCATCTCCACTTTGTTTTCGCAAGCATCCACAATTAAGGAAAAGCAGGAAATGAAAGAGGAAGTCGAGAATGAACTGATCTCCCTCGAGAAGGAAGAACAGCTTCTTGAAGAAGAAATACTGAAGCTGAATGATGATGAATACATAGCGAAATTGGCGAGGAGGGAATATTACCTCTCCACAAAAGGGGAAGTCATCTTCAATCTTCCGGAAAATGAAGAAGAAAAGGACTAATATTGACACTGAATTTTCAATTTCGCTATAATATAAACTATGTATGATTTTTTTAATTTCTAAGGAGGAACATTTTTTTTATGTCAATCGAAGTAGGCAGCAAGTTACAAGGGAAAGTAACAGGCATTACTAAATTTGGGGCGTTCGTTGAATTGTCTGAAGGGACAACTGGTCTTGTTCATATAAGCGAGGTTGCCGATAACTATGTCAAGGATATTAACGAGCACTTGAAAATTGGTGACCAAGTAGAGGTAAAAGTAATCAATGTTGAGAAAGACGGCAAAATTGGTCTTTCCATCAAAAAAGCAAAAGACCGTCCTGAGCAGACATATCAATCTCGTCCGCGCCAAGGCCGAGGCGACAATCGTTCTCGCGACAACTTCCGTTCCCGAGATAACACCCGCGCACCAAAAGAAAATTTCGAACAAAAAATGGCGAAATTCCTTAAAGACAGCGAGGACCGTTTATCTACTCTTAAGCGCAGCACCGAAACGAAAAGAGGGGGCCGCGGGGGTCGAAGAGGCTGAACTTGCTGCTGATAATAGATAGATAGCAGTTTTTCCTTTAATTAATAGAAAATAGTTAAGTAATAGACAAGTGCTTTTTACTTGTCTATTTTTTTTGATCTTTCCAGTGAATGACTGTTAATAAGTCAGAATTAAATAACTTCTTTATTTTCGTTGACAAAAAATCAATCGCTATGTATGATATATCTTGTGCTTCAAAGAAGACATACTTACATTTTGGCGGTGTAGCTCAGCTGGCTAGAGCATTCGGTTCATACCCGAAAGGTCGTGGGTTCAAGTCCCTCCGCCGCTACCAAAATGAAGGCCCGTTGGTCAAGCGGTTAAGACACCGCCCTTTCACGGCGGTAACACGGGTTCGAATCCCGTACGGGTCATACAGAAAGTCACCACATGCTGGTGGCTTTTTTTGTTGTCTTGAAAAAAGAGAAGACGACAATCGCTCTGCAATATAAACACTGGCGGATCACGGCAGGTTCTTCTATTGCACTTGCAAGCTTTTATGGAACATTTCTCCGCTTCTTCACCATTAAAATCCTCCAAAGAAACTGTAATAGATGCTTTTCGAAAATGATACATGTATTTTACCGACAAAGAATGGCAAATAATCAGACTTTGTCTGATTCCCTCTGAATTGTCCGTTAACGGAGGGAATCAGTTATACCAGTACTTCGGGCTTCCTGCTTTAATCTGATTCCACATTTCATGGAAGGACACACAATCGATAATAGTTGTAAATCCTGTTTGGAATTGCCTTTTAAACGTGAAATCGGTCGAACGTTTACTGGGTAAACTTACTACATTACGACAAAAAAACTTGGAATCACTCCCTATAATAAAACATACGAAGAATCAAATATGAGGAGTGAAGAAGATGGAAAAAGTGGAACGAAGTATGATTGAGCCGGTGGCTGAGCTTCCGCTACACAATGTTGGGGAGAATATGAAGAAGTGGTATTCAAATTTCCAAAGAAAAGTGGAGAGCATCCTCGTTCATCAAGGACTTATATTGACTATTATCGGATTTTTATTAGGACGAGCCCTTATTCTTTCACAGCTTGCCCCGTTCGGACTACCGTTCTTCGCGGCGGTATATCTATTAAGAAGGAACCGATCAGGATATGCACTGGTCGGACTGGTTGCCGGGGCCGCTACTGTTCATTTCATGAATGCGGCGATTCTCTTTACGGCATCCATCATCTTCATGTTGATGTATAAGGCCAGGGAACCTTCACTTATCACTCAATTCAAAGTATCTTCCTTCTATGTTTTCCTCTCGATGGCAATATCAAATGCAGCATTTCAATATATGGCACAGCAGAACATGCTTCTATACGATGGACTGATGATTGCGGTGGAGGCAGCCCTTTCTAGTATATTGCTGCTGATCTTCATACAATGTATTCCATTGATATCTTTCAAGAAAAGAACGAAATCGCTGAGTACAGAAGAAATTGTGAGTATTGTCATCCTGATGGCATCCATCATGACAGGGACAATCGGCTGGTCCTTATACGATATGTCATTTGAACATATCGTATCAAGATATTTAGTGCTTATCTTCTGTCTGGCCGCTGGAGCCGCACTCGGTTCTACCGTCGGGGTCGTCACCGGGTTGATCTTCAGCCTTGCGAGTGTAGCCACACTTTACCAAATGAGCTTATTGGCTTTTGCCGGCCTCTTGGGAGGACTTTTGAAAGAGGGAAGGAAAGTAGGGGCATCTGTCGGTCTTTTGATTGCGACAATATTGATTGGTCTGTATGGAGAAGGAAATACAGTCATTGTCACCACCGTATATGAGTCCCTTGCGGCAATCCTTCTGTTTATGCTGACCCCCTATGCATGGATCGAAAAAGTCGCCAGGCATATTCCGGGAACGAGTGAATATACGAATGAGCAGCAAAAATATATGAGGAAGATGAGGGATGTCACGGCAAGGAGAGTTTCACAATTCTCCACTGTATTTGAGGCGCTTTCCGATAGTTTCACAAAAATGGAAGGATGGGCAAAAGAGGAGGATGAGAGCAAAGAACTCGATTATTTCTTGAGTAATGTTACAGAAAAGACATGTCAGACATGTCCAAGGAAGGAGTTGTGCTGGGCAAGAAATTTTGATGCAACGTATGAAGGCATGAAGAACATCATGTATGAATTGAATGACAGCGATACAAATCAGATAACGAATAAAACGGAAAGGGAATGGGGGAAACACTGCACAAGACCGAAGAAAGTAGTTGCTGCCATTTCACAGGAACTATCCTATTATCATGCCAACCAAAAGTTGAAGAGGCAGGTGAAGGACAGCCGCCGCTTGGTTGCTGATCAGCTGAAGGGCGTTTCAGCAGTTATGGAAGATTTTGCGAAAGAAATTCAAAAAGAAAGGGAGAATCACCATATTCAAGAGGAACAAATATTGGAGGCGATCAGTGCTTTCGGAATCCAGCTGGGGAGCGTCGAAATATATAGCCTTGAGAAGGGAGGCATAGACATCGATATGACGCTTCCGGCATATCGGGATCTCGGAGAGTGCGAGAAACTTATAGCACCGATGCTTTCGGATATTATTGGAGAAACGGTGGTGGTGATGGCGGAAGATACGGAAAGTCAGCCGGGTCTCTGTTTCGCGAATTTCAGGTCCGCACAAAAATTCATGGTGGATACCGGGGTCGCACATGCGGCCAAAGGAGGCGGATTGATATCGGGAGACAGTTACACAATGATGGAGCTCGGACCGGGTAAATTTGCACTTGCCATAAGCGATGGCATGGGAAATGGAGAAAGGGCGCATCTCGAAAGTACGGAGACACTGCAGCTTCTGCAAAAAATACTGTTATCCGGTATTGAGGAGAAAATCGCGATCAAGTCCGTCAATTCCATCCTGTCCCTCCGTACAACGGATGAAATATTCTCCACATTGGATCTGGCGATGATCGATCTGCAGGATGCGAAAGCGAAATTCCTTAAAATCTGTTCCACACCGAGTTTTGTCAAAAGAGGCGACCGTGTGTTCAAAATAGAATCAAGCAATCTCCCGATCGGGTATATGGATGATATGGATGTGGAGGTGGTCAGCGAGCAGCTTAAGGCGGAGGATCTTTTGATCATGGTCAGCGATGGAATCGTGGATGGACCTAAGAATGTGGAGAATATGGAATTTTGGATGAAAAGAAAGATAAAAGAAATGAAAACAAATGACCCGCAGGAAATCGCGGATCTGCTGCTTGAGGAGGTGATCCGCACCAGAGGGGTCATCGAAGACGATATGACGGTCGTCGTAGCGAAGGTGAAACATAACACCCCGCGCTGGACATCTATTCCGGTTTCCTCCATGCGCAAAAAAGCGCAATAGAACCGAATAAAAATCTTCCTGCTTGGCGAAAATGTGAATAATTCAGCTAGGAAGGGAGATTGTTATGAAAAGTGGATCATTGAAGCAAATTCTCTTAATCACGGATGGCTGCTCAAATCAGGGTTCCGACCCATCGGCAATGGCTGCCTTAGCCAGAGAGCAGGGGATTACTGTAAATGTAATCGGGGTTATGGAGAATGATACGATTGATCGTCAAGGAATAGAAGAAATAGAAGCGATTGCGGCTGCAGGCGGAGGAGTAAGCCAGGTTGTTTACGCGGAATCCTTGTCCCAGACGGTGCAGATGGTCACCAAGAAAGCGATGACAACCACCTTGCAAGGTGTCGTGAACAATGAGTTGAAGCAGATCTTGGGACGCTCGATGACGATCGAGGATCTTCCGCCCGAAAAAAGAGGTGAAATCATTGAAGTAGTGGATGAGTTGAGTGAAACCTCCCAACTGGAAGTACTTGTTTTGGTAGATACAAGCGCAAGCATGAAGCACAAGATTCCTGTTGTGAAAGAATCATTGATCGATCTGTCGATCAGCTTGAATGCCAGGACAGGAAGCAACCGGTTCTCCATCTTTTTATTTCCTGGGAAAAAGAAAGATGCCGAAAAACTGCTTGATTGGACGCCGCGTTTGGACTCGCTGTCCAAGGTTTTTACGAAACTATCCCCTGGCGGCATTACGCCGACTGGACCAGCATTGGAGAAAGCGATACAGCATTTCGGGTCTAAAAAACACTCATTAAGGGATTTATTATCGGATGATGAATCATATTACGAAGAAACCATATAATGCTCTGCCGGGAACGGTAATAAAAGGGAAATGGCACGGTCATTCCTACCAGGTCATCAAGAAGCTGGGGGAGGGAGCGACTGGCATCGTTTATCTGGTTTCTCTGGATGGCAGCAGATACGCCATGAAGATCAGTGACAATGTGGCGAATGTATCGTCGGAAATGAATGTTTTAAAATCCTTCTCCAAGGTCCCAGGGTCAGCCCTTGGACCTTCTTTGTTACATGGAGACGACTGGATCTGTAACGGTACGACATTTCCTTTCTATGTGATGGAATACGTCAGCGGGAAAGAACTGCTGACCTTCATCAAGGAGAATGGAGAGAGCTGGGCGAATATCCTTATGCTGCAGTTGTTGACTTCCCTCGGGAAGCTTCACGAGGAAGGATGGGTATTCGGAGACTTAAAACCTGAGAATTTGATTGTTACAATGCCATCCTGCAAGATTCGATGTGTGGACGTTGGAGGTACGACGCAATCAGGAAGAGCGATTAAAGAATTCACGGAATTCTTTGACCGGGGCTATTGGGGCTTGGGCACAAGAAAAGCCGATCCTGCATACGATTTGTTTGCGGTTGTGATGATCTGCATCAATATGTATCACCCGGTTCGTTTTAAGAAAGGGAAGGATACTCTCGTTCAATTGACCAAAGTGATTGAGAATACGAAACAGCTGCGGCCATACAAAACAATTTTACTGCATGCGTTGAAAGGGAAGTTCCGGACGGCGGAAGAGATGAGGAGCCAGCTGCTCGCTGTCGTACAGGCAAAAGGGAAAACCGTTTCTGCTGATGCATCCCCTATTACGCGTTCTTCCAGAAAACCGAAAAAGAAGAAAGGGCGCTTTCTGGAAACGGCGTTACTTTTCCTATTTGTCTGTTGTTTATATGGTTTATATCTGTACATGCAAATCACCGGATAGTCAGCAGTTTTTTGTTTTTCCTTTGGTTTTTGCGAGATAATTAAAGTACAATAAGAATATATAGATGATATTAGATACGATTCAGCATTCAGCTGAAAGTCGACTGTTTTAAGAGGCGTTGTCCATGTTGAAAGATAAAGTGAAGAAAATGATCAAGAAGCATCATCTGCTGGATAGGAATGACTCAGTGCTCGTGGGTGTTTCGGGAGGTCCGGACTCATTGGCGCTGCTTCATGTCCTGTTAAGCATGCGGGAAGAATACATGCTTCACTTGACGGTGGCCCATGTGGATCATATGTTCAGGGGGCAAGAATCATTTGAGGATTATATGTTTGTTGAGCAATTCTGCGGACAGCATCGTATCCCTTTCAGGGGCGTTCGCCTGAATGTTCCGAAGTACATAAAAGAAACAGGAAAGAGTCCTCAAGTCTCAGCACGTGATTTGCGCTACGGCTTTTTTAAACAAGTGATGGAAGAAGAGGGGATAAGGAAGCTTGCACTTGCGCATCATGCCGACGATCAGACAGAAACAATTTTGATGCGGTTAACAAGAGGCGCATCTGGGAAAGCTAGAGCAGGGATAGCGGTGCAAAGGGCGTTTGGAGATGGTATGATCATCCGGCCTTTCCTTGGTGTGAGCAAATCCGTAATAGAGTCTTACTGCAAGGCTGAAGGATTGAAGGCAAGGATCGATCCCAGCAATGGGAAGGATACATATTTAAGGAATCGCTTCAGACGTAATGTCTTGCCTTTCCTTAAGAGAGAGAACCCGAAAGTGCATGAACATTTCCAGCGTTTCAGTGAGGAATGCCTGGAGGACGAACATTTTTTGATGTCGCTTGCGGAGAAGGAACTTCTTCCGCTTTGGCATCGCGATAAAGATTTTTCGAGTGTGCCCATAAGCAGTTTTCTTGCGATGTCTAAGCCTTTACAAAGGCGTTCCATTCAACTAATATTAAACTATCTTTATTTTGAAAGACACGAAGAACTATCTGCTGTGCATATTGATTCAATCTTACAGCTATTTGAACATCCTCAGCCTTCAGGCGAAGTCCATTTGCCTGGTGACTTGAAAGTCATCAAGTCATACGATACGGCTTCATTCCGTTTCTCGGAAGAATGGAGCGGACCGTATTCCTTACCAATTCTTATCCCTGGAGAAACAGCTCTTCCCAACGGAAAGCAAATACATACCCGTTTCGTAAAGGGTGATTACAAAGAGTTTGGGAATGACTCCTTTCTTTTGAAGGCCGAGACGGCGAATCTGCCGCTTTCAGTCCGAACGAGAATGGATGGGGACCGTATGACAGTGAAAGGCTTATCCGGATCGAAGAAGATAAAGGATATATTTATCGATGGGAAGATACCAGTCTCCGAAAGGAGCATTTGGCCGATCGTCGAGGATTGCGAAGGCAGTATAATATGGGTTCCGGGGCTGAAGAAATCAGCTTTCGAAGCCGAAAGTGACCAAGGGTCTTTCATCATTTTAAAATACGTGTAGAAATCGTTCTTCTAGGAGGAAAGCAGTAAATGGGCTTGCGCAATGAAATTGAAGAAATATTAATTAGTGAAGAGGAGCTTCAGGCGAAAATCCGGGAGCTTGGAAGTCAGCTGACGGAGGAATACAAAGATAAATTCCCGTTGGCTATTGGCGTGTTGAAAGGTGCTATGCCATTCATGGCAGATCTTTTCAAGAGGGTAGATACACATCTTGAGATGGATTTCATGGATGTTTCCAGTTATGGAAATTCGACTGTTTCTTCAGGAGAAGTGAAGATCATCAAAGATCTCAACACATCTGTTGAAGGAAGAGACATCTTAATTGTGGAAGATATCATCGATAGTGGTTTAACGCTTAGCTATTTAGTGGAATTATTCCGTTATAGAAAAGCGAAGAGCATAAAGATTGTTACATTGTTAGACAAACCAACCGGTAGAAAAACAGACATTAAAGCAGATTATGTCGGCTTTATCGTGCCGGATGCATTTGTGGTCGGTTATGGTTTGGACTTTGCGGAAAGATATCGTAACCTGCCGTACGTCGGTGTTCTGAAGCCGGAGATTTACCAAGATTGATCTGTGAAGAAAAGCATTTATTAAGTACAGTCATGACGAATGTTGAATAATTGTAATAGTATGTTTTACTATGGTAATATTTTAGTAATTGTGACTGTGGGAGGAGGTAAGGAATGAATCGTATATTCCGCAACACCATTTTTTATTTGTTAATTCTTTTGGTCATTATTGGTATTGTGAGTATTTTCACCAACGATAATGAAGCCGATAAAAACCTGTCCCAGACAGAATTCTTTACTAAGTTGGAGAATGGGGATATAGAAAGCTTTTCCATGCAGCCGGAGCGTAATGTGTATGCTATTCGCGGACAGCTGAAAGGTGCTGAAGAAGATGAGTTTTTCTCAGCATATGTCATCAATAGCGAGGCAACAACACAAAGCCTTTATGCTGCCGAAAGCGAGAAAGGTGTTGACGTAACAGCAACACCAGCGGAGCAAACAAGCGGCTGGGTAACATTCCTGACTAGCATCGTACCTCTTGTGATCATCTTTGTTCTTTTCTTCTTCTTGTTGAGCCAAGCTCAAGGCGGAGGCGGGAAAGTGATGAATTTCGGTAAGAGCAAAGCGAAACTCTACAATGATGAGAAGAAAAAAGTACGTTTCCGTGACGTCGCGGGCGCGGACGAAGAGAAGCAGGAACTTGTCGAAGTGGTCGAATTCCTTAAAGATCCGCGCAAGTTTGCTGAACTTGGTGCCCGTATTCCGAAGGGTGTCTTATTGGTGGGACCTCCAGGTACAGGTAAAACCTTGTTGGCAAGAGCGGTGGCAGGCGAAGCCGGAACACCTTTCTTCTCCATCTCCGGTTCGGATTTCGTGGAAATGTTCGTAGGTGTCGGTGCTTCCCGTGTACGTGACTTATTCGAGAATGCGAAGAAAAACGCACCTTGTATCATTTTCATCGATGAAATCGATGCGGTTGGACGTCAGCGTGGAGCCGGATTAGGCGGCGGTCATGATGAACGTGAACAGACATTGAACCAATTGCTGGTTGAAATGGATGGCTTCGGTGTGAATGAAGGAATCATCATCATCGCAGCGACCAACAGACCGGACATTCTTGATCCAGCGTTGCTGCGTCCAGGTCGTTTTGACCGTCAAATCACTGTCGGCCGTCCGGATGTCAAAGGCCGTGAAGAAATTCTGCGTGTTCATTCAAGAAACAAACCGCTTGATGACAGTATTGATATGAAGGCAATCGCAACAAGAACACCTGGTTTCTCAGGTGCGGATCTAGAGAACCTGCTGAATGAAGCTGCGCTTGTTGCTGCCCGTCAAGATAAGAAGAAGATCGACATGGGTGACATCGATGAAGCAACGGATCGGGTCATTGCCGGTCCAGCGAAGAAGAACCGTGTCATCAGCAAGAAAGAACGAAATATCGTGGCATTCCATGAAGCTGGTCACACTGTGATCGGGGTTGTCCTCGACGAAGCAGAAATTGTCCATAAAGTGACAATTGTTCCGCGTGGTCAAGCTGGCGGTTATGCAGTCATGCTTCCGAAAGAAGATCGTTTCTTCATGACGAAACCTGAATTGCTTGATAAGATCGTTGGATTGCTCGGCGGACGTGTTGCGGAAGAAATCGCATTCGGAGAAGTGAGTACGGGTGCGCATAACGACTTCCAAAGAGCGACTGGCATTGCAAGACGAATGGTGACCGAATTCGGTATGAGCGATAAATTGGGACCATTACAATTTGGTCAATCACAGGGCGGACAGGTGTTCCTAGGCCGTGATTTCAATAACGATCAAAACTATTCAGATGCCATTGCATATGAGATTGATTTGGAAATTCAACGGATCATCAAAGAATCTTACGAGAGAGCGAAGCAAATCCTTACGAAACATCGGGATAAACTTGATTTAATCGCAAATACGCTCCTTGAAGTGGAGACATTGGATGCTGACCAGATCAAGAGCTTGTTTGATACAGGCAAACTTCCGGAACGGACGTACAAGTCTTTGAACGGTAACCTGGAAAGTGAAGGGGACGTCAAAGTGAAAATCGGTTCCAAGAAAGAAGATGAACTGAAGGATTCTCATTCAGATGCAGTGAATCCGCCTGTAGAAGAGGGGAAAGTTCCTGAAATCAAGGAACAGCGTGATGATGTGTCCGCACCTCCTATTCAGGAAGGTCGTCCGAAGGATCAACCGAACTTGTCTCCGGACGAAGATGATAAAAAACTATAATGTAATGAAGGCGGCCCTTGATTCTCGAGGGCCGCTTTTTTGTTACGGAAAAGATGTGATGTTAGAACCATTGGCGACTATGAATCGCGGCTTTTTCTTTATAGTTCTTCTTGCCATGTGTTGTATGATATGATGTGAAGGCAGTGGATGAAAAAGTAAGAGTGGTGATTATATGTTACTTGTACTGGACGTAGGAAATACAAATACCGTTCTCGGTGTTTTTGAAGATGACCAGTTAACCCAACATTGGCGTATAGAAACAAGCCGCAATAAGACAGAAGACGAATTCGGCATGCTCATTAAATCATTGTTCGAGCATGCAGGACTGAAATTCGAGGATTTTGAGGGAATTATCATTTCCTCGGTTGTTCCGCCAATCATGGCAGCTTTAGAAAGAATGTGCAAGAAGTACTTCAATAAGACTCCTGTCATTGTCGGGCCCGGCATAAAGACAGGATTAAATATAAAATATGATAACCCGAAAGAAGTGGGGGCCGACCGCATCGTCAATGCCGTCGCGGCAATTCATGCATATGGAGGGCCGCTGATCATCGTTGATTTTGGAACAGCGACGACTTACTGCTATATCAACGAAAAGAAGCAGTATATGGGGGGAGCCATCGCTCCTGGAGTAGGAATTTCAACGGAAGCCCTATACTCAAGGGCGGCCAAGCTTCCTCGTATTGAAATCGTCAAACCGGAGGGAATCATCGGAAAGAGCACGGTCGGTGCGATGCAGGCTGGAATTCTGTATGGATATGTCGGTCAGGTCGAAGGAATCGTAAACCGAATGAAAGAAGAAAGTATTGAAGAACCTAAGGTCATCGCGACAGGCGGTTTATCGACACTAATAGCGGATGAATCAAACGTAATCGATATAGTAGATCCTTTCCTCACGCTTTCAGGGTTAAGACTTATTTATCAAAGGAATAAAGATCAATTCAAAATGAGATAAGACTGGAGAAATGAATAAATGAAAGATTATTTGATTAAGGCATTAGGATATAACGGACAAGTCCGTGCATACGCAGTCTCTACCACGGAAACAGTGGGAGAAGCCCAAAGACGCCATTATACATGGCCGACGGCATCGGCTGCTCTTGGAAGAGCAATGACCGCCGGTGTGATGATGGGTGCGATGCTTAAAGGGGAGAATAAACTTACCATCAAAATCGAGGGAGGAGGCCCAATAGGGACAATCCTTGTCGACAGTGATGCAAAAGGTGCAGTGAGAGGCTATGTGACGAATCCTCAAACGCATTTCGATCTGAATGAACACGGCAAGTTGGATGTCGCTAGAGCAGTCGGGACAGATGGAATGTTGACGGTTGTTAAGGATATTGGCATGCGGGAGAATTTCACAGGGCAGACGCCGCTTGTTTCAGGCGAACTTGGCGATGATTTCACCTATTATCTCGTTACATCTGAACAGGTGCCGTCTTCGGTGGGTGTAGGTGTATTGGTGAACCCGGATAATTCAATTAAAGCCGCTGGGGGATTCATTCTGCAATTATTGCCGGGTACAGATGAAGAGACAATCCTAGCGATCGAGAATCGTCTGAAGACCCTCACTCCAATCAGTAAGCAAATTGAACAAGGACATACACCGGAACAGATCTTGGAAGAAGTCTTGGGAGAAGGAAATGTCCAGATCCTCGAGAAAATGCCGGTTGCGTTCGAGTGTCATTGCTCTAAGGAAAGAATCGAGAATGCTTTATTGAGCCTCGGAAAATCGGAAATCCGTAATATTATTGAGGAAGACGGGGAAGCAGAAGCGAATTGCCATTTCTGTAATGAAAAGTATCATTTTTCAAAGGGGGAGCTTGAACAATTAGAAGGCGAAGCTCGTTAAGAAGAAGGAATGATGAAGAACAAGTCCGTTTTGTTATTACAAAGAAACATCTATTGATTACGATAGGTGTGCTCCTTTTCACGAATGCCATTACACTTTTTTTGCTGACAGATCCTTTCACGACAGGGATATTCGGTTCCAGGGACAATAAAACTATCGCTGTAGTCGGTAATGTGGAAATTGATAGGCAGGCGTTGAGGAACACTTTAGAGGAACGATATGGCGAGATGGTATTGAGGGATCTTGTCGATGAAGAAGTGGTGATCCAGACAGCCGAAAGATTGGATCTATCTGTTTCGGAGAGTGAACTTGAAAGAGAAATGCTCTTCATCAAAACCAAGTATGGTTCCTATGATCAAAAGTATCTTGCTTCTAAGGATGAATGGGAATCCGAAGTGGAAAACAAGATGTTGCTTGAAAAGATTTTGGCGAAAGATGTGAAAATCGCCGAAGAAGATATAAAAGCTTTTTATGAAGAGAACGAATCTCAATTCGAAATACCGAGTGCATACCATCTTTCTCATATAGTGGTGGATAAGAAGAAAGATGCCGAGAAACTCCATGCAGAATTGAAAGATGGCGCTTCTTTCAAAGCGTTGGCGGTTGAGCAAAGCACTGATACTGTGACTTCCACTATGGAAGGTGATATCGGGTACATCACGAAGAAAAGCTCCCGATATCCAAAAAGCTACGCCAAGAAAGCAAAGGACTTGGAGGAAGGGACATTCAGTAAACCATTCAAAGTAGATGATGGATATGCAATCATTTATCTGCATGAGACAATCAAGGCAAAGACCTTCTCATATAAAGAAGTTAAGAGCATGATTGAAAGGCAATTGGCGGTTTCACAAATGTCCGGAGCAGTTACAGCGGATTACTTCTGGGAAGATTCCGGTGTGGAATGGAAATATGAATAATGGGTAGAGGGCTTCCTTGAGGGGGTCCTCTTTTTTTGGGGGAAAACCCTATGAAACATTTGTTCGTGTAACCCGATTCGGGCAGAAACAGGTTTCGTTGCATGTTAAAAGGATATATCAAAAATGGGCGGCAAATGAATTGACAAACAGTTCAATAACAGGTAAATTTAAATTAAACCAATAAAAATACTTGGAATTAGGACGGTGGAGAAAATGGCGAAGTTAGCAAATTCTATTTCGGATTTGGTCGGTCAAACTCCGATAGTGAAATTGAATCGTTTGGCAGATGACAACAGTGCGGATGTTTATTTGAAGTTAGAGTATATGAATCCCGGCAGCAGTGTAAAAGACCGAATCGCATTAGCGATGATCGAAGATGCCGAAGAGAGCGGCAAGCTTACGAAAGATTCAACAATCATCGAGCCTACAAGCGGCAATACAGGGATTGGATTGGCAATGATCGCTGCAGCGAAAGGATATAAGGCCATTCTGGTTATGCCTGAAACGATGAGTCTTGAGCGCAGAAATCTTTTGCGCGCTTATGGAGCGGAGCTTGTTTTGACACCTGGACCCGAGGGGATGGGCGGAGCGATCCGTAAAGCGGAAGAATTGGCAAAGGAAAATGGATATTTCATGCCGCAGCAGTTCAAGAACGAAGCGAACCCTGAAGTCCACAGAAAGACAACCGGGAAGGAAATTGTAGAGCAGTTTGAAGGAGAGACACTTGATGCCTTCGTATCAGGAGTAGGAACCGGCGGAACGATCACCGGTGCGGGAGAAGTATTACGCAGTGCTTTCCCTGATATCAAAATTGTTGCTGTTGAACCGGCAGATTCTCCAGTCCTATCCGGAGGGAAACCTGGTCCGCATAAAATTCAAGGAATCGGTGCCGGATTTGTACCGGATATCTTGAATACGGAACTATATGACCAAATCATTAAAGTACCGAATGAAGAAGCTTTCGACTATGCGCGCCGTGCGGCTAAAGAAGAAGGAATTCTAGGCGGAATTTCTTCCGGTGCGGCTATCTCAGCAGCGCTTCAAGTTGCTAAAGAACTAGGAAAAGGCAAGAAAGTACTCGCGATTATCCCGAGTAACGGAGAAAGATATTTAAGTACACCACTTTATAATTTCGAAAGCTGATTCTGATGAAGTTCGGAAAAAGGGCACCTTAGCAGGTGCTTTTTTCTTTGCTCTCTCTTTTACAGAGTCATTTTTATTGAAAGCCTTGCTTTCTTTCGTGCCGATGGATATTCCGGAATTTTGCCAGCCATAATGGGACAGTTTATAATGATGCTAGCAATGCACTCCATCGGTAGATGAGGATTCACAGCCGCATACTTCATCGTAATTGACTGATTATAAGCATGGCGAGTGAATATTACATGTAAAAGGGTGAAAAGATTGAAGAGAAATACGATAATATCTTGTGGGACACATCAGTTGGATTACGGAAAAAAGACACTGGTCATGGGGATTTTGAATATCACACCCGATTCGTTCTCGGACGGAGGGCGCTATCGCTCTGTGGAAGCGGCTGTCGCCAAAGCGAAACAAATGGAGCTGGAGGGTGCGGACCTGATTGACATCGGCGGAGAGTCAACGCGGCCCGGTTCGGCGGCGGTCAGTGTCGAAGAAGAGTTGAATCGTATTCTTCCTGTCATTGAAGCTGTTTCGAAGGAAGTGTCGATCCCTATATCCGTTGAC
The DNA here is from genome assembly GCA_045576475.1 of Bacillus sp. (in: firmicutes). GTDB lineage: Bacteria > Bacillota > Bacilli > Bacillales > DSM-1321 > Bacillus_AD. The sequence goes on along the minus strand of JAZNGP010000080.1, from coordinate 4,939 downwards.
ACCTATAAAGCGGAAACGGCCAAGCAGGCAATCCATGCAGGTGCTCATATCATCAATGATGTCTGGGGAGGAAAAGCGGATGACCGTATGGCGGCTGTTGCAGCTGAACTCGATGTACCGTTTATCTTGATGCATAATCGCCAAGGCAGTCAGTATGGAGCGTTCATCAGAGACGCATTTCATGATGTATTTGAAAGCATAGATATAGCGAAGCGTGCAGGTGTGAGGGAAGAGAATATCATTCTTGATCCAGGCATCGGATTCGCTAAGGACTTCAATAAAAACATGGAAATGATGAGAAATTTAGATCATCTTGCTGCTTTAGGATACCCAGTCTTGCTGGCTACCTCAAGAAAATCAATGATTGGGGAAGTCCTGGGCCTGCCTCCGCAAGAAAGAGTGGAGGGCACGCTAGCCACTGTGTGCTACGGCATCCAGAAGGGCTGCCATATGGTGAGGGTACATGATGTGAAAGAAACAGTTCGGACATGCAAGATGATGGATGCGCTTGTTGGAAAGGGGACTGAGTAATGGATAAGATTTATCTAAACCGAATGGAATTTTACGGATACCATGGGGTTTTCCCGGAAGAAACGAAGCTTGGGCAGCGCTTCAAAGTGGATGTTATAATAGAGGCTGACTTGTCCGAAGCTGCGAAGAGCGATGACTTGCATGATTCCATCAACTATGGTGAGGTTTATGCAATCTGCAAGCAGGTTGTGGAAGGGAAGCCTTTCAAATTGGTTGAGGCGTTGACGGATGCCATCGCTGTCCGGCTGTTGGAGCAATTCCAAATGATTGAGACATGTACGGTCAAGGTGATCAAGCCTGATCCTCCTATCCCCGGGCATTATAAATCGGTAGCCATTGAAATGACAAGGAGACGCACATCTTGAAGAACATCGCCTATTTATCATTGGGATCCAACTTGGATGACAGGTTGGAATACCTTAGAGAAGCTGTTGAAATGCTGGCGAATGATGAACATATTATCATTTCAGATGTATCATCGGTTTATGAGACGGACCCTGTCGGATTTAACGACCAAGGGAAATTCCTCAACATTGCCGCCAAAGTAAGCACTGAATACAGTGCGCATAAATTGCTCGAGAAATGCCAGCAGATCGAACTTGATCTTGGAAGAAAAAGGATAGTAAGGTGGGGTCCAAGAACAATAGACCTTGACATTTTACTGTTTAATAACGAAAATATTGAAACAGAGAACCTATGTGTTCCTCATCCTCGGATGCAAGAGCGTGCATTTGTCATCATTCCCCTTGTGGAAATAGAACCTAACATCAAGCTCCCTGCAATAGATAGACCGCTGAAGGTTATTTTGGAGGATATATCGGATAAAGAAGGAGTACGATTATGGAAGCAGAAAAATGGGGAAGACGTATACGCGCATTTAGGAAGCTGAAGGGGTACACTCAGGATGGATTGGCAAAAGAATTGCTCGTATCCGTATCATATCTGGGGGAAATAGAACGCGGTAACCGCATGCCGACCGAACAATTCGTTCAAGAAGTCGCTGCGGCATTGAATATAACAATTGATGAGTTGAAACCGCCAACAGAGTCTTAAGGTACGTTTATATATACAAATAAACAGCAAAGGAGGATGCGGAGATGTTCAAGATTGGCGATATCGAGTTGAAGAACAGAGTGGTGCTGGCACCAATGGCAGGTGTCTGCAACTCAGCTTTCCGTCTGACAGTCAAAGAATTCGGCGCAGGCTTGGTCTGTGCGGAGATGGTCAGTGATAAGGGAATTGTTTTTAAGAACCAAAAAACACTGAATATGCTCTATATGGATGAAAGAGAAAAACCATTGAGCCTGCAGATTTTTGGCGGAGAGAAAGCGTCTTTGGTGGAAGCGGCACAGTTTGTGGATAAAAACACGAATGCTGATATCATTGATATCAATATGGGGTGTCCAGTACCAAAAATCACAAAAGTAGATGCCGGAGCCAAATGGCTGCTTGATCCGGATAAAATCTATGATATGGTCGCCGCCGTGACGGAAGCTGTAGATAAGCCTGTTACTGTGAAGATGAGGATGGGCTGGGATCCAGAGCATATTTACGCTGTGCGGAATGCGCAGGCTGTTGAACGTGCAGGCGGAGCGGCTGTAGCTCTTCACGGCCGTACAAGAGTGCAAATGTACGAAGGCACATCCAATTGGGATATCATTCGCGAGGTGAAAGAAGCCGTCAATATTCCGATTATCGGAAATGGTGATGTGAATACACCTCAGGATGCCAAAAGGATGCTGGATGAAACAGGCTGTGATGGTGTCATGATCGGCAGGGCGGCTTTAGGTGATCCGTGGATGATTTACAGGACTGTGAAATACCTCGAAACCGGAGAATTAATGCCAGAACCATCCGCTAGAGAGAAAATCGATGTATGCATGCTGCATCTAGATCGGCTGATCGATCTAAAAAATGAGAATGTGGCCGTCAGAGAAATGAGAAAGCATGCTGCATGGTACTTGAAGGGGGTCCGCGGGACAGCGAAAGCGCGCAGCGGTATCAATGAATGTGAAACACGCGCAGAGATTGCTGCCCTGTTAGAAACAGTCGTTGAAGAACATGAAAAGAAAGAAGCGGACCGTGCATCAGAAACACAAGCTGTCTGATCCGTATGCATATAAAAAAGACTGTCAGTTAATCTGGCAGTTTTTTGATTTTGTCGTTTTATAGGTGAAAGAATGACGGGTTTAGTGGAAAATAGGTGTATTCCGATCTTTCTTTGTGTACAATGAGAAAAGATATTTAAGTTCGGGAATCGGGCTAACAGATAAGAAAATGGAGTGAACAAATATGAGTCATGAAGAACTAAATGACCAATTGGTAGTCAGACGCGAGAAAATGCAGCAAATGCGTGATGCGGGCAAAGATCCATTCGGTGCAAGATACGAGAGAAGTCATCGATCTGCGGATATCTTCCAGGACTATAATGAGTATTCAAAAGAAGAGTTGGAAGAAAAAGCGATTGAAGTGTCCGTTGCCGGACGCATCATGACGAAACGCGGAAAAGGGAAAGCCGGATTTGCGCATATACAAGATCTTACCGGCCAAATCCAGATTTATGTTCGTAAAGATGCGATCGGTGAAGAAGCATATGAATACTTCTTGCAGGCCGATCTTGGTGATATCGTAGGTGTAAAAGGAACAATCTTCAAAACAAATGTGGGAGAACTTTCCGTGAAAGCGAAAGAATTTACTTTCCTTACGAAAGCTTTGCGTCCATTACCGGATAAATTCCACGGTTTGAAAGATGTGGAAGAGCGTTACCGCAAACGTTATGTGGATTTGATCACAAATGAAGAAAGTAAAAAAACCTTCATTGCACGCAGTAAGATCATTCAATCCATGCGCCGTTATTTGGATGACCACGGCTATCTAGAAGTGGAGACGCCGATGATGCACAGTATCGCCGGCGGGGCGTCTGCCCGCCCATTCGTTACACATCACAATGCGCTGGACATGACTTTATTCATGCGTATTGCGATTGAACTGCATCTGAAACGTTTAATCGTAGGCGGTTTGGAGAAAGTGTATGAAATTGGACGAGTATTCCGTAATGAAGGAACATCCACGAGACATAACCCGGAATTCACAATGATTGAACTGTATGAAGCGTATGCTGATTATAATGACATCATGAATCTGACAGAGAATCTGATTGCTCATATCGCTAAAGAAGTGACAGGTTCGACAGTAGTTCCATACGGAGATTACGAAGTGGATTTGACACCGGCTTGGAAACGGGTGCATATGGTTGATGCGGTCAAAGAGATAACCGGTGCAGACTTCTGGAAAGAGATGACGAAGGAAGAAGCGCATGCCCTTGCTAAAGAGCATGGAGTAGAAGTGACAGAGCATATGGAATTCGGACATATCGTCAATGAATTCTTCGAGCAGAAAGTGGAAGAAACGTTGATTCAGCCGACATTCATTTATGGGCATCCTGTAGAGATCTCGCCTCTGGCTAAGAAGAATGCGGAAGATCCTCGTTTCACTGACCGTTTCGAATTGTTCATCGTGGGCCGTGAGCATGCGAATGCCTTCACCGAGCTGAATGATCCAATCGATCAGCGCCAACGCTTTGAAGCTCAATTGAAGGAAAAAGAACAAGGAAACGACGAAGCGCATGAAATGGACGATGATTTCATCGAGGCATTGGAATACGGTCTTCCGCCAACTGGCGGACTAGGAATCGGTGTGGATCGTTTAATCATGCTGTTGACTAACTCGCCATCCATCAGAGATGTATTATTATTCCCTTATATGCGTCATCGCTAATGCAAAAAAAGCAGCCGTCATCGGCTGCTTTTTTTGGATCTCGCTTGAAATAGCATATCAAACAGTCTTTGAAGGTTGAAGATGTGCTTTAATTACTTGATCACAGCGAAAAACACGATACATTTAAAAATCCGTATATTTTAAAGGTGTTGTATGGAGAATATACTATTCTAAAAAACTTTTTAATAAAACCTATTGCCAAGTTGTTTATCTAGTGTTATATTTATATCTGTCCTCAAGAGAAGAAACAACTTTGAAAGCAAACTTGGAAAAAGAAAGCGAAAAAAGTTGTTGACACTTTAAGAAGGATAAGGTATATTAATAAAGTCGCTTACGAGCGAATAAAATTATTTTAAAAAAGTTATTGACAACGAAAAAGCTTGTATGATATAATCAAAAAGCTGTTTCGAAAGAAATAACAAAAATGTTCTTTGAAAACTAAACAAAACAAAACGTCAACGTTAATTCTAAACAAACGTTTCGGCATTGACCGGAACACAAGTTTTAAAACATGAGCAAGTCAAACACTTTTTGGAGAGTTTGATCCTGGCTCAGGACGAACGCTGGCGGCGTGCCTAATACATGCAAGTCGAGCGGACGGAGGAGAGCTTGCTCTCCAAAGTCAGCGGCG
>JAZNGP010000079.1:0-6444 GCA_045576475.1 Bacillus sp. (in: firmicutes) | reverse complement strand
CCTTTACTATTTTACTATAATGAATTCTATTGAAAATGATTCTCATCGTCAATAATAAAATAATAGAAAGAATCATTTCATTAATCTCATTATTCCTAATATAGTATCAAGAAATAATAGTCTTCATTCAACACAAAAAAGCTGCAGACTATTGTCTGCAGCTTTTCGTAAAAACATTGCTTTGTTTGATCAACCTTCCAAAAGAAGTTGTTCTGGATCTTCAAGCAATTCTTTCACTTTCACAAGGAAGCTTACCGCTTCTTTTCCGTCCACAATTCGGTGGTCATATGATAGGGCAATGTACATCATTGGTCTGATTTCCATTGTGTTTTCATCGATTGCGATCGGACGATACTGTGTTTTATGCATTCCCAAAATACCTACTTGTGGTGCATTCAAAATCGGAGTGGACATTAAAGAACCGAATGTTCCCCCGTTTGTGATCGTGAATGTACCGCCTTGAAGGTCGGAAAGACCAAGTTTATTCGTGCGGGCTTTCTCCGCAAGTGAACCGATTTCTTTCTCTATGCCCGCGAAACCAAGTTTGTCCGCATCACGCACAACCGGAACAACAAGACCATCCGGAGCGGCAACCGCAATACCGATATCATAGAATTTCTTCACAAGCAATTGATCGCCTTGAATTTCCGCATTCAATAACGGATATTTCTTCAATGCGCCAACAACCGCTTTCGTGAAGAATGACATGAAACCAAGCTTAACGTCGTTTGATTTCTGGAAAGAATCTTTTCTGCGTTTACGCAGATCCATGATCGCCGACATATCCACTTCATTGAAAGTTGTCAGCATCGCAGCAGTCTGTTGCACTTCTACGAGGCGTTTCGCGATGGTTTGGCGTCTTCTGGACATTTTTTGCACATCAACCGGTTTGTCGAATTGCTGTGCTGTCTTAGGTGCTTCCGCCTTTTGGACAGGTGCTTGTTTTGCTGGTGCTTGTGCGGCAGGTGCACTATGCTTTTGCTGTCCGGCAGATTCGATATCCTGAACACGAATGCGTCCCAGAGGATCGCTTGTAGAAACAGTGTTCAAGTCGATGCCTTTTTCACGTGCCATTTTGCGTGCGGCAGGTGAAGCGATCGGTCCTGGACCTTTCTTCTCTTGTCCAGCTTGTTTGTCCGCTTCGTTCTCCCCTTGTTTCACTTGGTCTTTTTCAGCTGAAGAATCAGCTGGTTCGGATGGGTTAGGAGACTCTTCTTTCACTTGCTCCGATGCTTGTCCGCCGCCTTCGCTTACGATTGCGATTGCTTCCCCGACCTGTACAGTGTCCCCTTCTTCCTTCAGAAGTTCCCCTACGACACCGCTATGTTCAGAGATAATCTCCACGTTCACTTTATCTGTTTCCAGTTCAGCGATATATTCGCCTTTTTCAATTCTCTCACCTGGCTGTTTCAGCCACTGTGCGATTGATCCTTCCGTGATGGATTCTGCTAATTCCGGTACTATGATTTCTGCCATGTTCGTTTCCCCTCTTCGGTTTATAGTTGGAATGCTTCGGTGATGATACGGTTCTGATCTTGTTTATGGAATAATGGATCCCCTTCAGCTGTACTTGAACGGCGTTTTCTGCCGATGTATCTCACTGGGATGCCTTTAGGCGCAGCTGCTTGCAGCCTTGGTTCCACAAATGACCATGCACCCATATTCTTCGGTTCTTCCTGTGCCCAGACGATTTCCTCCAGATTTTTGAATTGACTGAAGAGAGATTGAATATCTTCGAATGGGAATGGATAGATTTCTTCCAGCCTCATAAGTTTAATATTCTTTTGATCTTCAAGCTTCAAGGAATGTTCATGCAGATCGATACTCATTTTTCCTGTACTGAAAACGATACGCTTCACATCTTTATTCTTCAATGAAGCTGTCGAAGAATCTTCCAAGAATGCCTTAAATTCTCCTTCACTCAGTTCCTGAGGCAATGAAGCGACATTCTGATTACGAAGAAGGCTTTTCGGTGTCACAAGGACAAGCGGACGCACTTCTTCCATCTTCAGCACTTTCGCCTGACGTCTCAAGATATGGAAATATTGAGCCGCGGTGGAAAGATTCGCCACAGTCCAGTTGTTCTCTGCGGCCAACTGCAGATATCTCTCAAGACGGGCACTTGAATGCTCCGGACCCTGTCCTTCATATCCATGCGGCAGCAACATGACCAAACCGGATTTTTGTCCCCATTTAGCTCTGCTTGATGAAATGAACTGATCGAAGATGACTTGCGCAACATTAGCGAAATCGCCATATTGTGCTTCCCAGATCACGAGTGTTTCAGGTGAGAACACATTGTATCCGTATTCAAAAGCAAGCACCGACACTTCCGAAAGCGGACTGTTATGCACGGCAAAAGAAGCCTTGGCATTCGACAGTGTATGAAGAGGCGAATACTTCTTGCCATTCTCACTATCATGGAGCACTAAATGTCTTTGTGAGAACGTTCCGCGCTCTGAATCTTGGCCGGTCATCCGGATCGGTGTCCCGTCTTCAATGATTGTGGCGAAAGCCAATGTTTCTGCCAATGCCCAGTCGATTTTGCCATTGTCCTTGAAAGCATCCAAACGACGCTGCAGAATTTTCTCCAGCTTCTTGAAGATAGTGAAATCTTCAGGCCATTTCAACAAATCATTATTGATGCCGATCAAGCGGTCAAGACTGACCGATGTCTCTAGCTTCGGAATTCCATTTTCGACCGTCACCGGAGGCACCATGCTGAACATAACGTCTTTCTTATTGCCTGAGATTTTGTTATGGGCCGCCTTCAAACGGGCCATGACGGAATCTTCCATTTCCTTGTACTCTTCATTCCCGATGATCCCTTCCTGCATGAGCTTATTCGCATAAAGCTCTTTGACAGTCGAGTGCTTATGGATCAAGCCGTACATTTGCGGCTGAGTGACTAATGGTTCATCCATTTCGTTATGTCCGAATCTTCTGTAACCCAAAAGATCGATCACGAAATCTTTACCGAATTCTTTCCTATATAGATACGCCAAGTGAACCGCTGCGAGACAAGCTTCCGGATCATCCGCATTTACATGCACAATCGGAATTTCATACCCTTTGGCAAGGTCACTGGAATATTTGGTAGAACGGGAATCTCCGCTTTCTGTAGTGAAACCGATCATATTGTTCGTGATGATATGAACGGATCCGCCTGTCTGGTATCCTCTTAATCTGCTCAAGTTCAATGTTTCAGCAACAACGCCTTCACCAGGGAATGCTGCATCTCCATGAATCAGTACTGCAAGCGATTTCTTGAAGTCCTGCTCCGGATATCCTGATTTGCTTCTGTCATCTTGAACCGCACGTGTGTATCCTTCGACCACCGCGCCGACAAATTCAAGGTGACTTGGGTTATTAGCCAATGACAGGCGTGCTTTGACAACGTTATCATCTTTGATCTGTTTATCCGCACCCATATGGTATTTCACATCGCCGGTCCAGCCATAATTGATGCCGATGGAGCCTTCAGACGGCACCAATTCTTTATTCGGAGAATGCTGGAATTCAGAGAAAATAATTTCATACGGTTTGCCGAGCACATGCGCAAGTACGTTCAACCGTCCTCTGTGAGCCATCCCGATATTTATGCTTTTCGTACCTGTCTGGACGGATTCTTTAATCAATTCATCCAAAATCGGCACAAGGGTATCTAAACCTTCTATGGAAAATCGTTTTTGTCCAACGAATGTCTTATGAAGGAATTTTTCAAAATCTTCAACTTCCGTCAATCGTTTCAAAATCGCTTTTTTCTTCTCGGCAGGGAATGAAGGGAACATCTTCCCTGATTCGACCATGCCTGTCAACCATTCACGTTCCTTGATGTCATGGACGTGATGGAATTCGAAAGCGATTGTCTTTGTATATAATTCTTTTAAGTATTTGATAGCCTGAAAACCATCCTTCACGTCTTCAGGTGCATTTTCACATAATAATGTAGCCGGAATCGCTTTCAAATCTGCTTCAGTCAAACCATAAGTATGCAAGTTAAGTAAGCTATCCTCTTTACGCTCTTTATTGAGCGGATAGATATCGGCAGATAAATGCCCGTATGTGCGTATATTCTCGACTAACTTGACAGCCGACATCACTTTCTTCATAGAAAAAGCAGCCGTCGCCTGACTTTCCGCAGTCATTGTGGCTGCAGCAACTTCGTTCTGTTCGGGTCCCCCCCAATTATCGAACAAATCTCGTACATCTTCTTCAACAGTCTCCGGATCCTTCATATACTCTTCGTATTTCTCTAATAGGTATGCGAAGTTTGGTCCTGTTAAACTCTCCCATGGATTCCCGCCTGTTCTCTGGCTGGCCATTTTAAAATCCCCACCTTATGAAGTTATGAAACGCTTATCCTACTATGTTCATACCCCTTATTCCTTACGAATAATTGAGCTAAGTATGGATTATGAATTAATTCCCGCGCGAATATACTGTATTTAAGGAACTTTCAAACAAATCCACATATCAGTATACCACTTTTATGGGATATGCCCATAAGATAATTTGTTTTCACAACCATATTACCACTTCCTGTTATCGAGTTCAAAATATTGACACACATCTTTCGAGTTTTTTTGTCGAAAAAATTTCACAAGCGGAAAGTCCATGGCCAATAGTGTGTTTGCGCTTTCAGAAAGCAGACAAAAATTCACGAAAAACAGTACTTTTTGGTTTTTATTAGCTATTAGGAATTAAAATAGCTCTTCGCTATATACGGATGCTTTTTGCGGGTAATCTTCAATCATCTACTTTTTTATGGTCTGCCCCAGCACCAAAAAAAAGAAGATGACGTAAAAATTGTCAATCTTCTTGCGGCCATCTATTCAAAAATGCATTTCTTTTGTCTGGTCTCCGATCACATCAAATTCGAAACCTTGCTTCTGCAGCCCTTCAATGATTTTCGGCAGAGCAGTGACTGTGTTGTCCATCAATCCGATATCATGCATGAGAATGATTGCCTCCTTGTTATTCTTTGCCGCTGCCAGTGCTTTACTTTCGATTGTATAGGAACTGACGGCAGGTGAAATGCCGTCTGTTGTATCAATATTCCAGTCGTAATATTTATAGCCTCTTTCCCTGCACTCCTTTTTGATTGATTCCATGATCTGCGGACCGCCGTAAATTTTGCTGGAGCGGTTTTTGGATCCTCCCGGAAAGCGCAGGATATCGGTTTTTATTTTGTAATTGTCCCAAAGGAATGTCTCAAGTTTTTCGATATTCCTGAAGAAAGCCTCGGGAGACACATAGATTTCCTTGTAATCATGGGAATATGTATGAAGTGCGATGGTATGGCCGCGTTTGATCATTTCGAGGTATCCTTCTTTCGCTTCCTCTGATTCATCCGCCATCACGAAAAAGGTCGCTTTTATTCCGTATTTATCAAGGATGTCAAGGATCGGTATTGTGTTTGAGGATGGACCGTCATCGAAGGTCAGATAGGCAACCTTTCTGTTTGGGTTGTTTTCTTTGAATGGCGGAAAATTTTCGCCCGCTGATTCCGGGGAAGACTCTGCTTTTCCGATGATTTCGCCGTTCAGCTGAAGGAAAGCTGCCAAGAGACAAAGGATTGCCGCCATTTTATATAACCTTTTGTTTCCTTTTCTCAATCGGATCATCCTCTTCCTTTGTATTTTGCCGTTTGCTTGCGTTCTTTTTATTGTGGGCAAAAATAAAGGTTGTTATGTAGTGGATTTTCAGGTGGTTTTTGAGGTTATTCAAGAGGAGGATTCCGCATGTATCGGGGAGCTGATTTTCGTTCCAGGTGCTTCGCTTTCCGCGGGCGGTCTCCCGAGCCTCCTCGCGCTTTGCACTGCGGGGTCTCTCTCGACACGCTTGTCCCGCAGGAGTCTTCGCACCTTCCACTACAATCAGCTGCGGATAATTGTTAATGGGAAGAACATCAAAGTGACTTCAAGTCTCCTTCTATATTTATATAAATGGCTCTGTTATCATTTAATGTTGTTTTTTCTTTTATCATTCCAAACGCTGCTCTTTCTCTGATATGATTGGAGCGGAGAACGGCGACTCCTGCGGGATAAGCGAGCAGGGTGAGACCCCGCACGGAGGAGGAGGCTCACCGCTCGCCCCGCGGAAAGCGTCCGTTCGCAGCGGAAATCAACATAATACTTTAACAGAGCTATATAAATAAAGAACCTTCATTTTTCCAATATTAATTAGTCAAATGAAGGTTCTTTAGAATTTGTGTTTCGTACATTGTAACGGTCATTTTTCGAACTTAGACCAATTGACTACCGTATCCGTCATCTCTCCACGTTGAAATACCTGGCATCCGGATGGGCAAATACGATTGCCGATACACTTGCTTCGGGATCCATCATGCAGCCTTCCGTCAGGTGGATGCCGATGTCTTCCGGCTGCAAAAGTCTGAACAGTTTTTCTTGGTCTTCCAGGTTCGGGCAGGCCGGGTATCCG
>JAZNGP010000078.1:0-2139 GCA_045576475.1 Bacillus sp. (in: firmicutes) | reverse complement strand
AGACGCTCGATATGGAACATATGACCGAAAACAATTCCTTCATACACCGCACGGACCAAATGTGCCTGTTTATGCCAGCTGTTCATTCCGATGAAACAGGAGCTCGCATCAGGGAGCGTATTTGACCCGAATAAGAAAGGGAAAAAGAGCAAATCACTTTCCTCTGGTTCAGTAGAAGCCGCCAATTCATTGCAGTAATCATAGATGGACGTCCCTTTTTTCTCACACTCCAGCCTCTCCCGGCTCATCAATGTATCTATGAACCATTCCAAATTACTTGCTGAAGTGGGGCTCGCTTCCGTCATGAGCCAATAATCAGGCAAACAATAGATGGATGTCATGAATAGATCTTTGTCGATGACCGGTTTCTTGGTGATGTATTCATTGATGCTCCATGTTCCGGCGACAATGCACAGCTTATTTTCTTCCACTAGACCTGATGCGACGGCGGAAGCGGCAATATCGAATATTCCTCCGGCAACAGGGGTTCCTTCCATCAGCCCGGTTGCTTCGGCAGCTTCTTTTGTGATGCAGCCGCATCGTTCTGTCGGTTCCTTAAGCGGAGGAAGCTTTTGTATGAGGAAACCCAGCCCGAAGAAATCAAGCAATTCCACATCAAAACATCGGTCACGGACATTCAGCAAACTTGTTCCCGAAATATCGGTCAATTCCGAATAAGCTTCCCCGGTCAGTTTATAGCGCAGGAAATCCTTGACCATGAAGATATAATCTGCTTGATCGAGCACTTCATGTTGATGATCCCGCAGCCAAGCGAGCAGTGCTGCCGGCTGCCCCGCCCATACGGACTGCATCGTCTTCGGAAGCACTTCGGTTTCGAACCTTGGATCCGCATACCATTCCTCTATATACTTCTTAGCCCGATTATCGGTTGAAATAATGCCGTTATATGGCGTGCTTCCGTCTTTTGAAGCTAAATAAAGACCGTTGCCATGACCGGTGATGGATATGCCCGCAATCCGGCCTGCCTCTATATTCGACTCCTTCAATACCTCTTTGATTACCGTAACATTTGCTTCCCAAAGCTCATCGATGTCTCTTTCCGTATGAAAGGGCTTCGTGATGATCATCTTTGTCTTCTTCGAGGCGATTGCCATTTCTTTTCCTGACAGCGTGTAAAGGGCTGCTTTCGTGACTGTTCCTCCGTTATCGATTCCCAGTATATACTTCTCCATTCCCTTCCCCCTTTAAGAAAAAGATGAACCATTCCTTTCTGTTTATCACCTGTTGTATGCTCTATATTTTTCATGCGCTTCTTCTGGTGTACCGTTCCCATGGACAATGACATTCAAGGCAGCTACGACACCCGCAGGATATGGATCTTGCGTGATGTTACGGCCGACCGCTACCCCTTTGGCCCCAGCGTCCATGCAATGTTTCACGAATGAAAAATACTCCAGGATATAATCTGTTTTTGGTCCTCCCAAGGCAAGTACAGGCTTTTTTGCCATTTTCACAATATCGGCGTCATCCGCTTCCCCTGTAAACCGTGTTTTGATCAGATCTGCTCCAAGCTCAGCGGCAAGGCGCGCTCCTGCCGCAATCACTGCCGGCTTATTCGACTCTTCGTTCGTGACCGCGTAACCGAAAGGCAGCGATTCACAAATGTATGGCATATTCCACTTGTCCGCATCATGGGCCAATTCCCACGCCATTTTGTGTGAAGAGGCTTCATTCGCAGCACCCGGGAACGTCATTGAAATGATTCCGTCCGCCCCAAGCTTCAATGCATCCTCAACCTTTATCAGACCGGCGGTATCCGGTACACTCGGGTTGAATACATCTGTTGATACATCCGCACGTACGAGCATGCCTGCATTTGTAAAAGAAGCAGCATAATCCTTGGCCATCCCATACGTCACGATCACTGCATCAAGACCATTTTCGACCATCTCCGGCAATTGACCGATCGCTTTATCGATTCCGGTTGTATTTGTCGAGAAATAATACCCATCAAGCGCCAGTATGATCGACTTTCCGTCATCAGCAAAAATATTCCCCATTCTTCTTGTTTTCGGCATATGATCCCCCCGTTCCTATATATTGCATGAACCGAACAATAATTCCTTGCTGGAACGTAAAAAGTACAAGCACTAACAGTGTATACACATGGAGCAAGGA
>JAZNGP010000077.1:0-49853 GCA_045576475.1 Bacillus sp. (in: firmicutes) | reverse complement strand
CAATATGCAAGGCGGCTTTCTATCTAACTATAAATCATAGAGAATATTAAGCTTCGGCGCTGTCACTTTTTAATGCGTCCTTCAAGTCTTCGTCTTTCACTTTGACATTCGCATCTTCCAGTTCTTTCTCTAAGATTTCCTGCATTTTCTCAGGATCAATCTTAGATGCCTTCACTTCATATTCGATTTCTTCCTTCATGTCTTCATACGGCTGTTTCTCTTTGATATCCGTCACTTCGATGATATGGAAACCATTTTCTGTTTGCACAGGACCGCTGATTTGGCCTTTTTTAAGGCTGTAGGCAGCTTCTTCGAATTCAGGAACCATTGCTCCCGGTCCGAACCAGTCCAAATCTCCGCCATTGTCTTTGCTTCCAGGATCTGTTGAATATTCAGCAGCAAGATCTTCAAATTTAGCACCTTCATCAAGCTTCTTCTTCACTTCTGCTGCGGTCTTCTCATCCTCAACAAGAATATGTCGAGCCCTGATATCCGTTTTGTAGTTCTCGTAATATTCCTTCATTTCCTTTTCGCTTACTTTCACATCTTTCATTGCTGCCTTCTCTTGGAGCATCGCAAGCTTGAATTGTTTCTTCAAATCTTCTTCATCTTTGTATCCATACTGCATGAGGGCCATTTCGAAATTATCCCCCAGCTCTTCCTTCACTTCATCCACACGTTCATTCAGTTCTTTATCACTGACTTTATATTTATCTGAGAGTACCTTTTCATATACAAGCTGCTGGACAACTGCATCTCCGTTCGTTTCCTTAAGAGCAGAATAGAGCTCGTCCTTTGTGATGTTCCCAGCTTTTGTTTCAACAACCGCTTCTGATTCATTGTCTCCCGAGCAGGCGGCCAACGAGAGCATACCAGCTGTGAGGGCTACAGGAAGTAACCATTTCTTCATTGTAACAACTCCTAATCCCAATTTCTTACCACTTCCAATACTATAACACAAAAAAGTGACTTGCAAAAATATTTACATTATTCAGCACTGTAATTTTCCTGAAAATAGGCTCATACCTATCCACCCGGCCGGGTCTTTACATACACTGTATCGTACAGATTAAAGGAGGGATGGAAGATGGGCTACTGTAACAATAATGGATTCGCGCTCCTTGTGGTGCTGTTCATCTTACTCGTCATAGTGGGCTGTTCCTATATTTGAAGAATATTCCTCTGTTTGTGACATTAGCCTGCTCGTAAGAAGTCATTGCTGAATAAGATGTCATCATTACCTTATATGGAGGTGTTAGTATGAGTTGGGGTAATCAAAGCGGGTTTGCCTTAATCATTGTCCTGTTCATATTGTTGGTGATTCTAGGAGCCTGCTGGCTCTAAGGAGAACCAATAAATGCAATACCAAAGCATATAGAAAGGGGGAACTGAAATGTCAGGTGGCTATGAATTTGGCTATGGCGGGGGATTTGCTCTGCTTGTCGTGCTTTTTATTCTGTTAGTAATCATCGGCGCAGCTTGGTTATAATGGAGTGAAAAAATAAAAAGGTGGAGCATAGGCTTCACCTTTTCCTTTGTGTACTTATGTAAATGTTACTTTTACATAGGATGAGAGCAGTAAGATCGTAATGCATACATTAATCATGCGATAGACACCATATTGTTTTTCTTCCGGAATTTCCTTCTGGTTAATCAATTTATCGGCCATCTTATTAAAGTTGTACAGGATGATTCCTGAGAAGACGATAAAGGCTGCAACGAATAACATTGACAAACGGAATTCCCCCCAACTAAAACGAAAATCAGTACTTTAAACATAACAAATAAGTGTAAAAAAAGATAGTATCGAGAATTCTGATTCGCCTTGTCCGTCCTCACTCAGTTCAATGGGTAATTAAGATTTCATATCCTTCTTCATTTTCTTCAACATAACATTTTTGCGGTGAATGCAATAAATGGTATAACCTCAAAAAAGCGGGCACACAAAAACCGATGTGTATGGAAATCAGGATGGCGCAATAATGTGCATAAGCCGGAAATTGGAAGGCACAAATCAGGATAATAAGGGAAATGCTTACTGACGGTGCCATCAAAGCAAAGATATAAACGTATTTACCGACAGGTTCCGTGACTTTCCCCGAAAAGGGAATGAACTTTCCCTGGAGCAGAGACAGCAGCGTGACTTGCAGGCCTTTCCGCAACGGGCCAAGGAGAAGAAGGGCAATGAGGAACAGAAAAGCATGATCATCCCGGTATTCTTGTCTGGACAAGCTGACACTTGCTGCTGTATAAATAGTCAGAAAAGAAAGCAGCATTGTCATAAGAGAAAGCAGTATGATCTTGAATGTTCCGTACTCCCTATTCATGTTGATTGATTTCCAGCAATGCATCTGTCATTATCCTCCACAGGCTATATATAAACATATTCAAAATAGCATTTGTGTTCCTTCTTAAATATAGTAGAATGAAAATACTACAATACTTTACGATGATTCTTTATAAAAAGCAATAGCGACTTTCTAACAATAAATTGAATACATAAGGAATCTTTGCATCGCTCGAGAATGGGTAGAAAAAGGAGGCGCATACATAATGGATGAACTGGCAAAAAGAGTTGAAATGCTTGAATTCCAACAGCAATTATTATTGAGAATGCTGAAGAATTCGGATGACCAATTATATTATCTGATTGTCGATAAAAGGCTGGATCAAGAAGAGACAGAGGAATTATTAAAACTATGTGAAAGAATGAACAAAAAATTCGAAAAACAAAAAGCGGAAGGATATGTTACATTTTATCCGCTTCTTACTGAATTATCAGCGAGTCTGAATGAAAAAATCTCTCTGAATGAACTGGTTGCTGCTTGTCTGAGGCAGGGAGTATTTGTCGATTATATGAAAACACTGAAGCAGCTGCTGAAAGATTAAGGATTTACTGTTTCAGCTTCCGCTCCTGCCTTTTTATTATTGATGAGTTTGCCGTCTGTTTCAGATATTTGCTTGTCGATATTGGAGAAAGAGTTTTCGAACATTTTCATGAAATCGTCGCCGTAGATATTACGGATGATTGCCATGACCTCGATCATTTCAGGAAACTTTCCATATAAACCGTGTAAAGGAAGTGATGCTTCCAGGACAGAGTCGTTGGAAGGATTATAGTTTTCCATCAGGTCGAGGATGACTTGTTCCCCTTGTTCTGTAATTTGGATATACGTGTTCCGTTTATCATTCTCTTTTTTTGAGAATTTCAACAGTCCTCTTTCTTCCAGCTTTTTCGAAAAATTGAAAGCTGTAGAGACATGCATGACACCAAACTTAGCAACATCGGAAATTGAAGCGCCGTTAAGGTGGTATGCGATCCAGAGAATATGATGTTCGTTGATGTTCAAGTCATACGCTTTAATCCAATTCTGCCAATCTTTCTCGATGGATTTCCACAGTGCTTTACTCAACTGGGCCATTCTATGACTATAAATCATAGCTTCTTTCATTGAATACTTATTATCTTGCATGTCCAATCACCTACTTTACAATTCTTTTAATATTATTATGACAATAAAATAAAAATTAATAAAGAGAAAATTAACAAAATTTTTAGAAATTTACTCTTTTTTATTTTATTATATCGGTGATATTATTCAAAAATAGAGCTCATTCCATCATTCTATTTTTGAAGTGACTTTCATTGTGGCAGCCTGCGGTATCTCAATAGCACTTCCGCTGCAAAATACTATTTCTAATGTGCATAGAACGGGATATGTATGCTTTCTTAATGGAGCCTTCTTATGAAGGCTCCTCCGTTTTTCGATCGGCAGCTGGTGTAACCACATCTTCAAGTTCCTTAAGAGTTGATTCAATTTCTTTGATCTTGGCTTGTATCTCTTCGGTATGAGGTTCAATCTCTTCTTTCCACGCCTCAATCAGGATTTTGACATCTGCTACGAATAACTTGATTGCATCTTTGCTGACGACCGCAGCGGATTGAGTTTCATTTTTCATTTCCAAAAGTTTCGTTTTGATTTCCTGAGATAATTCTTTTATTTCATTTGCATTACTCTTCATTCTGTTTCTCAAATCTTTGCCCGGTGATGGCGCATAAAGGAGCGCACTAGCTCCGGCTATGGCCGCGCCTGTGATAAAACCATAAAGGATATGCTTCGCTTTCATACATTTCACCTCAACTGTCTGATTTGGTCAATCGAAAAAGGAATGTCGCTAATTTCCTAGAGCAGGATAATGATATTACCTTTAATTAACAGGAAATAGAAGAGAAAGTCAATAAAAAATCCCATTAATGATTGTGCTGTTCTGCTGTTCTCGCTTTTTTTCGACAAAAAGGGAGTATTTGCTTTCAAGAAATAACTTTCATTCACTTTTTATACTATATATATAACACAATCAAATTGAATTAAACCAATATTATGCAATAGTTAATTATTTAACAATAATTTATTGTGAATTAAGTCAGTATCTTCTTCAAAAGAGGCATCATTTTGTCCTGGAAAGAATACAAGTTTATTAAGTGGAATCATGGGGAGGGGGGATTCGATTGTTTTATGTTGCTGCATTCATTTGCTTGCTTCTCCTTGCCGCAACTGTATATCACATTCTTCTTTTGTTGAAGTCGGGGGTCTATCCTTCCAGATACATGCTGCAGAGAAAGGCGGCATTCCTTGGTGCTTGTACTTTTCTTTTATTTTTGCTGGTGCTTTGGCTTTAAAAGGATTAGAAAAAGGGCTTCCCGGAGGGGCCCTTTTTTTGTGGACATTATCTTGTCTGCGTCTGTATATTTGTTTTTGATAGAATATTTTTCACTAACGGATGGATAAAAGTGATACCGATTGTATTCAGCAATGCTGCAGGCAATACGCCAAGTGCGAACAATGCCAAGAAAGGTCCGGGCAATTCAGCAATCAGAAATGCCGATCCAAGGAAGATCATTCCGGATATCATTGTGCCGGCTGCGGTCAGTACAGCGATGGCGGCGGTTCTTTTGCTCATTTTCCTGACTGCGGTCAACAGGCCTAGAAAGATGAAAGCCGTTAAGACTTTATCAATTATATTCGGTATTTGACCGCCCGGGAAATTTGTCGTCATGGCGGAAATGATGCCGGTGACGATGCCCAGCAATGCAGTGTGCTTCAGATGCGGAAACAGGATGATACCCAAAAACATCATCGTCAGCATCAGATCGGGCTTTATCCCAAGAAAAACACCAGGGATGATTGTGTGCAATACCGCACCGATTCCTACAATCAGTGACAAGGAAACCAATTCTCTGCTATTCATTTTCATCTCTCCTCAACTAAACTCAGCTCATGAAACGGTAAGTTCTTCAACAGTGCTCTCTAGCCTGCTGCAAGAAACTTAGGAAAAGTATATCATTCTACACTGTTTTTTAGAAGGCTTTTGCCGGAACTCTGGAACTGTTTCATGAATTCTGCCAGTTTTGAACAATGTTCATAAGGGACCGCATTGTAAATGGATGCACGGCAGCCTCCGATGGAACGATGCCCGTTTAATCCTATGAATCCTGCTTCCTTCGCTTGGTCCAGGAAGCGTTTGGTCAGTTCTTCCGTTGGAAGTGTAAAGGTGACATTCATGTATGAACGGCTTTCTTTCCGGGCATGTCCTTTGAAGAACCCATCGCTTCCATCAATTGCATCATACAGAAGCTTTGCCTTGCGGGCATTATTTGCTTCCATTACCTTTACCCCGCCTTGCCCGTCAACCCAGTCGAGTACGAGTGACAATAGGTAAATCGCCAAAGTGGGAGGAGTGTTGTATAAGGAATTGCTGCTGCTATAGGTCGAGTATTGCATCATGGTCGGGAGGTCTTTCCTGTCTGTCGGGATAAGGTCCTTCCTGATAATGACGACGGTCACTCCGGATGGTCCCAGGTTCTTTTGTGCACCCGCATATATGAGCCCGAATTTGGAGACATCGATTTCCCTGCTCAAAATATCGCTGCTCATGTCAGCCGCCAATGGCAAATCCCCGGTGTCGGGATAGGTATGCCATTGCGTTCCATAGATGGTATTATTGCTTGTGATATGAAGATAGTCATCGTCCTGACTGTAGGATAATCCTTCCAGAGGAGGGATGTATGTATAATTGTCGTCTTTGGAAGATGCTGCAATTCTTGTGCTGCCGATCTTATCCGCTTCTTTCAGCGCTTTCTCCGACCAGGAATCCGTCAGTACATAAGAAGCGATTCCGTCTTTAGTAAGCAAATTCATCGGTACCATGGAGAACTGTGTGCTGGCGCCCCCTTGGAGAAACAAGATATCATATTCTTCAGGGATGTTCATCAGCTTTCTCAATGAGTGTTTGGCATGATCATGTATTTGTTCATATTCCTTGCTGCGATGACTCAGCTCCATCACACTCATACCGGAATGTTGGATATTCAGCCATTCTTTTTCTGCTTTTTCCAAAACGGCCAGCGGCAGTGCAGCCGGACCGGCATTGAAGTTATATGCCCTTTTCATAGTGCTTTCCCCTTCCTCCGTAAAACATATGTATAAGTCTTATCCTATCACAGAAAAAATAATTAACGTAATACTTTGTATATTCAGAAATGATTTGATGCGCTTGCTGACATCACCCATTCAAAGAAAAAAGGCCAGGGGAGGCCTTATTGAATTCTGCTTTGGATACTTGAGGCGATTTCTTGCAGCTGCTCAGGTGTGTAGTCGCTGTTATGCGTTTCCCATACTGCGCCAAAGCCGTCTCCTTTTCCGTATCTAGGCAGCAGATGCATATGAAAATGGAAAACGGATTGTCCGGCATGCTCTCCGTTATTGTTCAGCGTATTTAATCCGATTGGATTGTACGCTTCTTTGATGGCAGCCGCTATCTTTGGAACTGCTTTAAACAGATTACCTGCAATCTCAGGAGTGAGTTCATAAATATTCTCTTTATGTACTTTCGGGATCACTAGTGTGTGTCCTTTGGTGACTTGGCTGAGATCAAGGAATGCAAGTACATGTTCATCTTCATACACTTTGCTGCAAGGAATTTCCCCATTGATTATTTTACAGAAAATACAGTCGCTCACAGGCGGTTCACCCTTCCGGAAATGAATTCTCTTTCGAGTTTGCTTCTATTTTAGCATAGCGGACATTGAAAAAACAGGATGCGCTTATTATGCGCACCCTGCCTGATGAGGAAGAATGGGACTTTCTTTTCAACTTTGCTTTACATTCTCTTTTTCAGACACCTCATTTGGCTTTCACAGATTCGTTTGCTTCCCAAGAAACAAGCTATGCTGTGTCAAATTAGGCTTGACGGCATCGAGAATTAACGTCTGTGCTCCCTTGCCATACAGTCCTATATCATTACTTTACGTATAAAGCGGTTAGATACGTGGGACCGACACCTCATCTCAACTTTTGATGGTGAGCAGGTATATTGACCGGGTTTCCAGAGCATTGTGCAAGCTAACCATCTCCTTGCATATTTAGGAAAGTTTACGGAAAATCAATAGTTACGTCTTTAGCAGACACCTCATTCCGATTTTGGAATTTCGAATAACTATCGTTTACGGAAAGTTTAATTCTTCCTCACTACATATGATATCCATTATGAAGGAATATATGATGGTTTATTGTGGAAATAAAATGGTTTAGGATGTATATCGTCGCTTTTTTTTGATAAAATCATTATCATAACCTTCTTAATAGAAAGGAAAAAACAATGTCGCTATTACAAATTAAAGGTTTAACGGGTGGATATACAAAGAATAATGTGTTGAATGACATAAACTTCGAGATAAGAGCCGGTGAATTGGTTGGATTGATCGGACTGAATGGAGCGGGCAAAAGTACGACAATCAAGCATATTATCGGCACCATGCAGCCGAAGAAAGGCGAAGTGACCATAAATGGTCTCACTGCCGAAAAGGATGTCGAAGCGTACAGAAAGCAGTTTACATATATACCTGAAACCCCAGTGCTTTATGATGAACTGACGCTGGATGAGCATTTGAAGCTTACCGCGATGGCATACGGTTTGAGCGAAAAGGATCTTGAAGCGCGGAAGCATGTGCTCCTTAAAGAGTTCAAAATGGAGAAAAGACTGAAATGGTTTCCTTCCCATTTCTCAAAAGGGATGAAGCAAAAGGTAATGATCATGTGTGCTTTTCTTGTCCAGCCTTCTCTTTATATTGTGGATGAACCATTTTTGGGGCTCGATCCGCTGGGTATTCAGTCGCTATTAAACTTAATGGAACAAATGAAGAAGAGCGGTGCGGGCATTTTGATGTCCACTCATATTCTTGCTACTGCAGAACGGTATTGCGATTCCTTTGTCATTATCCATAACGGGAAGATAAGGGCGAAAGGGACGCTTCAGGATCTCCGCAAGGAATTCGGAATGCCGAAAGCGACCTTGGATGATTTATATATAGAACTGACGAAAGAAGAAGAAGCCAATGAACAGTCATGATCTTTGGAAAGAAAGGTTTTCACTCTTCATAGGCGAACTGCAGAAATATTTGCGCTATATCTTCAATGGACATTTGATGTTCGTCCTGATCATCGGTCTCGGCGGCCTTGGTTACTATTACAGTGAATGGGTAAAATCGCTGGATGGCACATTCCCGGCAGCACTTCTGCTTTCGGTCATCTTGGCGCTGCCTCTTACGATGAGTCCGATCTATACATTGCTGAAAGCGCCCGACATGTTCTTCCTGCTGCCGGTCGAGGAAAAGCTGAAGACCTATTTCAGGAAAGCCTTGAATTTCAGCTGGATTTTCCAGTGTTATATTCTTTTGATGTTCCTTGCCGCAGGCATGCCGCTGTTTGCGGCTGTTGAAGGAGGAACGCTCTCTGACTTCCTGTTCATCCTATTGCTTTTGGCGGTATCGAAATACATCAACCTGCGGATAAAATGGGCTGTTTTACGATATCAGGAAAAAAGGACCCATCTTTTTGACGCCTTCATCAGATACTGCCTGAATGGCGTGATGCTGTTCCTTGCTTTCTCGACCGCCGGTTATGTGTATCCTGTATTGGTATTAGCCGTTTCAGTCGCATTGCTGCTTTATTACGAACGGGCGGTATCGGGTCAGCTCCTGAAATGGGAGATGTTGATTGATGCGGAAGGCAAGAGAATGATGAAGTTCTACCGGTTCGCCAATCTGTTCACGGATGTACCGAAGCTAAAGGAACGGACCGCGAGAAGAAAGTATTTGGATCCGCTGTTGACGCTGGTCCGCTATCATTCCTCGAATACATATATGTATCTGTATGCACGGACTTTTTTGAGGAATGGCGATTTTCTTGGTTTATATATCCGTCTTCTGCTGATCGGATCCTTTGTGCTGATTTCACTCGATTCCATTGTTCCTCAAGCAATAGGGGCAGGGTTCTTTGCCTACATCACAGGCATCCAGCTCATCAGCATCAAGAATCAGCATGAGAACATCATCTGGCTTGATTTATACCCGCTGAACAAAGACGGAATTGACCGCGACGTGCAAAAGCTGCTATATGGCCTTTTGGTGCTGCAAATCATTCTATTTGGAACAATAGCCGGTATCACTGCCGGACTCGCTTCATTTGCGGCAGCAATTGCAGCAGGACTGGCCGCAATACTGCTCATCAGAAGTGCATATATCAAAATGATGAAGAAGGACGCCGCTAAATGGGATTAAGCGTTTATACAGGGCAGTCCACTGCAGTCAATGAATGACTGCGGCGGGCTGCCACTTTTTTTATAATGTAACAAGTTAATAATACCCCGGTTATTCGAGCGGAAGGTGCGAGACTCCTTTAGATCAGCGAGCAGGCCTAAGCACGGAGGAGGAGGCTCACCGCTAAGCCCTGCGGGAAGCGAGCATCATGGAGAGGATATTTCACACAACTAAAAAAAAGACTCCTAAGGGAGCACTTCTAGGCGAAATTTTGCCAATTCATTGTCAGTTCCACTCTGCAGCAAGAATTTGTTGTATCAATCGGCAAAACAGTTATGATAATTACCCCGGGAGTAAAAGAAATTTCCGTCCGATGTTTAATTGGGATGGCATTGATCAATTGGGAGACTTTACTATGATTCGAAAGTTGGGCAGCCTCCATCAGCTCCGTATTAAAGGAATTAGCTTGATTAAGGGTCTGGGAAATCATCTGTGCATCTGCCAACAGTTCTAAAGTCAGGAATGAAGAAGAAACAAGCGGGACAGTGTTAACCGGCGGCATCATCTGTTGTCTTGCCGGTTTGTTGTGATACGGTTCTGCCCGATATGAATGCCCAAACATCGGTTGCGCGATCGGTTGTATCGGCAAAGCATTTAGGTGTTGGATATTTGTTGGGTATGGAGTCTGGAATTGGTATGGGGCTGGTACATAGGTCCGCATATGAATCCTCCTTTTGCATTTATCGGGTTTATTGCGTTCCGCTTATATTATGCCGAGAGGAGTTTGTTCGGTTACTCCATCATCTGTGGTGTTTTTAGATGAAAGCAAATTGTATAGAATGCATTCTTCATTGGTACTCCTTCTTAGAAACATTTGGGACTAGGTAGTATAGTGTCCCGATTAGCTCATAATATTGGTTATAGGGATAATGGGAGGGGTCCAACATGAAACATGATGTATCTGAAAAGGCGGGTTTTCTTACATACAGTGCTGCTGCGATTGTAATCATTTCGTTCAGTGTATTTCTTATTCTGATGTATGGCATTAATGCGGGAAAGACTTTTTCATTCGAGCATCCGGTGCAGACCTATTTCCAAAGCTGGAATGAGGGATATGTCCATCTTTTCTTCAAAGGATGGACTGAATTAGGCTCAAGGATCGGGATAGGAGTCGCATTGATTGCCGTCTGTATATGGCTGGGATGGAAAAAAAGGGACTTCGTGGCAATCGGTATTGCGGCTTTGCTTGTTACGGGCGCGGATCGATTGAATGTATTCATTAAATATTTAGTTGCCAGGGATCGTCCGCGTATTGATGCATCCATTGATGCGGTTGGTTACAGCTTTCCGAGTGGTCATGCGATGCTGATTATTGTGACGTATGGTATCATCGCTTACTTCCTTTCCAGGTCGCTGTCTTTGGCGGGGAAGGCGGCGATCTGGCTTGCGGCCGCGGCGATCATCTTATCTGTCGGCATCAGCAGGATTGTTCTTAGCGCACACTATCCGACAGATGTGCTGGCAGGTTATTGTCTGGGTTTGGTCATGCTCCTATTGGCAATGAAAGCATACAAAGCTGTCAAGCGGCGGGTGGATACGAGAAATATCCGATAAGTATATATTTGCAACAAAAAAAGGAGGCTGAAGAAGCCTCCTTTTGTTTTCAATCAGAAAGGGATGGAGCATGAAAAGTTTGTGTATAAGGTCCGCCGGTGAAGATTTTCTTCGTGATGGATGCTTTCGATGAACTTTGCTTTAAAGGGAAGCCGTCTGCGCCGGATCGGTCCCAGTCTTTATAGGCATTTTCATTGTTCCATGCTATAAGGACGATATAGGTGTCCGAACGGAGCGGGCGAAGTAGTCTATATGCGCGGAAACCGTTCTTACTCTGGAGATGAGCACCGAGGTCACGGAATGTATGTTCAAAAGCTGCGGTTTCTTCATCCGGAACAGGGATATGGTTCATGGAGATGAATGTTTCCTGTGTTAATGTCCCGGCTTGACCGAATACATCGAAGGATCTTGGCTCTTTCATGAAAGTCTCCCCGGCAGTTTCGTGAAGGAGGAGGGATTTGCCTGCATTACGGAGCAGGAGCACCGGTTCATTTTCATGTTTCTTGTATAGATTCAGTAAATAATCGAATGTACCTGAATTCATAAATAATTTCATCTTTTACACTCCTTTTTTCAGAAATGGTCTTCAGGCCAAAAAAGTCAATTTTTCGACAAATATCCTTCTTTCCTATACATACCCAAATAGAACGGATATAGTTACCCATGCATGAGGTGCATGGGAGGTATATAGGCATAGTGCCTTTTGTTTTAAAATACAACAATTTCTATGTTAAAATATCTTATCTAACAAGTATATATCCATATTTTAATATATACAAAACAACCCTAATTTATCCTGACGTGTCCCGATTGCTTCCTTTGTTAGCTGGTTCTATTGGAACAAAGGATACAGACTGTTTTTGATGATGGGGAGTGTTCTTTTTTACATCAAGGGGAAGGTGGAAATTTATTATGAACAAGGATTTCAATTATACTCTATTGAAAGCAGCAAAAGGGGAAGCAACGGATCATGTGCCTGTATGGTATATGAGACAAGCGGGCAGGTCACAACCAGAATACCGGAAAATAAAAGAGAAGTACTCTTTATTCGAAATTACGCATCAGCCGGAGCTATGTGCTTACGTGACGAGGCTGCCGGTAGAGCAATATGGAGTGGATGCGGCAGTCCTCTATAAAGATATTATGACCCCCCTGCCAGCCATTGGAGTGGATGTGGATATCGTCTCAGGAGTAGGTCCGGTCATTTCAAATCCAATCCGGTCTGTTTCAGATGTGGAGAAACTGGGTGAGCTGCATCCGGAAGAGGATATCCCATACGTGCTTGATACGATCAAATTACTGACACAGGAGCAGCTGAATGTACCTTTGATCGGTTTTTCGGGTGCCCCGTTCACATTGGCTTCCTATATGATTGAAGGAGGTCCATCCAAGAATTACAATAAAACAAAGGCGTTCATGTATTCAGAAACGAAAGCTTGGTATACATTGATGGACAAGCTGGCAGATACGGTCATTATTTATGCAAGATCTCAAATTAAGGCGGGAGCGAAAGTCATCCAAATTTTTGATTCTTGGGTAGGCACATTGAACGAAGAAGATTACAGAACATTCATAAAGCCCAGCATGGAAAGAATATTCGCAGAATTGAAGAGGGAAGGTGTCCCTTTGATTATGCACGGGGTAGGAGCAAGTCATCTGGCCTTGGAGTGGAATGATCTTCCGTTGGATGTTGTCGGCCTCGACTGGCGTCTGCCAATTTCAAAAGCACGTGAAATGGGAATCAGTAAGGCGGTTCAAGGGAATCTCGATCCCGCAGTACTCCTCTCCTCATGGGATGTGATTGAAGAAAAAGCAAAAGCGGTATTGGATCAGGGAATGAAACAGCCAGGATTCATCTTTAATCTGGGGCATGGGGTCTTCCCGGAAGTACAGCCGGCCACTTTGAAGAAGCTGACGGAATTCATCCATTCATATTCCGCTGCAAAAAAATGAAATCCGCTCATGCCGTCCCCATTCAGCTGAATGGATAGCAGGCATCTTTCAGATAAATTGCAAATAAGACAAAGGTGGGACTTACAATGAAGAAAACAATGGGATTATTAGTAATGGCATATGGAACGCCTTATAAAGAAGAAGATATCGAGCGTTATTATACACATATTCGGCATGGCAGAAGGCCTTCAGAAGAAATGCTTGAAGACTTGAAGGGCCGTTATAAAGCAATCGGAGGGATTTCACCGCTTGCAGAAATCACAGAGAAGCAAGCAAAAGCACTGGAGGAAACCCTTAACAGCTGTCAAGACGACATTGAATTCAAAGCGTATCTTGGTTTGAAACATATTGAACCGTTTGTGGAGGATGCTGTTTCACAAATGAAAGAAGATGGAATTGAAGAAGCGGTGAGTATCGTGCTCGCTCCCCATTTCTCCACTTTCAGCGTCAAGTCCTATAACGGTCGAGCGCATCAGCAGGCTGAGAACCTTGGAATCCGCCTTACAAGTGTTGAAAGTTGGTATAAGGAACCTAAATTCATCCAGTACTGGGTCGATCGCTTAAATGAAACAATCGCATCCATGTCGGAAGAGGAACGCAATCACTTCGTGCTGATTGTCTCTGCACATAGTCTTCCGGAGAAAATCCTGCAGCAGAATGATCCGTATCCAGACCAGCTTAGAGAGACTGCTGAATTGATAGCGGAAGGCGCAGGTGTCAAAAACCTCGAATTAGGATGGCAGAGTGCGGGTAATACACCTGAACCATGGCTTGGACCGGATGTCCAGGATCTTACGAGAGAACTGCATGAAAAGCATGACTATAAAGCATATATTTATATTCCTGTAGGATTTGTGGCGGAGCATCTTGAGGTCCTATACGATAATGATTATGAATGCAAAGTAATTACAGATGAGTTGGGCACGGGCTATTATCGTCCAGCGATGCCGAACTCGAATCCGCTTTTCATAGATGCAATGGCAGATGCAGTTAAGAAGGAATTGAATAAATAACAGGCAGAAGAAGGCGATGTAATGGAACAGGGTACCAAACAAACCGTTGCGATAGTCGGCGGGGGTATTACGGGTTTGACTGCAGCCTATTATCTGCAGAAAGCAGCAAGAGAGCAGGATTTACCCCTGGAAATCATATTAATAGAAGGTTCACCCCGCTTGGGCGGGAAGATCCAGACGGTATTGAAGGATGGGTTTGTGATTGAGAGGGGACCGGATTCCTTCCTGGAAAGGAAGGTTAGTGCCGCCCGTCTGGCGAAGGAAGTAGGAATGGATCATCTGCTGGTGAACAATTCTACGGGGAAATCTTATGTCCTTGTCAGAGAAAAGTTATTTCCGATGCCCAAAGGTTCCGTTATGGGAATTCCTACAAAAATCCGGCCATTCGTAACAAGCGGATTATTCTCTCCTGCCGGCAAGGCAAGAGCGGCCGCTGACTTTATCCTGCCTAAATCAGGTGTGGAGGGTGATCAATCTTTAGGTCAATTTTTCAGAAGACGGCTTGGGGATGAAGTGGTCGAGAATTTGATTGAGCCATTATTGTCGGGTATATATGCCGGCGATATTGACCGATTAAGCCTTATGTCCACTTTTCCGCAATTCCATCAAGTTGAACAGGAATACAGAAGCCTCATTCTGGGAATGAACAAGACGACACCAGGACCGAAAATGCCGAAAGCTGCCTCGCCAGGGAAGTCAAAAGGGATTTTCCTGACATTCAAAACCGGGCTGCAGTCCTTTGTCGATTGTATGGAAGAGAAGCTTACGGACGTGCAAGTAATGAAAGGGACAAAAGTCGGTAAGATCACTAAAAATGATACGTCATATAGTCTTCTTTTGAACAATGGTGAGAAGATAACGGCAGATTCTGTTGTCATGGCTGCTTCCCATCAGACGGCTGCATACTTGTTTGATGGTTATTCCTTCATCAAAAGCTTTAATGATATGCGTTCCACCAGCGTTGCGACAGTGGCATTAGCATTCGATGCAAGTGCCGTCAAACAAGATATAGATGGAACAGGCTTCGTCGTTTCACGCAATAGCGACTATACGATCACTGCTTGTACATGGACTCATAAGAAATGGCCTCATACAACTCCGGAAGGAAAAGTACTTCTCCGCTGCTATGTGGGCAGAGCAGGGGATGAAGCGGTCGTGGACCTGTCGGATGATGAAATCATCCATATTGTCCTGGAAGATTTGAACAAGACGATGGATATTGACGAAAATCCGGAATTTGCAATCGTTTCACGCTGGAAAAATGCGATGCCGCAATATACGGTCGGTCACAAGGACAGACTTCGGGAAATCCAAGACCATATGGATCAAGAGCTGAAGGGAATCTTCCTTGCGGGAAGCTCCTATCATGGACTGGGTCTCCCCGATTGTATCGACCAAGGCGAGGAAGCGGTCGTACAGGTTCTTGACTATTTAAAGAACAAAAAGCTTACAGGAAAGGAAGCGATCCGTATATGACGGATCGCTTTTTCTATATAAGGCTCCATAAAACAGCCCTTTTAAAAAGATAAAAAAGCCGACTGCGGAAAGGCAGCCGGCAAAAGGAGATATCTTATGATGTCTCCTTTTTGCATGTACGAGTTAGGGGTGTACATGCAATGCAAAGAGGGAGTATGAGTCAGAAATCTGACATCACTATTATGGAAGCAAAATACATATTTGTATTTTGGCATACCCGGTTTATTAGACTGTTTGAACAGTTCAATGGTTGCATTGGTCGCATTTATTGCCGTAGCATTCATGCTGTTCATCAATTTTACGATCGCATTCGACACATTTCTTCGGCGGTAGATTTTTAAAGAATTCAACGCTGCTCTGAATCATAATCAGTTACCTCCTAAATAATTTGATTATTCTGATTTTATGTCACGTGGCTTTGTGTTTGCTGTTGTTCTATATTTGTATTGTATTATAACAGAGGTAGATGTGTCAACCTATGTTTTATAACAATTTGGATATTCAGCCTGAAATATGTAAAAATGATCATCCCGCCCAATTGGATTTACCGAGATTTTTATTGATAAGTTGTGTGAGTTGTCGGTGCTGCCGTTGTTTCATTATAATGATGATGGGAAACAAAGTGCGATCAACGGAGGGAGAAATATGCTTTTTATCGATAATAAAGGAATCACAGATCCATGGATTAATCTTGCCATAGAAGAATATGCGCTGAAGAATCTGGGGCAGGACGAATCTTATTTACTGTTTTACATAAATGAACCTTCCATCATCATCGGGAAGAATCAAAACACCATTGAAGAAATCAATACGGAATATGTGGACAGCCAAGGTATCAAGGTAGTAAGGAGATTGTCGGGCGGAGGTGCCGTGTATCATGACTTGGGCAATCTTAATTTCAGTTTCATCACGAAGGACGATGGGGACAGCTTCCACAATTTCCGCAAATTCACTGAGCCGGTCATTGAAGCCCTTCGGAAAATAGGAGTTCAGGCAGAACTGAGCGGACGCAATGACTTAGTCGCGGAAGGCAAGAAGATATCCGGAAATGCTCAGTTCTCGACAAAAGGGAAGATGTTCAGCCATGGAACATTGCTGTTCGACTCCGAGATGGAGCATATCGTATCCGCATTGAAAGTAAGAAAAGATAAAATTGAATCAAAAGGCATCAAGTCCATCCGAAGCAGGGTTACCAATATTTCTGATCTCATGTCGGAAAAAATGACGATAGAACAGTTCAAAGCAAAACTGCTTGAAAATATTTTCGAAGGGTATGACGAAGTACCGGAGTACGTTCTTACAGAAGAAGATTGGAAGAAAATCCATGAACTTTCAAAAGAACGCTATCAAACATGGGAATGGAATTACGGCAAATCGCCTAAATTCAATGTACAACATTCTCATCGCTTCCCTGTCGGATTGATTGAGTTTCGCTTGGAAGTGAATAAGGGCATCATTCAACAATGTAAAATATTCGGGGATTTCTTCGGTGCGGGGGATGTTGCCGATATAGAAGAAAGGCTTAAGGGTGTTCAGTATGAAAGGGCCGCCATCTCAGATGCGTTCCAAGACTTGGATGTAAGCCATTATTTCGGGAAGGTCACTGCCGAAGATATAATACATCTGATTTATTGAGGGATATCCATAATGAAGGAAAAATGCCGAAAGGCGTTTTTTTCTTTATCCAAGACTGATTTTAGTACTTTATATACAGAAAATTCATATTAATCCATAATTTAGTTGATGAAAATATTCACATTGCTTATAATAGAGGAGGGAAAATGAGTGAGTATTCATTCATTATAAGGGAGGAATTTTATGAATTTATCATCTCAACTTCACACTACTGCCCAAGCTAACGGGAGCAAAGTCGCCTACCGATTCCTTGATCAGCAAAAGACTTATGCAGAATTGGATGCAGCTGTCACCATGTTTGCCTGCGGGTTATCCAAGCTCGGTATTCAAAAAGGAGATCATATTGCCCTGATAATCGGGAATTCTCCTCATTATGTCATCGGATTTTATGGGGCAATGCGTGCAGGTGCAACAGTGATACCGATCAATCCAATCTATACTGCGGATGAAATCAGTTACATATTAATGAATGGGGATGTGAAGGCGGTCATTACATTGGACATGCTGCTTCCTCTAGTGGAAGGGCTGCATATCCACCTTCCAAACGTAAATCATTATATTATTTGTGAGACAGGACAAGCAGGGGATGCGGATCTATCAAAATCGTCAGCAGCATCCAAATTGCTTGCATTCAATCAAATCCTGGGACTGGGGCAGGAACCTTTTGAGGGGCCTGTTTTGGAAGAAGAGGATGTAGCTGTCATTCTCTATACTTCAGGAACAACGGGCAAACCGAAGGGGGCCATGCTTACACATCGCAATATATATCGCAATGCCATGGATGTCGGGGAGTATCTGGGAATTAATGCGGAAGATAAAGTCATCACTGCATTGCCGATGTTCCATGTGTTCTGCCTGACGGTCAGTATGAATGCGCCTTTGATGACAGGGGGAACCATCATCATTATCCCGAAATTCAGTCCCGCTGAAATATATCGCGTTGCACAGCAATATCAAGCTACTATCTTTGCGGGAGTTCCGACGATGTATAACTTCATCCTCCAGCATGACGGGGATAAGGAAGCATTCCGTTCTTTAAGATTATGTATTTCTGGAGGCGCTTCCATGCCGGTCGCCTTGCTTGAGAACTTCGAAAAGAAATTCAATGTGCAGGTTTCCGAAGGGTACGGTTTATCCGAAGCTTCTCCGGTCACATGCTTTAATCCATTGGATCGTCCGAGAAAAGCGGGATCGATTGGAACCTCGATTATCCGTGTGGAAAATAAGGTAGTAAACGAGCTTGGTGAGGAATTGCCGCCCGGAGAAGTGGGTGAATTGATTGTCCGTGGACCGAATGTCATGAAGGGTTATTATAAAATGCCAGAAGAAACGGCATTCGCAATCAAAGATGACTGGCTTTATACAGGAGATTTGGCAAAGATGGACGAAGAAGGTTATTTTTATATCGTGGACCGTAAGAAGGATTTGGTCATTGTCGGGGGATACAATGTGTATCCGCGTGAAGTGGAAGAGGTGCTGTTCGCTCATCCGGACATAGTGGAAGCCGCTGTGGTAGGTGTGCCGGATCCTGAGCAAGGTGAAGCAGTCCAAGCATTCATTGTCAGGAAAGATACCTCTTTGACGGAAGAGGCAGTCCGCGCCTATTGTAAAGAGCATCTTGCTAAATATAAGAATCCGACTTTAATAGAATTCTTGGCAGAACTCCCTAAGAATACAACAGGGAAAATTTTGAGACGCAGTCTGAAAGAAATCGTAGCCAAAAGTTAAAGCAGAAGGCAGCCGTTAGGGCTGCCTTCTTTATATGGCAGTTTTCATTATGTACAAAATATAACATCAAATCCGATTATAAAAATTAGATAATTCATAAAATTTAAAAAATAAATTGATATTTTAAGGCAAGCAGGTATAATTTATTACATAAAAGCACAAAAGTGCCAAATGAGAACGAATATGATCAATAAGGGGGAGCTTTTTTGAAGAAACGAATTTTTACTGCTTTGACAGGCTTGGCTGCTGTCTGCATGCTAACGGCCTGCGGTACGGATGCCGATCAAAAGAACGGGAACACAGACGGGGAATCAGGAGATAAGACCTATAAGATTGGGCTTTCCCAATTTGTTGAACATCCGTCTTTGAACAATGCGACTGAAGGGTTCAAGAAAGCGATCGAGGATGCCGGCATCGAAGTGGAGTATGACGAGCAGAATGCGCAGGGTGATCCGAATAATACAGGACCTATCGCCAATAATTTTGTTTCTCAAGGAGTGGATTTGATATTCGCCAATGCCACACCATCTGCTCTTGCGGCCGTGAATGCGACAAAAGATATTCCGGTAATCTTCACGAGCGTCACTGATCCGGTCGGTGCCAAGCTGGTCGGTTCCATGGAGGAACCAGGCGGAAATGCGACAGGTACATCCGACGGAAATCCCGAAGCAATTCCGAGTACGGTTCAGTTCATGGCTGAAGAACTCGGAGTGAAGACGATCGGGACCATCTATAATTCCGGCGAACAAAATTCGGTTGTACAGGTGGAACAAATGAAGGAAGCCGCGAAGAAAGCAGGGGTTAAGGTATTGGAAACATCCGTTTCGACTTCGGCTGAAGTCAAACAAGCTGCCGAATCGGCAGCAGGAGATGTGGATGCTTTCTATATCATCACCGACAATACAGTCGTCTCCGCTCTAGAGTCCGTTGTGATGGTCTCGAACGACCAAGACATCCCATTATTTGTAGGGGAATTGGACTCGGTTGAACGTGGAGGGTTCGCAGCATACGGGTTCGATTATGAAGATATCGGTTACCAGGCGGGAGAAATGGCAGCCGATATCTTGAAGAACGGAAAGAAAGCTTCCGAAATACCTGCTCAATACCCAGGCAATGTGAAGCTTGTCATCAATGAAGAGGCTGCTGCCGAAATGGGGATCGAAATCAAAGAAGAATGGAAAGAAGAAGCAGAAATAAAATGAGTGTTTGATGGATGAAAGGAGGCTGGCTAAGTGACACGCGCTTTTTCTGCAGCACTTGAAAAAGCGGGTCGCGGTGTCAGCCTTATTGTTCTTATGGATTATGGTAATGAATACGGAACAGGAAAGGAAGAGAGAGATGCCTGGTGCAATTTTTGGTTCGGTGGAAGCCGGCATGATATATGCCATTATGGCTTTGGGGGTTTATTTGTCCTTTAGGATACTGGATTTCCCGGATTTGACGGTGGACGGAAGCTTTGTGACCGGGGCGGCGACTGCTGCCATCCTGACGGTGAATGGCTATCATCCTGTCATTGCCACGCTTGCTGCCTTTGGCGCAGGGTTCCTTGCGGGTGTCTGTACGGGACTGCTGCATACAAAAGGGAAAATCAACCCTTTACTGTCGGGTATTTTAATGATGATTGCCTTATATTCCATTAATCTGCGTATTATGGATAAGCCGAATATTTCCTTACTGTTTGAGGAGACGCTTGTCCAGAAAATCCGGGATTTCGGAATGGAATCCGGTTTTGATGCATTTATGGGCGGAATGCTCAGGGCTGTCGGTTTGGATGGGCTCTTGCCTGCCGGTTGGACGGTTCTGATTACAATGCTTCTTCTCACTTTAATCATCAAAGTCCTGATGGATACCTTCTTGAAGACAGAAATTGGCCTTGTTCTGCGGGCTACCGGAGACAATGAGGGGATGATCAATAGTTTCTCCGCCAATACGAATACGATGAAGGTGCTTGGACTTGGCATTTCCAATGCTTTGGTCGCCTTCTCAGGCGGACTGATCGCCCAATATAATGGATCCAGCGATGTCGGGATGGGAATAGGGATGATTGTGATCGGGCTTGCATCCGTCATCATCGGTGAAGCGGTATTCGGGAGCAAGACCATTGTCAGGGCCACTTTTGCCGTAATCGGCGGAGCCATCATCTATCGCATCATTGTGACCCTTGCCATGCAGGCGAAATTCTTGGAGACAGGCGATATGAAATTGATCACAGCCATTATTGTCATTCTTGCGCTCATCCTGCCGAAAATAATGGATAAGCAAAAAGAAAAAAGAAGTAAGAAGAAGCGTCTGTACGAGCTGAAGGAATTGAAGTATTCCGCGGGAGGTGAGAGGATTGCTGCAGCTGAAAGGGATTTATAAAGTTTTTAATGAAGGTTCTCCTGATGAGAAGCTTGCTTTGTCCGATATTGATCTTTCATTGGTTAAAGGGGATTTTGTCACTGTGATCGGAAGCAACGGTGCAGGCAAGTCGACGTTGATGAATATCATTTCAGGAAAGCTTGGAACGGATATAGGAGAAGTAATCATAGACGGTCAGCCGGTACATTTCTTGCCTGAGTACAAGCGGGCTGTACATATTGGCAGGGTTTTCCAAGATCCGATGGCAGGCACTGCGCCGAATATGACTATTGAAGAAAATATGGCGCTCGCATACAGCCGTGCGAGGAAGAGGGGGATTGGCTTCGGTGTCACCAAGAAGAGACGTGCGTTTTTTCGGGAAAAGCTTGAAATGCTCCATCTTGGCCTCGAAGACAGGCCGCAAGCAAAAGTCGGACTATTGTCCGGCGGAGAAAGGCAGGCTTTGTCTCTTCTGATGGCAACATTCACGGAACCCAAAATCCTATTGCTTGATGAGCATACCGCTGCCCTAGATCCATCAAGAGCGGAACTGATTACCGGCCTGACAAAAGAAATGGTTGCATCATTCGGCTTGACGACTATAATGGTCACTCATAATATGCAGCAGGCGCTTGACCTTGGGAATAGATTGATCATGATGGATAAGGGACAAATCATCTTCGAAAGTGATGAGCAGAAGAAGCAGCATTTGACGATTGAACTTCTTATGGAGGAGTTCCGTACTATCCGCGGGGAACAGATGGCGAGCGACAGGGCGATGCTTCTATAAGGATCAATTATAGGGGCAGCTGGGGCATTTCTCCTTTCTTTCATGGGAGCCAATGTGATATTTGTCGTAATCGGTTCCATTTGCATTGTTTCAGGCTTAAGCATTCTCTTTGTATGAACAAGCCTGCCTATGATGACTCTTCAATAACCGGTTCTAAAAATCCCCTCTTTAACTACATTAATAAGGAGACTTGTATTAAATCGGGGAGGTATCATGATGGGCAGATTCATTAAGCTGACGCTTTTGATGTATATCCTGTATGCGGCAGTGATGTATGCGTACATCTTTCATTTGGGAGATGCTGTTATTCCGGCGCAATATAAGGGGACAAGCGCCGATCCGGCCATGTTCATGGATGAAAGGCAGCTGCTGCTCAGCGAGGAGTACTCAGAAATCAGAAATTATCTTTTCTTTCTGGAGGCTCCGCTAGGCTGGATTTTTTTCTTTTTTCTTTTAGGTCTTGGAATCTCTTCGAAATTGGAGGGGGCATCCTTAGGGTCTGCATCCCGGCCGTTTCTGCAGAGAAGCATCTATTTTTTCTACATATCTATATTATCGTATGCTTTTTATTTTCCATTAAACTATATCAGTTACCATCTATCAGGGAAATATGGTATCAGTACACAGTCATTCAGCCAATGGATGAGGGATGATGTGATCGATTTCTGGGTGAATTACGGGACCAGTCTGCTCATGGTGCTCGTGCTATGCCATTTAATGTCAAAGTACGCCAAACATTGGTGGCTGTATTTATGGTTTGCTTCCATTCCATTCATCTTGTTCTTCATGTTTGTGAAGCCTGTGGTCATTGATCCGCTCTATAATGATTTTTATCCTCTGAAGAATAAGCAGCTTGAAACAAAGATCCTTAGTATGGCAGAAGAAGCCGGTATTCCTGCAGATCACGTTTATGAAGTGAATATGGCCGAGAAGACAAATGCGATGAATGCATATGTGACAGGCATCGGTTCCAATTCGAGAATAGTCCTATGGGATACGACGATGAATAAATTGGGAGAGCAGGAAATCCTATTCATCATGGCGCATGAAATGGCGCATTATGTGGAGAAGCATATTTATTTCGGGATTGCGCTTTATTTAATCTTTGGATTTGTCGGTCTATGGATGACTTCGAAGATCATGAACTACGTGATCAGCAGATGGGGGGAAGCATTAAGAATCCCGTCGATCAACAGTTTATCGGCCATCCCATTATTCCTTTGCACCATTTCCATCCTGTCATTTGCTGCAAGTCCGATTTCCAATGCTGTTTCAAGATACGAAGAAAACCGAGCGGATGAATATGCAATCGCTGCGGTCGGCGATAAAGAGGCTGCCATCAAAACATTTCAAGAGCTTTCTAAATCTTCCTTGAGTCAGGTCAATCCCCCGTTAATGGTCAAACTGTTCCGGTATTCCCATCCTACGATGCTTGAACGGATCAACCATATCGATACATTCGAGCCCGAAGATGATGATGATTAACAAAGAAGGGGATCGCTCCATAACGGAGGCGATCCCCTTCTTTGTTCCTGCCGGTGCAGAAAAAGCAATTTGTTTACGATCCAAATCTTTTATTTAATTCTCTTAGTTCCGAGCAGTATTGATCAAAAAGTTCTTTGTCTCTCACGTCTAGTGCGGCATCAATTTTATGGGTCAATTTTTCTTTTTCTGCTTTCAGGATCAGTTCCTGAAGCATCATGTCCACGTAAATTTCCAGAATAAATGTTTCTTTGCCCAAATGCTTTTGCATCGATGAAGATGTCATCATTTCTGTGTAAGATTGTTCATGGTTCATGAAAATCACCCCTAATACCTTTTTATAATTGTATAGAATTTCAAAGAATAAATCAACTAAAAATTTTGAATATTTAAAATAGTTTATCCAAAACTGTGAAATGTTGTATAAATATGTAAAAAAGTTTAGTATATCGGACAAGAATGTGGTACTTTATATTCAGGAAGACAATAAAATAAGCGCTTGAGCGAAGCGTATCTGAAAGAGGTGCCGTATGGAAATACCGAATAACCTTATCGATGAATATGAGATCAATGCATACACCTTATTGATAAGGCCGAAGACAGTCAATGACAAGCTGTATTCGGAAGTCCTTGAAGTGGATGAAGTATTCACTGTTGCATTGAAACCAATAGAAGTGATCAAGAACAGCTGTGATTATTTCGGCTGCCAGTATGACGGCAGAAGAGGAGGCACCAGAAGTTTGACCGGCTATACCCATAAAGCCCCGATTGCGATCGAACCAAGCAGTTCCATCTATTTCTTTCCGACTACATCCCCAGAAAAAGAGTCATGTGTATGGCTGGCCCAAAATCATATTGCAGGATTTTCAAAAAAGGATACATTTGAAACGACTGTGATTTTCAGTAACAAAACAAGCGTCAATGTTCCGGTATCCTACAGCACATTCGAGAATCAACTGAGCAGGACATCCATTCTCAAGCTTAGACTTGATCATAGGATTGCGGAAGTCGGCAAGAAATACCGAACACAGGTATAACAACTTCAGAGCGATGGTCCATTGGAGGGACCGGTAAGTCTGCCATATAAATAATGCCTCAACAATTCTTCAACCTTGTTCCGTATCCTCGGATTGAAATAGTTATGCTTCTCTTCATATCCCTTGTACAAGAACAGAAAAAGTGTAAAAGCCTCATCCCGTTTAAGTTCGCTGACTTTAATATTTTCCTGTTTCAGATAACGCTTCACTTCATATAATTCGGTCTGGACCACTTTCATTGTATCTTCAATCCATTCCATATATGGTTTCGGTAATTTAAATAAGCCTTTTTCGAACAAAAGGAGATCGCGGTTAAGTACGGTCAGGACCATAGGGAGATAAATGGCCTGTTCGATCATATCGCGGTCTTTTTCCGGTATGCGGGTCATAATGATACCTCCAGCTTCTAAAAGATGAGAACATTTGTTCTTATAATAAAGTTTTTTTTAGTTGTTTTCAAGTCTGTTTTTTAGAGCAGAAACTCCCCCTTCCTTGTTATCATTTGAAGAACAGACGGAAAATATAGAAACAATGATAAAATCCGTTCGAATCGAAAACAAATGGGGTATAGTTTTGTACAGAAAACAAAGGAAACTTTCGAACGGACTTCTCTTTCAAAAAACAGTTGTATTATAATAGAAGTAATAAAAGATCCTATAACAACGGAGAAGTAAATTTTGGACTAGAGAGAGTTGGAAGAGAAGGGGCTGCCTATGGATTTTGACTTACTGAATGGAATATTGACAGAAGAGAATATACTGGAATGGATCAATAAATATAAAGCATTCGGTCCTTTGCCTGGAATCATGCTTCCTCTGATTGAAGCGTTCCTGCCGTTCCTGCCTTTATTTGTATTCGTGGTGGCAAATACAAATGCATTCGGTTTATGGCTCGGATTCCTGTTAACATGGCTCGGTTCCACAATAGGCAGTATCTTTGTGTTCCTTTTGATACGAAAATACGGGCATATTAGACTGCTTGCTTTCATAAAAAGAAACAAACAAGTGAAGAAGCTTACCAAATGGCTGGATTTACATGGTTTTGCGCCGATTTTCCTCCTTCTTTGCTTTCCGTTCACTCCTTCCGCGGTCGTGAACATCGTTGCAGGGCTTTCCAGAATCAGTGCTATTCAATACATAATGGCGGTAGCTACAGGTAAACTTGTCATGGTCTTCACAATCAGCTATGTCGGGCATGATATCATGTCATTGTTCAGACAGCCTGTAAAGAGTGCGATTGTCTTGGTGATTATTTTCATTCTATGGTACGTAGGAAAAAGAATCGAAGCGAGATTGAATAAAGGCTTGGAACAATTGCATAATGGCCTGGATAGAGAGAGAAGCAGAAAAAGCCAAAAGGAAAGACAAAGAGAAAAAGGGTAAGTGGGGGAGTCGAGTGACAGACAGTACTGATAACGTCATCTTTGATTGGATCAAAGCAGGAATACTTGGAATCATCCTGTTCATCTTCATCAGAAGTTTCTTGTTCTCCAGCTACGAAGTGGACGGAAACTCTATGGAATCCACGCTTTCCAATGGAGATAAACTGCTGGTCAATAAAATCGGTTATGAGTTCGGCAGTATATCCCGCTTTGATATCATCGTATTTCATGCAAATAATGGCAATGACTATGTGAAAAGGGTCATCGGCCTTCCGGGTGACGACATCTCCTATCGGCAAGATCGTTTGTATGTGAACGGGGAATATATCGAGGAGCCTTATCTGCATGCCGCGAGAGAACCGGTCCTCGGTCAGAAGAGCACGGGTGATTTCACCTTATCCGATGTTACCGATTCAGAAAAGGTACCAGAAGGGCAATTATTCGTTCTGGGAGATAATAGGATCAACAGCCTTGACAGCAGGCATTTCGGCTTTGTTGCAATTGAGAATGTGGTTGGCAAAGTAAATATCAGGTATTGGCCGATAGAGGATTTTTATCTGGAATTATAGAAAACAGACAGCAGTCTTGACGACAGAAGCTGTCTGTTTTTTTATCTTATAGGCAGTATAACGAAGGTACACGTATGTATGACCATAATGGAGAATGGAGCCATTTGATGGAAACGTACATTCGTACTATAATGAAGGTTATCATAGTCGCTGAATCGTTCCTTTCTTTGCTTTTTACGGGGAACAATAGCAGAATTCAAACGGAATTATTTTAGGAAAGGAGCTGTAAATATGTCCCTGCAAATAATTGCCGGACGTTCCGGAGCGGGCAAAACGACCCGCATTCTTAATGAGATACGCAGTAAGCTTAAGAACGATCCGAGCGGGAAACCGATTATTTATTTGGTGCCTGAGCAAATGACTTTCTTGTCGGAGTATAAACTCGCCCGTACACCGGGTCTGAACGGAATGATATCGGCACAGGTTTACAGCTTTACAAGGCTTGCTTGGAGAATCCTGCAGGAAACCGGCGGACAAAGCCGTGTTCATCTGTCGTCTTCAGGTATTAATATGATGATCGCAAAAATCATCGAAGAAAAGAAAAATGATTTAAAGTTATTTCATCGTTCAGTTGGAAAGGCTGGATTCATTGCCAATGTGGAGCGTATGCTGATTGAACTGAAACGGTATTGTATAACTCCCGAAATGATGAAAACATCGATCAGGGAAAGATTGGCGGATGAGAAAGACCAAAGCCTGAAGGATAAATTGCATGACCTGGAAATCATATATGACGGTTTTGAAACAGCTTTATTTGGTAAGTATATCGATTCGGAGGATTATCTGACTTTACTTGCCGAAAAAATAGATGAATCGGCCTACCTGGAGGATGCCGAAGTATATATTGACGGCTTCTACAACCTGACTCCGCAAGAATTATTGATTGTCGATCAGCTCATGAAGAAATGCCGGAAAGTGACGATGGCGCTCACGCTGGACAAGCCTTTCAGGGAAGGACCGCCGAATGATTTTTATTTATTTGGCATGTCAGCCAGATTATACGATAAGATTTACCGGCTTGCCCTGAACTCAGGAATCACGATTGAAGAGGATTTCTTTTTGGATGGCCGGGAAAGGTTCAAAGAAAGTGGCAGCCTCGGCCATTTGGAGAAGAATTTCAATATAAGACCTGCAGCCGCCTATCCGGGCAAATCTGATGCATATGTACTGGCGGCGGTAAACAGAAGAGCAGAAATAGAGGCGGTGGCCAGGGAAATTCTGCAGATGGTCAGGGAAGAAAATGTCAGATGGCGCGATATTGCTGTCTTGATTCGTAATGGTCAGCCGTACCATGACTTGATCAGAACCATTTTCCAAGATTACGAGATTCCTTTCTTCATTGATGCAAAAGAATCGATGCTCCATCATCCTCTGATTGAACTGATCCGGTCGGGGCTGGAAACATTGCAGACCAATTGGAGATATGAGCCGGTTTTCCGGACAATCAAAACAGAATTGCTTTTCCCTGAAAACGCCGACCATCGATTGATGCGAAGGCAAGTAGACCAATTGGAGAACTATGTGCTCTCCAGGGGAATAAAGGGAGATGCTTGGAAGAACGAAGAGCATTGGAAATATAAGAGATTCAGAGGACTTGAATTGGAAGACCGAGTTCAGACAGATCAGGAGCTTTCGATAGAGAAAGAAATCAATGAAATGAAGAATCTGTTCAGCGTGCCGCTGCAGGCTCTTGATAACCGCTGCAAGAGGGCTAAGACTGGAGAGGACTATTGCAGGGCACTTTATTTGTTCCTGGAGGAAGCGGATGTCCCGAAGAAACTGGAAGCATTGAAGATGGATGCGGAAAGCAAAGGGCAGCTCATCAATTCCAGACATCATGAACAAGCTTGGAAAGCTGTGGTCTCACTGCTTGACCAATTTGTAGAGGCGTTAGGGGAAACCGAGATGCCTTTCAAGCAGTTCGTCTCCGTCTTGGATGCGGGCCTGCAGGCATTGACATTCTCACAGGTTCCTCCTGCAATCGATCAGGTGCTTGTTGCGAACATGGATCTCTCAAGGCTGAATGATATCAGCGCCGCTTTCGTGATTGGACTGAATGAAGGAGTGCTGCCGATGAAGCCGGCGGAGGATGGCATCCTTTCTGATTCGGACCGTTTGTCCATGAATAAGGCCGGGATTGAAGTGGCTCCTGATTCCACTGTCACTTTACTTGATGAAGAGTTCACCGCATACAGAGCATTCGTGACTCCGACACGGCGACTGTTCCTCAGTTATCCGCTCGGTGATGAAGAAGGCGGGGCTTTACAGCCGTCTCCGTATATTCAGCGTGTACGCGATGTGCTTCCGGATATGGAAGTAAGGTATGTGTATAACGAACCGAACGAAGAAGGAAAAGAAGAACAGCTGAAGTATATGGTGAATGAGGATGTGGCCGTCACCTATTTGACGTCAGTGCTCCAGGTGAAGAAAAGAGGGTATGCGATTGATGATGCCTGGTATGGTCTGTATAATCATCTGTTGAACTCGGAAAGCGGAAGAAACAAGATGGATAAAGCGCTCGGAAGCCTGTTTTATGTCAATAAAGCGAAGAAGCTCTCAAAGCAGACATCGAAGCATCTGTATGGCGATCCGATTGTAGGAAGTGTGTCGCGGATGGAGAAATTCAACAGCTGTGCCTTTTCCCACTTTGCTACGTATGGCCTGAGGCTGAAAGAGCGTAAAGTGTTCCGGCTTGAAGCTCCAGACATCGGGGAGATGTTCCACGGTGCATTGAAAATCATTTCCGATACACTGATTGAAAAGAACATCCCATGGTCATCATTGACTAAAGATGACTGCCGCCGTTTGTCGGGCATGGCGGTCGAACAATTGGCGCCGAAATTACAAAATCAGATTCTGCTCAGCACAAATCGTCATTTCTATATTAAACGCAAACTGGAAAATGTGATAAACAGAGCTTCCATTACTTTGAGTGAACAAGCGAAGCACAGCGGATTTGTACCATTCAAACTGGAACTTGGGTTCGGATTCGGGAAGAGCGATCAACTGCCGCCGCTTCGTTTTTCTCTCCCGGACGGTACGAGGATGGAGCTTGTGGGCAGAATCGACAGGGTGGACAAAGCAGAATATAACGATGAGGTATATGTAAGGATCATCGATTATAAATCAAGTACAAAAGATATCAATATGAGCGAAGTATATTATGGTCTTGCGCTCCAGATGCTGACCTATCTGGATGTTGTGCTTTCGAACGGGATCCAATTGACCGGGAAGGAAACGATTCCTGCAGGTATGCTTTACTTCCATGTCCATAATCCTTTCATCAAAGCCGATGACATGCTGGCTCCGGAGCAGCTGGAAATGGAGATCTTCAAACAGTTCAAGATGAAAGGACTGCTTCTCGGCGAGCCGGAAGTCCTCAATATGATGGACGATCATCTGGTTATAGGGGAGAAAAGCAGTTCGAACATCATATCGGCCAGCTTCTTGAAGAACGGTTCCTTAAGCAAAAACTCCAAAGTGGCGGGCACATCCGACTTCGAGGCGCTGAGAAATCACACACATTCCATTTATGAATCGGCAGGAAGCCGGATCATGGACGGGGAAACGTTCATCAATCCATATAAGCTGGGTGATAAGCTTCCCTGCACGTATTGTTCATTCAAAAGCGTCTGTCAGTTCGACGGAGCATTGGATGAGAATGAATATAGAATTCTGAAACCAAAATCGGCCGATGAAGCATTGACGTTGATCAAAGGAGGAAGCGGCGATAATGAGTAAGACAGCGATTCCGGCGATGCCGGCAGAAGCCACATGGACAGACGCCCAGTGGAAAGCGATGTGGGCTGGGGGACAAGATATACTTGTTGCAGCCGCAGCGGGTTCCGGTAAGACTGCCGTGCTTGTGAACCGTATCATTTATAAACTGCTGTCTGAGGAGACCAGTGTCGATGAACTTCTGGTGGTGACATTCACCAAGGCATCCGCCGCGGAGATGAGGCACCGTATTGCCGATGCCTTGGATCAAGCCATTAAGCAGAACCCTTCTTCACGTCACCTCAGAAGACAGCTCAGTTTGATGAACCGGGCTTCCATCAGTACGCTTCATGCGTTCTGTCTGGAAGTCATCCGTAAATATTATTATGAAATAGATGTAGATCCGGGATTCCGCACAGCTAATGCAAATGAAGCAGAACTTCTGAAAGATGAAGTAATGGATGATCTGTTCGAGGAACATTATGGTATGCGGGATAATGAGGTCTTCTTCAGGCTTGTTGATGCGTTCAGTTCCGACCGCAATGACGATGAATTGCAAACTATAGTCCGAAGCCTATATGAGTTCTCAAGTTCCCACCCGTATCCGGAGAAATGGCTCGATGAAATGAAGGCTATGTATGACATCAACGATAATACCGAAATTATGGACCTTCCTTTCGCGGAGAACTTGATGTACGATATCCATCTTCAGCTTTCCGCGGCCAAAGATGCATTGGAAACGGGCTTAGCTTTGACGAAGGAACCAGGGGGGCCGGCATCGCGCGCCGAAACATTCGTCCAGGATATTGCTACTGTGGATACGTTGAAGCGTGCAGCGGAAACATCTTGGGACGCTCTCTACGAGGTAATGGGCAAAATGAAGTTCAGTACTATAAAGAGGACGGCGAAGGATTTAGATATTGATAAGGATCTGGATGATCGCTGCAAAAATTTAAGGGAAACGGCAAAGAAAAAACTGACTTCATTACAGAAAGAACTGTTCTCCAGAAAACCCGAGAGTTATCTGAAGGATATGCAAAGCTTGAAGGGGTATGTGGAGATGCTTGCTGAACTGGTGAAGCAGTTCAGGCACAAATATGCGAAAGAAAAGAAAGACAGGGGAAT
This sequence comes from Bacillus sp. (in: firmicutes), assembly GCA_045576475.1. GTDB lineage: Bacteria > Bacillota > Bacilli > Bacillales > DSM-1321 > Bacillus_AD. The sequence continues at coordinate 18,395 of JAZNGP010000077.1, read as the reverse complement.
TGTCGACTTCTCTGACTTGGAGCATTATTGTCTGGAGATTCTCACTGAGGAAGCGGAAGACGGAACGATCGGGCCATCCTACGTCGCAGACAAGTACCGCAGCCAGTTCAAAGAGGTCCTTGTTGATGAATATCAGGATACGAATTTGGTGCAGGAGACGATTCTTAACCTTGTCAGCAAGGAAGGAGAAGCGGATGGAAACAGATTCATGGTAGGCGATGTCAAACAATCGATTTATCGTTTCCGTCTTGCGGAGCCGAATCTGTTCCTCGGTAAATATATACGTTTCCGGCATGACGGGCATGAAGGAGGCTTAAGGATCGACCTGAACAAAAACTTCCGAAGCCGGAAGGAAGTACTGGATGCAACCAATTATCTGTTCAAACAGATTATGGGCAGCAAGGTTGGGGAAATCGACTACGATGAAGACGCGGAACTGAAAAAAGGCGCTCCTTATCCGGAGGATCATTCATATCCTGTGGAAGTTTACTATATTGACCAAAAAGGCCGGAAAGAAGCTGGACCGAATGGGGCAGAAGATAAGGAGCAGGGCGAAGAACTTGATAAGGCCCAGGCTGAAGCTAGACAGATGGCTTTGCTCATCAAAAAAATGACAGAAGAGAAGAGAAAAGTGACAGATTTGAAGACGGGTATGGAGCGTTCCATTATGTACCGCGATATTGTAGTCCTGATGAGATCGATGACATGGGCCCCTCAAATCATGGAAGAATTCAAGAAACAGGGCATTCCGGTTTATGCAAATCTGTCTTCCGGCTATTTCGAGGCGACCGAGGTGGCAATCATGATGTCATTGCTGAAAGTCATCGATAATCCATTGCAGGATATTCCGTTGGCTTCCGTACTCCGATCCCCGATTGTCGGCTTGGATGAAGAGCAGCTGGCACAGATCAAAGTAGCAGGCAAATCCGATACTTTCTATGGGAGTCTGGAAGCGTTTTGTGCCCAAGGAGAAAATGAAGACAATAAATCCTTCTATAGTCGAGTGGAACAATTCTATCTGCAGCTGGATGTTTGGCGTGGTTTGGCGCGCGAGAAATCTCTCAGTGATTTGATATGGAAGATTTACCGCGATACGAAATTCTTTGATTATGCAGGCGGAATGCCTGGAGGGAAACAAAGACAGGCAAACTTAAGGGCATTGTTCGACAGGGCGCGTCAGTATGAGGAAAGTTCATTTCGAGGCCTGTTCCGCTTCCTCCGTTTCATCGAGAGATTACAAGGACGCGGAGATGACCTGGGTGCAGCCAGGGCGCTCAGTGAACAGGAAGATGTCGTGCGCATCATGACGATCCACTCCAGTAAAGGACTTGAGTTCCCGATTGTATTGGTCGGCGGAACAGCAAGGCAGTTCAATGTCATGGATCTGAAGAAAAGCTATCTGCTCGATAAGGACTTGGGTTTTGCCTGCAGGTTTACGGACCCGGAACGGCGCATCACTTATCCATCGCTTCCGCAGATTGCGTTTAAGAAGAAGAAACAGCTGGAAATGATCGCAGAAGAGATGCGGGTACTGTATGTGGCAATGACAAGGGCTAAAGAGAAGCTGATCATAATCGGCACGCTGACGGATAAGGACAAGTCATTCGAGAAATGGAAACGAGTGGAGAATGAGAGGGATTGGCTGCTGAAGGATTATACCCGGGCGGAAGCGTCGAGCTATATGGACTGGATCTCACCAGCACTTGTCCGCCATAAAGACAATCAGGAGCTTTACGGAACCAGATGCAAGGCGGAGGAGATTGCTGATCATCCATCAAGCTGGAGAATCGAAATTGTCGATGGAGAAGCACTTCAACTAGAAGAGGCTGCCGAGGAGGATCCTTCGCAAGATGTGTTTGAATGCATCAGGAAAGGTCTGCCGATCAATAAGTCTGTTCCGTCGGAAGAACAAATCAAGAGGCAAGTGGATTGGACATATAGGTATGAAGATGCAGTCACGCATATGTCGAAGCAAAGCGTGACCGAAATCAAGCGCCAGATGGAATTGGCTGACCGGGACAACGGGTTGGATTTGATGAGAGGCTCCAGCAAACTCCATGACCGGCCGGCCTTCATGCAGGCGAAAACCATGACTTCCGCAGAAAAAGGAACCATTATGCATATGGTCATGCAGCAAATCGACCTGAGGGAAGAAGTGACTGAGGCGTATCTGGAACAATTGAAGCTGCATTTGGTGAACAAAGAATTCCTTCGGATGGAACAGCTGGAAGGCATCAATAACGAAGAGATCCTTTATTTCTTCCGGACTGACTTGGCAGGAAGGCTGAAGCGTGCGAATGAAATCAAAAGGGAAGTCCCTTTCAATATGGCGATACAGGCTGCAGATGCCTACAGTGATTGGCAAGGACCAGATGAACCGGTGCTTGTGCAAGGGGTGATCGATTGTCTGTTCGAAGATGAGCAGGGAATGGTCCTTCTTGATTACAAGACAGATCGTATAACGGGCCGCTTCACCGGCGGATTCGAAGAGGCGGAAGATATATTGAAGGAACGGTACCGGATACAGATGGAACTGTACGCGAAGGCTGTGGAAAGCATCCTTGGCAGGAAACTGGAAGAGACGTATTTGTATTTCTTTGATGATGGAGGCCATTTAGTGAAGATGTGAGGATGAATGGGATCCGATTTCCTGGGTATGATGAATGATGGGTAATACATTTCCCGTGCGCAGGCAGGAGGGGAAATCCTTATGGGCAAGAAACAAATGAAGGGTAAATGTGCTTTATGTGAAAGGGATGGGGTTTTGCTGACGGAACATCATCTGACTCCGAGAGAGATGGGAGGAGCATCCAAGCCCACGGCCTATCTTTGCATCCCCTGCCATAAGCAAGTGCATGCACTATATACGAATGAAGAACTTGCCGTAAGGCTGCATACTGTTCCGCTGCTGAAAGATGATCCGCAGCTTCAGCGATTTCTGTCCTGGATTCAGAAACAGCCTTCGGGAAAGCTGCCTGCTGTCAGAAAATCAAACCGCAGGAAACGTAAATAAACCGTAAAGAAGCCTTGATGTCATTGCATCAAGGCTTCTTTACGATTGGAGAAACATGTGTTTATTCTCAGGTGTTCCCGACAATCGGCTGATCGACAAGATTCGTGTCAAGAACATTGGTGACGCTGAAGCCGCTGTTTGTCATAACAAATAATCCTGTGTTCCCGGCACCAGATCCGGTCGCGCTCTTTTCTGAAGATTTCGGTGAATAGATTAGGGTGTCCCCAAACTGGATGGAGCCGCCTGTAATCGATCCTACCTGTATGGGTCCTACAAGTGCAGGCATATTAATCTTCATTCCTTTCGTTTATTGTGTAGTCCCGTATATTGAGTATCCTTGCTTGCATCCTGATATGGCCGATATTGCCGACTGCCACCACAGCTGAGTTCGCAACGGATGTAAGATGCAGACAGTTGACTTTGATGGCAGGGATCACATCGTTTTTAACGAACGATAAAGACTCATTCAAGATGGGTAAAACAGGCTGATATTTAAAAATTTCATAATCACTGAAGGATTTCGGATCATTTCCGTAAACTGTTCGGGCTGTCTGGACGGCTATTACATCAGTAAGTCCGTCGACATATTTGGTATCCCCTATCTGCAATGTGGATGCAAGGGAAAGATTAATGGCCTGCAATTCCTTTACCCTTGATGTTCTCATAAGCTGTAATCATCCTTTGGGGGCAAGAGGAACAAGCGGTCCTGGAATGACCGATTCAGGAGGTGTATCGAAAGCTGAAGAGAGCTGTATCGTATGAGAATCCCCAATCTGCAAAATGGATGTGCTGGAGACCGAACTCACATATAGACAATCCACACAAATATTTTCATTATTCACTACAAATATCATCCTTCATCTTCCTTTCATTCCGCTGTCGGCGTTTTGCAGGAAAGCGCGGACTGCCTGCATTATATCGGTTTTGATATGTTCAATGATTCGCTCACGGTAATGAGTCTCGGTTTCTCTTTTGCTGTCATACGGATATTGATTCAAGTAATAATCCACCCTGCTCTTCAGTTGTTTATATAAATCATCTCTGATGAATGGATGATAGTCGTCATTCAATTGAATTCCTAATTGCCTCTCGGTTTCGGTAATCAAGGAAGAAAGTTCATTTTGGATAAAGAAGGTGACGGCCTTTGTGATTTCATCTTCTTGAGATGTTCTCGCGCCATTATGGGAAGCTGGGGGAAACGGTTGATTTTGTATCGTGAATTCATCCATCTCACCGGCATTGGCTGGATTGAGTCCAATGTTCAAAGTCCCTTCCAGTCTTTCGATTTTCAGTTGGTCGAATTTATATTCAATTTTTTCGATGTGGACAGGAGCTTTATCCGCATATTGAGCCTCTCTTTCTTTCAATGACTGTATTTCCGCTTCAAGCAAGGCGAGTTTTTGTGCTTGCGCATCCAAGTAAGCCCTCATGTCAGAATCGGAAAAATGCCCTTTCTGCATAGATGTTCACTCCTTTATCTTTGCGTTTATGTCATGGAACACAACCAAGGCCGCATCATATCGGCAGTATATGCACAGGGAGCCAGATAGGTGTTCACCTATTTCTTGATGATTTGATTCTTTGCGAGCAACGGTTCGGCTGGAACGGTATATTGTCCGCTATTCTGTAAGGTGCTGAGAGACTTGATGATGCCGGAACTGCCGATCTGGAAGACAGAGGAGTTGCTGATGCTTCCGATTTTGATGCTGTGGATATGGATACTTTGTGTAATATAGAAATTCATCTTTTCTCTCCCTTTCTCAATATCCTCATTGAAGAATGTATCTCCAGAATTCGGAATCACTATAAGTTGAACGATATCGGCTGATCAATATTATCATTATCATTCAAAGTCAGCTTGCTGTCATAATTTGTGACGGACAGACTTTCACCAGTATTGAAAGAACCGGCTCCAGCATATGTTTTTGCGGTGGAGATGGGTGCGATCTTATATACATCCCCGACATGGAATACTCCGCTGCTTCCGACGCTGACAACTTGAATGGCCCCTACGATTGCTGGCATCCTTCTCTCACCCCATAATGCTTTTTGGTTAATTTATGAAAGATGAAATGCAGTTGTGAATATAGGATGATTGATTTCCATTCCGTCTTCCGAGAAAGATGTTAGAAAAGATTTAATATTCTACCTATATTTTTGTTTTTCTGTAATAATGGATTTATAGTGAAGGGGGAATAGCATGGGAGATAAAATAACGCCGATTTTGGGAAGAGATCGTATCATATCGTTGGATATTATTAGAGGGTTTGCTCTCTTAGGCATATTCATGGTCAATATGCCGTCTTTTTTCAGTCCTATCCTGTATGCGGATCCAGCTGCTTATTGGACAGGCAATGTGGATAAATCCTTGCATGCTTTGGTTGAAATCTTTGCCCAGGCAAGTTTCTATCCGCTGTTTGCTTTTTTATTCGGGTTTGGTGCGGTGATGATCGCTGAAAGAATGCAGGAGAGGGAACAGTCATTTCCGGTCTATTTCTCGCGCCGGCTGTTTGTTCTGCTGCTGTTCGGTTTGCTTCATGCTTTTTTTGTGTGGCATGGGGATATTTTGATTACATATGCATTATGTGGAATTGTGTTCCTGCTGTTCTATAGGTTGAGTCCTATGGTGCTGCTTTCAATCGGGGCTTCCGTGTATCTTTTTTTCTTCGGATTATTGACTTTAAGTACCCTTTTGATGGATCAGACAATGATGGTTGAGTTTATGTATAATGCGGATGCGGTGAAACGATCGGAAGCTGTATATGGCACAGGGAGTTTCGGAGATATATTCTCACAGCGTTTTCAGGATTGGTATTTAGTGAACGGTCCTGCCAACTTTTGGCTGCTGTTGGTGAACATCGTTCCATTCATGCTGACGGGTGCCGCTTTCGCTAAGAAAAAATGGCTGACTTCAGTACGTGAGAACAGAAGATTTCTATGGATTACCGCAATAGTGACAGGTGTCTTCGGAATGCTGCTGAAGAGCTTGCCGTATATAGTACCGGAGGATCTGCTGCCGCTAACGATGACATTTGTACAGGACTATTTCGGAGGTCCTTTGCTCGCTCTTTTCTATGTCACCGCTATGGTGCTGCTGTTGGAAAGGAAAAGCGTATTACGCCTGCTTAAACCTTTGTCATATGCCGGTCGTATGTCGATTTCCAATTATTTATTACAGTCCATTCTTTGCACGGCATTGTTCTATGCCTATGGGCTGGGGCTGTATGGCAGCTTTTCTTATTTACAAGGATTTATGCTTGTCTGCGCCGTATTTGCAGTGCAGCTGTTCATCAGCCGGCTTTGGCTGAAGCGTTTTGCATATGGTCCGGTTGAATATATTTGGAGATATGCTTCCTATGGAAGGAAGCCGATGGAGAAAACGAAAAAGGGGATGTCAGCATGAAACTTGGGACAGTCGAATGGAAAGACAAGGAAACAGTAGTTTTGGTTAGTGATGAAGCAGGCTTGCTTTTACCTGTCTGCAAGGCCGCAAGATTGCTGTTTGAAGAAGAGAAGCACCTTCCTGAAACACTGCAGGAAATCATCGAGGGAGGAGAATCGGTGCTCTGCTTCCTCAAGGACTTGATGGAGAAAGTCGCTCTAGAGGAACGTGAAGACTTATGGATCAAAGAGGAAGACGTACAGTGGCTGGCCCCCTTGCCTAAACCGCGCAAGAACATTTTCTGTGTCGGCAAGAATTATGCGGATCATGCCATCGAAATGGGCAGTGCCGCGGATATTCCGGAACATGCAATGATATTCACGAAAGCTCCGACTGCTGCGGCAGGACACAATAGGTTAGTACCCTTGCATGAAGAATTGACGGACGCTTTGGATTATGAAGGGGAGCTTGCTGTTGTGATCGGCAAGAAAGGATTTGCCATCCGTGAAGCAGATGCGGAAGAGTATATTTTCGGTTACACGATCCTGAATGACATTACCGCAAGAGATCTTCAAGCTAAGCATAAGCAATTCTTCCTCGGTAAAAGCTTGGACGGCAGCTGCCCGATGGGTCCGTTCATCGTACATAAGTCCGCTTTGAGGAATCCGGACCAGCTCAGTGTACGCACATGGGTGAATGGAGAATTGAGACAGGATGGAAATACAAGTCAATTTATTTTTCCAATAACGGAGATCATTGAAGTGCTTTCCAAGGGAATGACATTGGAGCCCGGTGATATCATCGCGACAGGAACGCCAGCAGGAGTCGGGAAAGGGTTCAAACCTCCAAGATATCTCAAAGAAGGTGACCGGATCGACATCACCATCGAACAGATCGGAACACTCAGCAATGTAATCGGGTAACATGTTCGGCCGAATGCTTATCAGTATAGGAAACCTTTGACCTATGATAAAATGAAGGTGAATAGAGGGAGAGGTGGATTAATATGATTACAGACTTTCACATTACATCCTGGCTGCTGGGTGTAATACTATTGATTGTTGCAGCAGTTCTTTTGAAAAAGGGAAACCAAAAAGGATATAAAATCACCCATATGATTCTGCGCGTCGTTTATTTGGTGATCATCGCTACAGGTGCTGATCTGCTCTTCAGAATGGACAGCATCAGCGGTGAGTATATAGGCAAGGCTGTGCTTGGCTTGATTGTCATCGGCTTGATGGAAATGATTCTGATCAAGATGAAAAAGGGTGCAAGCACCAAAGGATTCATCATCGGATTTGTTATCATGTTCATTATAATCGTAGCTATGGGCTTGCAGATGCCGCTTGGAATGGACCTTTTCTAAAAATAAAGACAGAAACCTCCACATTTTGCGGGAGGTTTTTTTATATAAATAAAGGCGGCTTGGGTAAGCCGCCATTCGATTTGGAATTTTAGTTCAAAGGATTCAATTTCTCGATGACGATACGTTTCCCGGTGTTTTGCGTGAATTCGAATCTGTCGTGCTGCTTGGATGAATAAACGAAATGATGCTGCACGGAGCAGACGCATACACCATTGTCGAAAGTGAAGAAGTTGACTCCGCTGCAATTTCTCCTGTCACGGATAAATGTGAGCTGATTGTAGCCGTATATACAGTCATACATCGAGAAGGACAGGGAGTTCAAGGTCATCATAAATTGAAAAAAGGCATCATCATTCAAGTCCTCGAGTAATCTTTCGAAGGAATACAGCGTCTCCTTCTTGATTCTCACGTTTTCCTGATGCAGAAGAAAGACCGTGTCTTTCTTCAATCGAACGATTCCGTTTTCTTCAAGCCGGCCCCTTCGCCATCCTTGATGCCTGAAAATATCGATCTCTCTGCCGACATAATCCTCCATTGGATATGCTTCATCATTCTCTTCACTGAAGAAAACCCACTGGTCATTTATATATTCCACTGAACCGCTTGAAAAAGCGCGTGTTTGATGATTCATCAATTCTGATCTTTGATGCTGATTCATATTTTACCCTCCGGTTGATTGAAGAATGTCTCACCTACTTTGTTGACATAATGGCCGTGATTTATACAGATCGGCGTCCTCCTCCCAATGATCGGTCGCAGTCTTTATTTTTTTCGGCGAGATGAACCATTATGAGGCTTCTGCATAGGCTATTTCACATATAGCATTATTTTCTTGGAATGAGCCCCTTGCCCAATGCCGGATTTCTTATCCGGCAGCGCAGGAGCGGGGGAGATAGGAGGCTGCTGGATGTGTGGAATAGCTGGCTGGATTGATTATTCACGTAGTTTGAAACAGGAAGGTCCGATCATGGACAGAATGATGGCCGAACTGGCCAAAAGGGGACCCGATGAAAGCGGCAAGTGGTTTGCCGAGCATGCGGTCTTCGGGCATAGAAGGCTCGCCGTTGTCGATATTGAAGGCGGAAAACAGCCTATGACCATTGAAAGCGACAGAGGAACTTTCACGATCTGCTATAATGGCGAGCTGTACAATACAGAAGAATTGCGCAAAGACCTGCTAGTAAAAGGATATTCCTTTAAAGGCCATTCTGACACTGAAGTTTTGCTCACTTCCTATATAGAGTGGAAAGAAAGAGCAGTGGACTTGGCAAATGGAATTTTCGCTTTCGCTGTCTGGCACCATGAGAAAGAAGAATTATTCCTTGCCAGGGACCGTCTTGGCGTAAAACCGCTTTTCTATAAAGAAACAGAAAGAGGTCTGCTTTTTGCATCGGAGCTGAAGGCGGTTCTCAAGCATCCTTCCGTAAAGGCAGAAGTCGACAGGGAAGGATTGGCGGAACTCTTCGGATTGGGGCCGTCCCATTCACCGGGAACGGGTGTGTTGAAAGGGATCCGGGAACTGAGACCTGCCCACGCCATGAAATTGTCAAGAGAAGGAATGAAAATTTGGCGCTATTGGGATGTCAAAAGTGCTGAACATCAAGACTCTCTTGAAGAGACTGCAGAAAAAGTAAGATATTTGGTGAAAGACGCAGTCATTCGTCAACTTGTATCGGATGTTCCATTAGCTACCTTTTTGTCTGGGGGACTCGATTCAAGCATCATCACAGCAATAGCGGCCGACCATCATAAAGATATAGGTCTGGGATCTTTGCATACTTACTCGATCGATTATGAAGATAATCATCTGCATTATAAAGGAAACGCTTTTCAGCCAAGCGATGACGGCCCTTTTATCGCACTTGTGTCCGAAAAGAATGACACTGTGCATCATCGGTGCATCATTACGCAGGAAGAGCTTTCCGCGGGGCTCAGGGAAGCTGTTTCCGCTAGAGGACTGCCGGGAATGGCTGATATCGATTCTTCTCTTCTCTGGTTCTGCAAAGAAGTGAAGAAGGATTTCACGGTGAGCCTGTCCGGTGAATGTGCGGATGAAATCTTCGGGGGATATCCATGGTTTCATGTCGAAAGTGCAGTTGATGGCACTTTCCCTTGGATCCGCTCCATGAAGGAGAGGGTTTCTCTGCTTAAACCGCAGTGGAGAGATGTACTGAACATTGAAGAATATGTGAAAGGGAAATACGAAGAAACAGTGCGGGAAACACCATTGCTTGAGGGTGAAAGCGGGCTGGAGGCCAGAAGGAAGCAAATGTTTTACACAAATATGCATTGGTTCATGACCACGCTTCTGGAGAGGAAGGACCGGATGAGCATGGAGGCCAGCCTGGAAGTGCGTGTGCCTTTCGCGGATCACCGTCTGGTGGAATACGTTTGGAATATCCCTTGGGAAATGAAGATGGTCGGCGGCAGGGAGAAAGGGATTTTGCGGAAAGCGATGGAAGGGCTGCTGCCGGATGAAGTCCTTTACCGCAAGAAAAGCCCCTATCCGAAAACACATCATCCAGTCTACTGTGACAAAGTGACCGCCGTCCTGTCAGAAATTGTGAATAACAAAAGCAGCATGCTGAACGAATTCTTCAAAAAAGAACAGCTGCAGGATCTTTTGAAATCAAAAGGAGCATCCTTCCAAATACCATGGTTCGGACAATTGATGTCGGGCCCTCAATTATTGGCTCATTTAATTCAAATCCACTACTGGTTCGAAGATTTCGGAGTGCAGATCACAGACAAATGATGATTATAACAAGCTGTATTCCATTGAATGGGAACAGCTTTTTTTATTTTAAAGAGATATTACTTAAGCGAGCATCCTGAAGCAGGTGATTCACTGTACTTCTGAAAGGTAATGTTTCTATCTTAGTGCTATATGGTATAAATGACTAAGCGGCCGATTCAGCTGATAGATGGGTCAAATGGGTTTGGTTAACACATCTTTCATATGGGAGGTTAATGATGGATCTCCAAGGATAGTTTTATTGAACGTGAATAGAAAAAGAAAGGAGATCTGTCCGTCACATTCATAGAATGGCAGCCAGTGCAGTGAAATGAGGGAAAAACAATGGATCAGAACAATCAATTAAGCAATAAGACAGCTTTAATAGCAGGGGCTTCCGGATTGACTGGAAGCCGTCTGCTCCAACTTTGCCTGGACAGCGGCCGGTATGAAGAGGTCAGGGCTATTGTGCGCTCTCCTTTGGGGATCAAACATCCGCGGCTGGCAGAAACCGTGATATTGGATTTTGATGATCTGGAGGATTACGTTCATCTTTTCGACGTTGAAGATCTTTATTGCTGTCTTGGCACAACCATCAAGAAAGCAAAATCAAGAGAAGCCATGCTGAAGGTGGACAGCGAGTATCCGCTGATGCTGGCGAAACTTGGCCAGGAGAGCGGAGTGCGTCATTTCTCCCTGATCAGTGCAATGGGAGCAAATCCTCATTCGGCGGTCTGGTACAGTAAGATGAAAGGAGAGCTGGAGAAACAGATTTCCGGTTTCCGATTTCCGTCGACCGCGGTGATCAGGCCTTCTCTGCTCCTAGGGGAACGCAAAGAACATAGGAAGGGGGAATCGGCTGCGACCAAACTTTCATCTATCTTTTCATTCTTGTTGAAAGGACCGCTTCTGAAATACAGGCCGATCGAAGCGCAGGATGTGGCTTTGGCGATGTTTCGGATTGCCGGAGAGGAGAAGCCAGGAATCACCCATTATGAAAATGATGAACTTCATAGACTATCTGAGAAATAAAGGCTGCTGTTCAGGCAGCCTTTATTTCGTGTGCCGAAGTAAATTGTCGAACATTGTTCAATAAATTGTGGAAAAATATGCATGAGTTTCCGATAATAACCGCTTTCTTGTTTGCGTTTGCATGTTTGTATGAGATACTCTTAAAAGCGAACTAGTTTTACGAATAGGGGGAGCAAAAGGTGAAAAAGGGATTGTTTGGGCTATCACTTATTCCGTTCTTGTTTCTATGGGGTGTACAAGCAAGTGCTGTAGATAAGGATGAACGGTTATGGCAGGATGAAACGATTTATCATATCAGTATTGACCGATTCAACAATGCCGATAATGAAAATGATCATACAGTGGATGTCAGGGATGAAAATGCTTATAATGGCGGGGACTTTCAAGGTGTGACGGATAAGCTGGATTACATAAAGGATATGGGGTTCACCGCAATCACTCTGTCACCTGTTTTTGATAACGGGAAGGATGGTTTCGACGGGCATGATGTGAAGGATTTTTATAAGACGGAAGAGCATTTCGGATCAATGAAGGATCTGCAAAAGCTGGTGGATGAAGCACATGCACGTGATATGAAGATAATCCTTGAATTTGTGGCGGACGAGGTTTCAGATGAACATCCTTGGACGGAAGAGGAAGACAAGGCGGACTGGCTGAAGGGTGGAACAAAGATCAATCATGAAAGCGGAGCGTCCGGCTATTTGCTGGATGCGGTGGAATGGTGGATTGATGAGACTGATATTGACGGCTATTACGTCGGACATCTGGAAGAGGTTCCTCTTGATTTTTGGAAAGCATTCGTCGACCGCAGTAAATCCAAGAAAGAGGACTTTTTCTTGATTGGAAAGACAGCAGAAAATGAGTCGACAGATTCATATATAGAAATAGGTTTTGACAGTATAGTTCATGGAGCTGCGACCGGGCCTTTAAGGGAAGCTTTCGCGGACAGCAACAGGGGAGCAGAGGAAGTTTTGGAGCTGTACAGCGGTTCGGACAAAAGTAAGCAGCTGCTGACAGTCTTGGATGATGCCGATACAACACGTTTCACCAGGGATATGGTACATGAGAATCAAAACCCGGGGACAAGATGGAAACTGGCTCTCACATATGCCTACACTGCGCCTGGTATCCCGTCTGTGTTTTACGGTAGTGAAATAGCGATTGATGGCGGAGAAAGTCCTGATAATCAGCGTTTTATGGGTTTTAAAGCAGATCCTGAACTCATTGAATTCATCACACAGCTCGGGGAACTGCGACAGCAGCTTCCTGCATTGACAAGAGGAGATTTCGAGGTGATGCATTCACAAGACGATCTGACTGTGTTCAAGCGGACATATGAAAATGAAACAATTGTAATAGCGATCAATAATTCGGATAAGCAGCAATCCTTTGCGATACCTGAAGCTTTGCTTGAAGAAGGGAAAGAATTAAGAGGTTTGCAAGCAGGCGATCTTGTCCGGGAAGACGACGGCAAATACCAGCTTGTTATGGGAAGGGAAAGTACGGAGATATATGCCCTTGCCGATAAGACCGGAATAAACTTCGGCTATTTATCAGCAGTGGCAGCTGTCTGGGTGGCTTTCTCGATTTTCATCATCCTCGTGATGAGACGTTCGAAACGTAAGGGAAATGAATAACGCGATATGCCGGGAACTCTGTTGTTGCAGAGTTCTTGCTTGTGATTAAGATAGAAGGGCAAGATGAAAAGAAAAGGGGAGGAGCAGGATGAGGGAAGATCAGTTATACACAGTACAAAGGAATGTGAAATGTCTCCATTGCGGATGCCGGGGTGCTGTTCAATATTATGGGAAATTCTATCCGGAAGGTTACCCTCAGAAACAAGTAAATTCTTTCGCCCCGCCGCCTGGGCCTTACTTGAGTCATGCAATTGGACTTGGCGGAACGATTCCATATGAATGCTTAAACTGCGGTAATAAGGGATTGATCGATACAGGAGGACTGGAAGGCTACAAACAGGCATTTCAAACAATTAAAATGTAAGTCAAAAGCATCCCCCATGCTTGCATTCAAGTATAACAAGATGGAGTAAAAAAACCGGAAGATAAAAAGAAGTAAGCCCGAATGCAGTCTTTAGCTGCTTTCGGGCTTACTTCATCCCAATTTGGGGAATAATATGAATGATTATAATAGCTATTTTGAAATATATTAGGCAATTTTATCTAAGAAAAATATCGCAATAGTACCTGGTCCCGAGTGGGAGCCTATTGCTGAACCAATCATTTCAATCTGGAATTCTTCTGTACCGAAAGCATCCTTCATGGCTTGCTTCCATTCTTCAGCACTTTCTAGATCGTCACCATGGCTGATTCCAATCAGTTGTCCTTCTATTTCGACGCCGCGTTCTTTCATGACCTCAAGGGTGCGTTTGATCAACTTTTTCCGGCCGCGTATTTTTTCCAAAGGCATCAGTTTGCCATCCACTACGTGAAGGAGCGGTTTTATATTCAATAACCCGCCCACAAATGCGGATGTTTTGGATATTCTTCCGCCTTTCGCCAAGTATTCGATATTGTCGACAGTGAACAGGGACACCATATGTTGACAATTATGTCTTGTGTTGTTTATAATTTGTTCTTTTGAAGCACCTGATTTGGCCAGTTCAACAGCTTTACGGACAACAAGCCCGTAACCTAAAGAAGCACATTTGCTGTCGATGATTTCCAGGTCGAAGTCCGGGTATTCCTCAAGGACTTGTTCCCTGATCATGACGGCGGTCTGATAAGTTCCTGATAGTCCGGACGAGAAAGCGATATATAGTGCGCTCTTTTTCTTCTCGGCCAATTCAGTGAAGGTCTTCAGGAAAGTCTCCGGAGATGCTTGTGATGTTTTGGGAGTGATATTATTCCGCATCGCATCATAAATCGTCTTGCTGCTTATGGTTAATCCATCCCTGAAATCCTGACCTTCAAGATGCACATTCAATGGAATGAAAGACATATCATTTTCTTGGAAATAGCTTAACGGCAAATCGCATCCGCTATCTGCAATAATATGCAGGCTCAATATTCTCACCTTCTTCAATTATTTTAAAAACATTTATATTAATTATAATTCATCGTTGAAAAAAATAATAGCTAAGCAAATGTTTATATTTTTGGGGAAAGAGAATAAGAAAGATAATAAGCTGAGAAAACAAGTGTTTTTCTATATATTTTGCTATTATAATGAATAGCGAGTAATCTGATTGCACATCAGATTTACTATTACATAGGAGGGAAAGTATTGAAAGTCTTATATCGTGAAGAAGCAATAAAAGTTATTATCGTCATTATCGGGGCACTGCTCAATGCGATTGCCATGAACTTCTTCTTAATTCCTGCGAACGTATATGCGAGTGGTTTTACAGGCGTGGCCCAGCTTATATCGGGTATCTTCGAGAACTACACACCGTTTACCATCTCCACAGGGATCCTGCTATTTGTCCTGAATGTGCCGATTACAATCATCGCCTGGAAAAAAGTCGGGAAATCATTCACATTCTATAGTTTCCTAAGTGTTGTGCTTATGTCATTATTTCTTGAAATCATTCCGGTTCAAGCCTACAGTTCGGATATTATTCTGAATGCGGTATTCGGAGGGGTCATTGCGGCTGTCGGTGTGGGGCTGACTCTGAAATATGGGGCATCGACCGGAGGTATGGATATTGTTGCCATGCTGCTTTCCCGTGTCAAGGATAAACCTGTAGGTACCTATTTGTTCATCTTGAACGGTTTGATCATCTTATCTGCCGGTGCCTTATATGGTCCGGAAAAATCTTTATATACACTAGTGGCACTGTATGTCACGACTCGTGTAATTGATGCGATCCATACAAGGCATGAGAAGATGACTGTGTTCATCATCACAAGGAAATCGGCGGAACTGAAGGCAGCCATCCATGCCAAGCTGGTGAGGGGAATCACCATCGTTCCGGCAAAAGGTGCGTTCACCAATGAAGATAAAGATATGATGATGATGGTCATCACAAGATATGAGTTATATGATCTCGAGCATATCATCAAAGAAATCGATCCGCACGCATTCACTAATATTGTAGAAACAACGAATGTTGTAGGTTTCTTCAGGAAAGACGATTAATCACCGCTATCCGATCCGTAGAAAAAGAACCCGCTTTGTTGGCGGGTTCTTTTTTTGAAATGGAAGCTTTTAGCTTAAGGAATCCAATTCCTTTTGCAAGCCGCTCAGTTGCTGCTGTTCGGCTGCCGTGGAGTTGGCATAAGCGGACGAAATGGCATTCTGGGCTATGGCAATTTCTCCGTTTCTGTCGGAAGGGTTGGTACGTTTCGCTTTCTCGACGAACCTTCTTGCTTCCTGAAACAGTCGATTGCCCATCTATGATTGCCCCTTTCGTGCTTCTGCTTCCGCATACGTCATGCGATACGTGAATTTCTCAGCATGCTTGCTGATACTATCCTTGCTTTGTTGGAAGAAACGTTTAGATTTACTGCTTTTGCCCATTCGTAACCCCTCGCAATCAGTAGCATTTGACACGGTGTGTCCCTATTAATATGCTCCGTTTATGAGGAAATGATGCAAGAATTGATTACTGTGCCTTTTTGTTCAAGGACATATTGAATTTCTCTTCCAAGTAAACGGCGATGCCGTCTTCTTCGTTTGTTAAGGTGACAGCCTTTGCGACAGAATGAACAGCGTCAATGCCATTACCCATGGCAATTCCCTCTCCGGCATATTCAAGCATTTCTAGATCATTGTCTTCGTCTCCGAATGCAATGATCCGCTCTCTTGGTATATCCAAATATTTGGAGACTTTATTGATTCCTACCGCTTTATTCATACCTGATCGGACGATTTCGATGACATGGAATGGATCGGCCCATCTCCGGTGGTCGATCACTTCCGCATGGACGTCGGACAGATGCTTCCTGATGCTTGGCACATCTTTGTCCTCCGCATGTATCAACATGCTTGTCGGGGATATTTCAAGGAAGTTCCTTAAATCTCCTACGGTCACCTTCGGATTACCCATTCTGAATATATCGATCAACTTTTCATCATGATAATGGAAATAAACATCATCCCGGACTTCGGCGATTATGTTGTGGTAGGAGAAATCCTCACATGCCTCAACAATCTCTTTAGCGACATTAATATCCAAAGGAGTATGGTAAGTCCCCCAGCTTTGAGAACGGGGATGATGGACGAATGCTCCATTGAAATTGACGATCGGTGTCTGCAGTCCAAGTTCTCTGTAGTAGGGTGCACTGGATCGGTATGGGCGGCCCGTCGCGATCATGATATGATGGCCTTGCTCTTTAAGTGTGAGCAAGGTTTTCTTTGTTCTCTCGGAAATGGTTTTATCATCTTTGAGCAATGTACCGTCTAAATCTAATACGATTAAATGTTTATCTGACATATGGTCTCCTTCTCTATGAATGGAATTTATAATCGTCGCTGCCCCTGTCCGAACTGGCCGGATGTCTGCATTCCGGAGAAAAACGGCAGGTTGACTTATTACTGTAATTGTACAGAAAGTCGAATCATTTATCCATTAACCTAATTTTACATTATAGTAAATATAGATTTACATAACTTTAGAAGGCACCAATAGGGACATTAAAGGAGGATCAGCAAATGGTCTTGATCAAAAAAGAAGTGCTGCAAGGCATTCCTTGTCTGCACGCGGTAAAAGAGGGGCTGGAGAAGGAGAGACTGCCGCTTGTCCTGTTTGTTCATGGTTTCGAGAGCACAAAAGAAAGAAATGTCCAATATGCATACATGCTCGCAGATGAAGGGTATCGTGTCATTCTGCCGGAAGCGATTTATCACGGGGAGAGAAAAGGGAGAGGAAATAAGGAGATTTCTTTCAGGTTCTGGGAAATTGTCCTCAACACGATTGAAGAACTGGGTACATTAAAAGAAGAACTGGCTCATCGGAATCTAGTGAATGAAGCACGAGTCGGCATTGGCGGGACGTCCATGGGCGGAATCGTCACATTGGGCGCGCTTACCCGGTATGACTGGGTGGCTGCAGGTGTATGCATGATGGGCACACCCGATTATGAAGCCTTTTCCAGAAGACAGCTTGACGGTCTCAAGAGAAAATTAGGCTCGTTACCGATGACGGATGAACAAATTGAAAGTCAGCTGGCCGTCCTTCGCCCGTATGATGCTGCAGTCGCTCTGAAGCAAGGAAAGTGGGAAGCCCGGCCTCTTTATTTCTGGCATGGTAAGAAAGATGAGACGGTCCCTTATGAGAATACATATGATTTCTATAGGAAGCTTAAGCCCTTGTATGAAGAGACGGGGATCCCGATATCCATTGAATTGGATGATAAGGCGGGGCATGCAGTCCCGAACGATGCGGTCTATAATGCCGTCCATTTCTTGAAAAACAATCTGTAAAAGCTAATAGTTTGAAACGAGTGAAATCTTTGTTAAAATGAGTAGAAAAGGAGTTGTACATATGGATCAAGAATTGAAAGATAATCTAATGGGTGCATTGGAACAAGTAATCGACCCGGAGCTTGGAATTGATATCGTCAATCTTGGCTTGGTTTATGATATAGATTTGAACGAAGAAGGTATCGCAATCGTCACCATGACGCTCACTTCAATGGGATGCCCGCTTGCAGGCACTATTGTGGACCAAGTGAAAACAGCTCTTTCCGATATTCCGGAAGTAAAGGATACAGAAGTGAATATTGTCTGGAATCCGCCATGGTCCAAAGACCGCCTTTCCCGCTACGCTAAAATAGCGCTTGGGATCAGCTGAATAAACGTCATATAAGCAACAGAACGGGAATGAAATCAAACAGATTTCATTCCCGTTTTTTATTTTGCCTTTTTTTGATTCTTTACGGGTCAATCCCTATTTTCTTCACAAGCT